>NZ_CP019445.1:4337198-4646998 GCF_001975225.1 Kosakonia cowanii JCM 10956 = DSM 18146 | reverse complement strand
TACACTGAGCGCGCAGATGGCGCGGGAAGGGATCCGTCGCCTGCTGGTGCTCTCCGGCAGCGCGGCGTGGTGTGCCGATCAGGCAGGAAAACTGCGCGATGCGCTCCCCGGCGACTGGCTGTGGGTGGGTGAAGAGGGCGACGGGCCGCAGCACTGCTCGCCGCGCGCGCTCACCACGTTGCTCGGACGCGAGTTTAGCCATGCGGTGTTTGATGCGCGCGACGGCTTTGATGTTGCCGCTTTTGCCGCCCTCAGCGGCACGCTAAAAGCGGGAAGCTGGCTGCTGCTAGTGGTTCCGCCGCTCGATCGCTGGGCGCAGCAGCCGGACGCTGACAGCCGCCGCTGGAGCGACACCGCCGATCCCATCCCCACGCCGGTTTTTGTTGACCACTTTCGCCGTACTCTTTTTCACGACGGGCAGACGCTGCTCTGGCGTGAAGGGGGCGCGCAACCTGTTCCTGATTTCCCACCCCGCGCTGGCTGGCATCCCGCCAGCGGTGCGCCGCAGCGCGAGCAGGCGGCGATCCTGGCCGAACTGGCTGAGATGCCGCCTGGCGTGATGGTAGTAACCGCGCCGCGCGGACGCGGTAAATCCGCTCTCGCCGGAATGCATATCGCAACCCTAACCTCGCCCGCGGTGGTAACTGCGCCGACGCGCGCCGCCACCGATGTGCTTGCGCACTACGCAGGCGAAAAGTTTGATTTTATCGCCCCCGATGCACTGGCCGAGCGGATAAACCAGCAGGGAAGCCAGCCCGGCTGGCTGATTGTCGATGAAGCTGCGGCGATTCCAGGCCCGCTGCTGCATACCCTGACCGCCGCCTTTAGCCATGTGCTGTTAACCACCACGGTGCAGGGGTATGAAGGCACCGGGCAGGGTTTTTTACTGAAGTTTTGCGCCGGTTTCCCGCACTTGCGCCACCGCGCACTGACCACGCCTCTGCGCTGGGCGGCAGGTTGCCCCCTTGAGCGTGCGGTGGCCGATCTGTTACTGCTTGATGACGCTGTTGCCACGGATAAACCCACCGGCCCGCTCACGGTAGCACCGTTGCCTGCCAGCACCTGGCAGCGTCATCCTGCGCAGCCTGCCGCACTCTATCGCCTGCTGGCGAGCGCTCACTACCGCACCTCGCCGCTCGATCTGCGGCGCATGATGGATGCGCCAGGCCAGCACTTCTGGCTGGCGAAAAAAGCAGAACAGATTGTCGGCGCGCTCTGGCTGGTGGAGGAGGGCGGTTTATCGCCTGAATTAAGCCAGGCGGTATGGGCCGGTTTTCGCCGCCCGCGCGGCAACCTGGTGGCGCAATCTCTCGCTGCGCACGGCGGCAGCCCGCTGGCCGCGACGCTGCGCGGGCGGCGCATCAGCCGCATTGCCGTGCATCCTCACTGCCAGCGGGAAGGCATTGGCCGCGCGCTGGTGGCGCAGGCGCGGGGCAGCAACTGCGACTATCTGTCGGTCAGCTTTGGCTTTACCCAGGCGTTGTGGCACTTCTGGCAGCGCTGCGGCTTTATGCTGGTGCGTCTTGGCAGCCAGCGAGAGGCGAGCAGCGGCTGCTTTACCGCCATGGCGCTGTTACCGTTAAGCGAGGCCGGGCATGCGCTGGCGGAGCATGAGCAGCAGCGTCTGGCGCGCGATCTCCCGTGGCTTTCTCACTGGCAGGGGGAAAAGTTAGCTCTGCCACCTATCCTGGGGTCTACCCTTAATGATGAGGACTGGCTGGAGCTGGCCGGGTTTGCTTTTGCCCATCGCCCGCTCTCGGCCGCCACTGGCGCACTTTCACGCCTGCTTGCGCAGAGCGATTTACCGCTCCCGGCGCTGCGTGGACAGCTTGTCCACTCTGAGCGCGAGGCACAGCTCTGCGCGCGTTTAGGCTTACCGGGGCGCAAAGCGCTACTGGCGCAGCAGCGCACCGAAGCCGGTCTGGCGCTGCGGGCAGGTGATGAAGTGCGTACAGACACCCTGAAAAAGCAGGTGCAGGCCAGACAGTTTTTTTAACGATCTCCATCAGTTAAATGGCATTGTCACTCTTTTTGTCCGGCGTAGACTGCACCTGACACGTTAAGGAGATCCTGATGAAAGATGCCCATTTTGTTGTGCAACGCCCGACAAGCCCTGCGAAGCAACTGCTGTTGCTGTTCCACGGCGTCGGCGATAACCCGGTTTCAATGGGCGAGATTGGTCGCTGGTTCGCGCCAGCCTTTCCCGACGCGCTGATTGTCAGCATCGGCGGCGTTGAGGCGAGCGGTGCTGCACCCGGTCGCCAGTGGTTCTCCGTCGGCAATATCAGTGAAGAGAACCGCCAGCAGCGCGTCGATGCGGTGATGCCGCAATTTATTGAGGTGGTGCGCTACTGGCAGCAGAAGAGCGGCATCAGCCCGCTTGCCACGGCGCTGATTGGCTTTTCGCAGGGGGCGATTATGGCGCTGGAGGGGATTAAGGCGCAGCCGGATCTCGCCTCACGCGTGATTGCTTTTAACGGTCGTTACGCCAGCTTGCCGCAGCGGGTTGCCACTACTAATACCATTCACTTGATCCACGGCGGCGACGATCCGGTGATCGATCTGGCCTGGGCGGTGAAAGCGGAAGAGGCGGTTGCGGCGTTAGGCGGCGATATCACGCTCGATATCGTTGAAGACCTGGGACATGCGATTGACGATCGCAGCATGGCGCTGGCGCTGCATCATTTGCAGTACACCGTGCCGAAGCACTACTTTGATGAGGCGTTAAGCGGCGGCAAGCCGAACGATGATGACATCATTGAGCTGCTATAAAAGATTCACCCCCAAACGGGGGTGAAAGGTTACTTCTTCGGCTGGTCCTTATTCGGCCAGTCATCCTCGTCATCCCACTTATCGTTGAAATCACGATGCGGCGGCAGATCCGGCTTGTTGGCGAGAAACTTTTTATGATCGACGCGGCTAAGATCTTTGATCACGTTTATCAACACGCCGACTAAAAAAACCAGCACCAGAATCCACCAATATTTTGACAGCCAATCCATGCGAACCTCCAGCCCGTCAGGCGATGAGTTGTTCCATAATGCGCTGGTACATCCGCGCCAGCAGTTGCAGATCTGCGGCGTTTACGCATTCGTTAATTTTGTGAATCGTTGCGTTCACCGGCCCAAGCTCGACAACCTGTGCGCCCATCCGCGCGATAAAACGGCCATCGGAAGTGCCGCCGGTGGTCAACAACTGCGGTTTAATCTCATTATAGTGCTCAATGGCGTTAACCACCGCATCCACCAGTTTGCCGCGTCCGGTCAGGAACGGCTGGCCTGAAACCCACCACTCCACGGAGTAGCGCAGCTGATATTTCTCCAGCAGCGCCTGCACTTTCGCTTTGATCATCTCGTCCGTCAGTTCGGTACTGAAGCGGAAGTTGAACTGCACAAACAGCTCGCCGGGAATGACATTATTGCTGCCGGTGCCGGCCTGAACGTTGGCGATCTGCATGCTGGTCGGCGGGAAGTAGTCATTGCCGCGATCCCACTCAATGCCCACCAGCTCGGTTAACATCGGTACCGCGCGATGAACCGGGTTATCCGCCAGATGCGGATAGGCCACGTGTCCCTGCACGCCATGAATGGTCAGGTTGCAGGTCATGGAGCCGCGACGGCCATTTTTTACCACGTCGCCCACCACTTCGGTGCTCGACGGTTCGCCTACCAGGCAGTAATCGAGACGTTCGTTGCGCGCCATCAGCGCTTCAACCACTTTTACCGTGCCGTTGGTGGCGCTGGCCTCTTCATCAGAGGTAATAAGAAAGGCGAGGCGGCCTCTGTGCTGTGGGTGCTGTGCCACGAAACGCTCGGCGGCAACCACCATCGCCGCCAGCGAGCCTTTCATATCCGCCGCGCCGCGGCCAAACAGCAGGCCGTCGCGAATGGTGGGTTCGAAAGGTGGGTTGATCCAGCGGTCGACATCGCCCGCCGGGACAACGTCCGTATGACCGGCAAACGCCAGCGTCTCTCCCTGGCCGCGCCATGCCCAGAAGTTCTGCGTGTCGCCAAAATCCATCGGCTCAACGGTGAAACCGATAGCGCGCAGACGTTCAATCATCAGCGCCTGGCATCCCGCATCATCGGGACTCAGAGAAGGGCGACGAATAAGCTGCTGCGTCAGCTCAATAACCGGGCATGACATAAACTACACCTCGTGAATAAACTTCCCATAACTGGATTCATTGAAACCCAGCAGCATAGGCTTACCGGGCGCGCAGAGCAATGGTCGTTTGATCATTGCAGGCATTTCAACCATTAAGGCAATGGCGCTCTCGGCGTCAACGACGGCCGCGCGCTGCGCTTCATCCAGCTTGCGCCAGGTGGTTCCGCGCGTATTCAGCAGCGCTTCCCAGCCAAGCTCTGCGACAGCGGGGCGCAGCAGATCTGCATCAATCCCGTCGACGCGGTAATCATGAAAGCGGTATTCAACCTGCTCAGCCTCCAGCCAGCGGCGGGCTTTCTTGATGGTGTCGCAATTTTTGATGCCGTACATGGTGATCATGTTGAATCCTTTTGTCTCTTTTTTGCCTTATTCGAACAGAAAATTAGAATAACGGAATCTAATTCGAATATCATTCGCGTGGTAATAATAATTCACTTAATGGTGAGTTGGGTGATTTTAGTTAAATAACTTTTGGTCACCGCTAGTTCATCGCGTAATAACAAAACTAAAGATTTATCTGACAATGTGATCGCCATTTCATTTAGCCCTCAAGTTTTTGGGAAATATTGCCGTTAATCACAGTATGAGGCCGCAGAGCGGCGCATAGTAAGCCCAAGCCAAAGAGAAATGCCCGGTAAAGAGCGATTAATTCGATTGGTTTAAATAGCTTCACAGCACATCCGGGCATTGAGTAGAATGGCCGTAATAATAAGAGAGGTAGTTATGATTGAACACGAAATGGGGAACTGGAAAGATTTTATCGAAGGCATGCTTCGTAAATAATTTTCAGACGAATGATTGAGCAGTGACGGCTTAATAATAATATCCACGTAAAAAAGGCGACCTGAATCCAGTCGCCTTTTTTGTTGCCTGCGATTAGCGCGGTTTCGCCTTAAGCGGGAAGCGGCGGCGCACCAGCACAAAGAAGAGCGGGACAAAGAAGATCGCCAGCACCGTGGCGGAAATCATCCCGCCCATCACCCCGGTGCCGACCGCGTGCTGGCTGCTTGAGCCTGCACCGGTGCTGGTCGCCATCGGCAGCACGCCAAAGACAAAGGCCAGCGAGGTCATCAGGATTGGCCGCAGACGCTGGCGGCAGGCGTGCAGCGTCGAGGCGAGCAGATCTTCGCCGCGGGCATTCATCTCGTTGGCAAACTCAACAATCAAAATCGCGTTCTTCGCCGAGAGGCCAATCACCGTCAGCAGCCCCACCTGGAAGTAGACGTCGTTCTCCAGCCCGCGCATCCAGGTCGCCACCAGCGCGCCAATCACGCCCAGCGGCACCACCAGCATCACCGAGAAGGGCACCGACCAGCTCTCATACAGCGCGGCCAGGCAGAGGAAAACCACCAGCAGCGAGACGGCGTAGAGCGCAGGCGCCTGCGCGCCGGAGAGCCGCTCCTGATAGGACATCGCCGTCCACTCAAGACCAAAGCCGGCCGGCAGCTGGCGCACTAATTTCTCCATCACATCCATCGCCGTACCGGTACTGACGCCCGGCGCAGCTTCGCCGACTATCTCTACCGCCGCATAACCGTTGTAGCGCTCAAGACGCGGCGAGCCGGTTTGCCAGTGCGAGGTGGCAAAGGCGGAGAAGGGCACCATCCCGCCGCTGCTATTGCGGACATACCAGCGGTTGATGTCATCCGGCAGCATGCGGAATTTCGCCGCCGACTGCACATAGACCTTCTTCACGCGGCCGCGATCCATAAAGTCGTTAACGTAGCTGGAGCCCCAGGCGGTCTTCAGCGTGTCGTTAATATCATCAATCGAGACGCCCAACGCCTGCGCTTTGCGCTGGTCGATATCAATCTGTAACTGCGCGCTGTCATCCAGGCCGTTGTGGCGCACGCGGGTCAGAGCCGGATCCTGCGAGGCGAGCTGAATCAGCTGGTCGCGCGCCGCCATCAGTGCATCGTGACCGGCACCGGCGTGATCCTGCAACTCCATATCAAACCCGGCGGAGCTGCCCATACCGCTGATCGCCGGCGGGCTACCGGCAAAGACGCGCGCCTCTTTAATGCGGCTAAAGGCTTTGGTGGCGCGCTCGATAATGGCAAAGGCGCTGCCGTCCGTGGTATCACGCGACTCCCAGTCCTTCAGGCGAATAAAGAGACGGGCAACGTTTTGCCCGTTGCCGCCGGGGCCGGAGCCGACGGTCGCGAACACCGACTGCACATTCTCTTTCTCATGAGTGAAGAAGTAGTGCTCGACCTTCTGCACCACCTTCAGCGTCTGCTGCTGCGTTGAGCCGCTCGGCAACTGAATGGAGGTGGTAAACATGCCGCGATCCTCCAGCGGCAGAAATGAGGTGGGCAGGCGCATAAACAGCAGCACCATCACGCCAATCAGCAGCAGATAAAGCAGGATCCAGCGCAGAGCGTGGTGGAGGATTTTACCCACCGCATTTTGATAGCGGTCGGCATTACGGTTGAAGACCCGGTTGAAGGCGCCGAAGAAACCTTTCTGCCCGTGCTGCTCGCCTTTGTGCAGCGGCTTAAGCAGCGTGGCGCAGAGGGCTGGTGTCAGGATCATCGCCACCAGCACCGAGAGCACCATCGCCGAAACAATGGTGATTGAGAACTGGCGATAGATGGCGCCGGTGGTGCCGCCGAAGAAGGCCATCGGCACAAACACGGCGGAGAGCACCATCGCAATGCCGACCAGCGCGCCCTGAATCTGCCCCATCGATTTGCGTGTCGCCTCGCGCGGCGACAGGCCCTCTTCGCTCATAATGCGCTCGACGTTCTCCACCACCACAATCGCATCATCCACCAGCAGGCCAATGGCGAGCACCATCGCAAACATGGTCAGGGTGTTGATGCTGTAGCCAAAGGAGTAGAGCACGCCAAAGGTGCCCAGCAGCACCACCGGCACGGCGATAGTCGGGATCAGCGTGGCGCGGAAGTTCTGCAAAAAGAGGTACATCACTACAAACACCAGCACAATCGCTTCGAGCAGCGTCTTCACCACATCAATGATTGAGGCTTTAACAAACGAGGCGGTTTCATAGGCCACTTTGTACTCAAGGCCATGAGGGAAGTAGTGCGACAGCTCATCGAGCCGCTGGAGCGCCAGCTCTGCCGTCTCCATCTCATTCGCCCCGGAGGCCAGCTTCACCCCCAGCCCGGAGGCGGCTTTGCCGTTATAACGGCTGAGATAGTCATACTTCTCCGCACCCAGTTCGACGGTTGCCACATCGCCAAGACGCACTTCCGACCCGTCAGGATTGACGCGCAGGGTAATAGCGCGGAACTGCTCCGGCGTCTGTAACAGCGACTGCGCATTGATGGTGGCATTCAGCGCCTGGCGGTCAACGGATGGGGTGCCGCCCAGTTGACCAACGGCAATCTGCGCATTCTGTGAGGTAATCGCACGGGTCACATCGCCGGTGGTGAGCTGATAACTGGTGAGCTTCGACGGGTCGAGCCAGATGCGCATGGCGTACTGCGAGCCGTAGGCGTCGATATCGCCGACGCCGTTGACGCGGCTTAACGGGTCCTGAATGTTACTCGCCACATAGTCGGCAATATCCTGCTTATCCATCGACCCGTCGGTGGAGACAAACGCGATGGTGAGGATGTTGGTATCGCCGGTTTTGCGCACCGTCACCCCCTGGTTCTGCACGGTCTGCGGCAGCTTGCGCATCGCGGACTGCAACTGGTTTTGCACCTGCTGCACCGCTTCATCGGGGTCGGTACCGGCGCGGAAGTTCAGGGTGATCGACGCCTGGCCCGTGGCGCTGCTTTGCGAGGACATATACATCAGGTTATCGAGCCCGGTCATATTCTGCTCAATCACCTGCGTGACGGTGTTTTCCAGGGTCTGCGCCGACGCACCGGGGTAGTTGGCGGTGATACGCACATTTGGCGGCGCTAAATCGGGGTATTGCTCAACGGGCAATGAGCTAATGGCGAGCGCCCCGGTCAGACAGATCAGGATCGCCAGCACCCACGCGAAAATGGGGCGATCGATAAAAAAGTTCGCCATCAGAAACAGGACCTCATATTGCTGCGCATGATTAGGGTGAGAATAACCGCCTCAATGTAGCGGTAATAGCGACACCAATCGTGGAGAAATAAAGGAGAAAGTGTAAATTATCATGCCCGATTGAGGCATCACGAGGCAGAACGCAATTTAAGCCAAATTTTCTGCTACGCGAACCCACTCTCAACGTCGATTCTTTACCTTTACTTAGCTTTCGTCCAGCAAAGAGACGATTACAGGGACTGTAGACCATCCGGCGCGATTGCGCAGGCCTGCAACTTTTCTGAAAAGCAGAGATAAATTGATCTGCTACATGTTCGTGACAAATAGATAACCTTTCTGGGCAAACGGACATTGCCTGCCCGCAGGCACCCCGGTAAATAGAGTAGTCATATAAAAGATAAGGTTTATCCAGCCAATCAAGAAGGGTGCCATGAACCGTTTTATTATGGCGAATAGCCAGCACTGTATTGGATGTCATGCCTGCGAAGTGGCCTGCGTAATGGCGCACAACGACGAGCAGCATCCCCTTACCCCTGATGTGTTTTACCCACGTATTACCGTTATCAAACATCCCCGGCACAACAGCGCGGTGACCTGTCACCACTGCGAAGCCGCCCCCTGCGCGCGCAGCTGCCCGAACGGAGCCATCACCCGCGTCGATGATGCGGTGCAGGTTAATCAGCAGAAATGTATCGGCTGCAAATCCTGCGTTGTCGCCTGCCCGTTCGGCACGATGCAGGTGCTGGTCACGGGCGCAGACGGGCAGGTGAAAGCGACCGCCCACAAATGCGATCTCTGCGCGCAGCGCGCAGCAGGCCCGGCCTGCGTGGAGAACTGCCCGGCGGATGCGCTCACCTTAGTCAACGCAGAGACGTTGGCAAAGATGGCGAAAGCGCGGCGATTGCGCACCGCCAGCCAGCAGGCGCTGCCGTGGCACGATCTTCCGGCGCAGAACGACAGCAAAATGCGCCAGCTGCGTAGTACCGCCGCGCGCGGCGAGCCGGAGACGCTGGCGATCGCGGCGCGGAAAAGCGGCTTTGATGAGATCTACCTGCCGTTTCGACCCGTGCAGGCGCAGCAGGAGGCGCAGCGCTGCTTAACCTGCGGCGAGCACAGCATCTGCGAATGGCGCTGCCCGCTGCATAACCATATTCCCCAGTGGATTGAGCGCGTAAAAGCTGGCGATATCGCCGCGGCGGTGGAGCTTTCGCACCAGACCAACTGCCTGCCGGAGATCACCGGCCGCGTCTGCCCGCAGGATCGCCTCTGCGAAGGGTCGTGTACTCTGCGCGATGCCTCCGGCGCGGTCACCATCGGTAATATTGAGCGTTACATCTCCGATCAGGCGCTGGCGCAAGGCTGGCGGCCCGACCTGCGGCAGGTGAAGCCCGTCGATAAGCGCGTGGCGATTATCGGCGCAGGGCCTGCGGGGCTGGCGTGCGCCGACGTGCTGGCCCGCCACGGCGTCAGCGCCACCGTCTTCGATCGCCACCCGGAAATCGGCGGCCTGCTCACCTTCGGTATTCCGGCCTTCAAACTCGACAAATCCCTGCTGGTGCGGCGGCGCGAAATCTTCAGCGCGATGGGCATCCGTTTCGAGCTTAATTGTGAAATCGGCAAAGATCGCCCCATGGAGCAGCTGCTTGAAGAGTTTGACGCGGTGTTCGTCGGCGTCGGCACTTACCGCTCGATGAAAGCCAACCTGCCCAATGAGGAGGCGCCGGGCGTCTACGATGCGTTACCGTTCCTGATTGCCAATACCAAACAGCTGATGGGGCTTAAGACTACGGTGGATGAGCCGTTTATCGACACCGCCGGGCTTAACGTGGTGGTGCTGGGCGGCGGCGATACGGCGATGGACTGCGTGCGTACCGCGCTGCGTCACGGCGCAGCGCAGGTTACCTGTGCTTACCGCCGGGATGAAGCCAATATGCCCGGCTCGAAAAAAGAGGTGAAAAACGCCCGCGACGAGGGGGCGAACTTTGAGTTCAACGTCCAGCCAGTCAACATTGAAGTGGATGAAGAGGGCAAGGTGAGCGGCATTCGCTTACAGCGCACCCAGCTCGGTGAGCCGGACGCGAAAGGCCGCCGTCGTCCGGTGGCGATAGCGGGCAGCGAGTTTATTATGCCCGCCGATGCGGTGATCATGGCCTTTGGCTTCAACCCCCATTCGATGCCGTGGTTGTCGTGCCTTGGGGTGCAGGTGGATGAGTGGGGGCGCATCGCCGCAAGCGTTAACTCCCCTTACCGGTATCAGACCTCGCATCCGCAGATTTTTGCCGGTGGTGATGCGGTGCGCGGTGCCGATCTGGTGGTTACGGCAATGGCTGAGGGGCGTCATGCGGCGCAGGGAATGATGGCGTGGCTCGGGATTAACCCGCCGGAGAAACATTAACGGTACGGCGACAAAGCAGGCCCGGACGCGTACTATAACGCCATTCTGTTTCTCTTCTGGAGCCTGCTATGTCGCTAAAAATCGCTGTGATTAAAGATAAAATCCTCTCCGAAAACTACTTTGTCCTGCGCAATATCACCTACGATTTGACGCGTCAGAACGGCGAGGTCATCCGCCATAAACGTGAAGTGTATGACCGCGGCAACGGCGCGACGATTCTGCTTTATAACCGCGAAAAACAGAGCGTGGTGCTTATCCGCCAGTTCCGTATCGCCAGTTGGGTGAATGGCAACGAGAGCGGCATGCTGATTGAAGCCTGCGCCGGTCTGCTGGACGACGACGAGCCGGAAGTGTGCATCCGCAAAGAGGCGGTTGAAGAGACCGGCTATCAGGTGGGTGAGGTGCGTAAAGTATTCGAACTCTATATGTCGCCAGGCGGCGTAACCGAAATCGTACACTTTTTTGTCGCCGAATATAGCGATGCGCAGCGCGCCAACGACGGTGGTGGCGTGGAAGATGAAGATATTGAAGTGCTGGAGCTGCCGTTTGAACAGGCGCTGGCAATGGTAGCAAGCGGCGAGATCCGCGACGGTAAGGCGGTCATTTTACTGCAGTATCTGCAAACCTCCGGACTGATGGCGTGACGCGCTTTTTCTACCCCCTACCAACTTTCGCATGAAGCTATCCGATAAATCCGATTGAGCCGGTCAACCGCGGGAGTAAAGATACGCCAGTTTTGCGTCTATTCTTCCGGGGTTGCACCATTCATGCGTTATCGCAGCGTACTCACTCTCCTTTTCGGTCTTTGCACCGCACCCGCTCTATGGGCCGCGCCCGCACAGAAAACCTTCTCCGACTGGCAAGTTACCTGTAATAACCAGAATTTTTGCGTAGCGCGCAATATTGGCGAACACGCCGGGCTGGTGATGAGCCTTGAGCGCAGCGCCGGGGCGCGTGCCGATGCTGCGCTGCGCATCGATCTCGGCGGCATCGGTATTCCGGCGGGCAAAGCGCCGCCGATTGCCGGGCGACTGCTGCTTGATGGTCAACCGCTGAAGATGGCCAATACGGAGTGGAAGATCGCGCCGTGGCATCTGATGACCAGCAACCCGCAAACCGTTGCCGCGCTGCTGGAGACTATCCAGGAGGGGCAGACCATTACCTTGCAGAGCGGGCAGGGGCGTATTTCACTCGCCGGGCTGAAAGCCGCGCTGCTGTTTATTGACGCGCAGCAAAAGCGTGTCGGCAGTAAAACGGCGTGGATCAAAAAAGGGGTCAGCCCGCCGCTGAGCGTGCCGCCTGCGCCCGCCTTAAAAGAGGTTGTTCACCCCACTGCGGCCCCCGCGCCCTTAACCCACCAGCAACTCAACGATCTGCTTGATTACGGCAACTGGCGAATGAGCAACACCCAGTGCTCCCTCGACCCGGCGCGCCGCCAGGTACGGGTCTATGCTCTGACCAATGACAAAGCGCTGCTGATGATTGATTGCGAAGCGGGCGCTTACAACGTGGTCGATCTCGCCTGGCTTGTCTCGCGGCAAAAACCGTTTATCTCCCGCCTGGTGCGTCTGCGCCTGCCCTTCTCCCCGGATAACGGCAACAGCGAGATGGAGCTGATGAATGCCTCGTTTAATGAGAAGAGCCGCGAGCTGACAACGCTGGCGAAAGGGCGAGGCCTCGCAGACTGCGGCGTCGCCAGCCGCTGGCGTTTCGACGGGCAGAATTTCCGCCTCGTGCGTTACGCCCAGGAGCCAACCTGCGACAGCTGGCACGGCCCGGATTCATGGCCAACTTTGTGGGTCACGCGATAAGCGAGTGACGAAACCGCCCCGCGCTCATTATAATCCGCCCGCACACCGCAATCGGGAAGGGAATAATGAAACCTCTGTTTACGCCATGGCTTGCCTTAAGCCTGGCTTTTATCGCCGCTCTGCCTGCCAGAGCTGAACTTACCGCCGCCGACAATAAGGCCATCGCTGCGCAGGTTGAGCGCTGGAACAGCCATCTCAACGGCAAGGCCGATGCAAGCGATCTCTATGCCGACCAGGTGAACTGGTTTGGTGAAAACCTCTCCCGCGACGCGGTGCTGCACAAGCAGCAGGATTTCGCTGCCCGCGCGCCGCACTTCACCCAGCGCATCATCACCACGCTTGATATCAATGAAAGCAGCACGGGCAATGTTGAGGTCGATTTTGTCAAACAGGCCGGGCTGGAGGCTGACAAGCTTAAAAATTACCCCGCGCAGTTAACCCTCCAGCATCAACCGGCGGGCTGGCGCATCAGCGGCGAAACGGATCTGCTTACCCGCCTGAATCAGAAAGAGGCGGCGGTGCAGGGCGCGCTGACTAAGGGCAAATTCGACGGCGTTACGAAAGAGACGGTGTGGGTCAGTGCCCGCGATCCGCACTCTGGTGGCAGCTGTACGCAAGAGGGCGACTGCGACTGCTCGCTGTGGAGCAGCAACCCGGCTATCAAACCTGCCACGCTGCCGCAGTGTATTGGCGCCACCGTAGAGACGCTCTCCGGTCTTGACGACAGCGGTCGCGATCGGGTGGTGATCTTCCCGCAATGGTGGACCAGCGCGTGGAACGTGGTCTACGTCTACGATATCCAGCAGGGAGAGTGGATTAAATCCGTGCCCTCCTTCCCCTATAACAGCAATGTGCAGGAAGATGACGACGCTGCCGCGCTGGTGAAGCGCGATCCCCAGCATCCGGGCTTTGTGCTGGTGAAAAAAGCGCTATGGGATGAGAAGCAGGAAGAGATTGTCACGCCGCAAGAGAGCGAAGCGTTGCAGGTAGTGAAATAAGAGAAAGCGCGCCTGCCGAAGCGGGCGCGCCTGAAGATTACTTCTTAAGAACCGCTTTGGCTTTCGCCACGATGTTCTCAACGGTAAAGCCGAAGTAAGGGAAGAGTTTCTCCGCCGGCGCGGACTCGCCATAGCCGGTCATGCCGACAATCGCGCCCTTCAGACCAACATACTTGTACCAGTAATCGGCAATCCCGGCTTCTACCGCGACGCGCGCGCTGACATCCGATGGCAGCACCGATTCGCGCCACGCTTCATCCTGGGCATCAAAGATATCCGTGGAAGGCAGCGAAACTACCCGCACCTTCACGCCTTCGCTGCTCAGTTGCTCAGCGGCCTTCATGGTGATCTCCATTTCAGAGCCGGTAGCAATCAGGATCAGATCCGGCTTGCCGTCGCTATCTTTCAGGATATAACCGCCTTTGCTGATCGCCTTGACCTGCTCCGGGGTTCGCTCCATCTGGGCAAGGTTCTGACGTGAGAGGATCAGCGCTGTCGGGCCGTTATGGCGCTCAATCGCCAGTTTCCAGCCAACTGCCGCTTCCACCTGGTCACAGGGGCGCCAGGTGCTGAAGTTTGGCGTCAGACGCAGGCTGGCAATCTGCTCAACCGCCTGGTGCGTCGGGCCATCTTCGCCAAGGCCGATTGAGTCATGGGTGTAGACCATGATCTGCCGCGCTTTCATCAGCGCCGCCATACGCGCCGCGTTGCGGGCATACTCAACGAACATCAGGAAGGTTGCAGTGTAGGGCACGAAACCGCCGTGGTGGGCGATGCCGTTAGCAATTGCCGTCATGCCGAACTCACGCACACCGTAGTGAATGTAGTTCCCGGCGGCATCCTCTTTAATCGAGGTGGAGCCTGACCAGATGGTGAGGTTACTTGGCGCCAGATCCGCCGAGCCGCCAAGCAGTTCCGGCAGCACCGGGCCATAGCTGTTAAGGGTGTTTTGTGATGCCTTACGGCTGGCGATTTTCGCCGGGTTGGCCTGCAGGTTGTTGATGTACTCGGAGGTGAGCTGCTCCCAGTTCTCCGGCAGTCCACCGCTCATGCGGCGCTTGAATTCGGCTGCCAGATCCGGGAACTCTTTCTCCCACGCTGCCAGTTTCTCATTCCACGACTGCTGGGCTTTCGCACCGCGATCGTGAGCATCCCACGCCTGATAGATCTCTTTCGGGATCTCGAACGGACCGTAGTTCCAGCCAAGCTGTTTGCGGGTCAGCGCCACTTCTTCATCGCCGAGCGCCGCACCGTGGGACTCCTCTTTGCCCGCTTTGTTCGGCGAGCCAAAACCAATCACCGTGCGGCAGATAATCAGCGTCGGCTTATCTTTGACCTGCTGCGCCTCTTCAATGGCCTTTTTCACTGCTTCCGCAGAGTGACCATCCACTTCGCTGATCACATGCCAGTTATAGGCTTCGAAGCGTTTGGCGGTGTCATCGGTAAACCAGCCTTCGGTTTCGCCATCAATGGAGATGCCGTTGTGATCGTAGAAGCCAATCAGTTTGCCTAAGCCCAGCGTGCCCGCCAGCGAGCAGACTTCGTGGGAGATCCCCTCCATCAGACAGCCGTCGCCCATAAAGACATAGGTGTAGTGATCAACAATGTCATGGCCCGGACGGTTAAACTGCGCCGCCAGCGTGCGCTCGGCAATTGCCAGACCGACGGCGTTCGCCAGCCCCTGGCCCAGCGGGCCGGTGGTGGTTTCTACGCCCGGCGTGTAGCCAATTTCCGGGTGGCCCGGCGTTTTGGAGTGCAACTGACGGAAGTTCTTCAACTCTTCGATCGGCAGGTCATAGCCGCTGAGGTGCAGCAGGCTGTAGAGCAGCATCGAGGCGTGACCGTTGGAGAGAATAAAGCGGTCGCGGTTGTACCAGGTCGGGTCGGCCGGGTTGTGTTGCAGAAAGTCGTTCCACAGCACTTCCGCGATATCCGCCATCCCCATTGGCGCACCGGGGTGGCCGGAATTGGCTTTTTGCACCGCGTCCATACTCAGGGCGCGAATGGCGTTAGCAAGCTCTTTACGGGACATAGTTCACTCCGTGGCAAAAGGTTAAAGTTTGGCAGCAAGCAGATCTTCGAGTTTGCGCTGGTCGACGGCGAACTGGCGGATGCCGTCAGAGAGTTTCTCAACCGCCATTGGGTCGAGATTATGTTCCCAGCGGAACTCCGCTTCGGTCATTTTCGCCTGGCGCGAGAAGGTCTGGGACGACGGCACCAGTTTGCGCTCGACGGTGCCTTCATGCTCCTGCAACTCTTGCAGCAGGGCAGGCGAGATGGTGAGACGGTCACAGCCGGCGAGGGCAAGGATCTGCTCGACGCGGCGGAAGCTGGCGCCCATCACGATGGTCTCGTACCGGTGCTGTTTGTAGTAGTCATAGATATTACGTACGGATTTGACGCCCGGATCTTCATCCACCACGTACGGGTCCATCGGTTTGCGGTCGTTGTACCAGTCGTAGATGCGCCCGACGAACGGCGAAATCAGATAGACGCCCGCTTCGGCACAGGCACGCGCCTGCGCAAAGGAGAAGAGCAGCGTCAGGTTACAGTCGATACCCTCTTTTTGCAGCTCTTCCGCCGCGCGGATACCTTCCCACGTGGAGGCAAGTTTGATCAGAATGCGTGACTTATCGATCCCCTGCTCCTGGTAAAGCTCAACGATACGGCGTGCTTTGGCAATGCTCTTCTCTTTGTCGTAGGAGAGACGCGCATCGACTTCAGTGGAGACGCGGCCCGGAATGCTTTTCAGAATTTCCGCACCGATATTGACCGCCAGTTTGTCGCTCGCTTCCGCGACCTGCTGCTCCTGGGTTTTGCCGCGCGCTTTGCCATACTCCAGCGCGTCGTCGACCAGATGGGAAAAGTGGCCCAGCCCAGCGGCCTTCAGCAGCAGGGAGGGGTTGGTGGTGGCATCTTCCGGCTGGTAATGGCGAATGGATTCGATGTCGCCGCTGTCCGCCACTACGGTGGTGAACTGTTTCAGGCCGTCTAAATAATTCATGAAGATAACTCCTTAAAAAGCAGTGTGTTATTTACGCGCGTCGCATCGCGCTGTTGTCAGGATGAGAGCTGCATAACAAAAAAGCATAGCAGACGCAGCCCTTTACGGGGTTTTGCAGCAGGTAACAAAGATGGGAGATATACGTAACAGTTTTGTTGATGCGATGGTCAGAGTATGGCGACCTTCAAAGTTTATGCTGCCGACAAAGGCCATACTGGTCGGTGCATTGGAGTGTCATCACGCGTTAACACTCTTGACGCTGAAAGCAACGTGAAAGGAACATCTAATGGACGACCAATTAAAACAGAGTGCCCTCGATTTTCACGAGTTTCCTCGCCCGGGTAAGATTCAGGTTTCCCCCACCAAACCGCTGGCGACCCAGCGCGACCTGGCGCTGGCGTACTCGCCCGGTGTTGCCGCTCCCTGTCTGGAAATTGAGAAAGACCCGCTGGCAGCCTACAAATACACCGCGCGCGGCAATCTGGTGGCCGTTATCTCCAACGGCACCGCCGTGCTCGGCCTTGGCAATATCGGCGCGCTCGCCGGTAAGCCGGTGATGGAGGGCAAAGGCGTTCTGTTTAAGAAATTCGCCGGTATTGATGTGTTCGATATCGAAGTTGACGAGCAGGATCCCGACAAACTGATTGACGTGGTCGCCGCGCTGGAGCCGACCTTCGGCGGCATTAACCTGGAAGATATTAAAGCGCCGGAGTGCTTCTACATTGAGGCGAAACTGCGTGAGCGCATGAACATTCCGGTGTTCCATGACGATCAGCACGGCACGGCGATCATCAGCACCGCCGCTATTCTCAATGGCCTGCGGGTAGTGGAAAAGAACCTCTCTGACGTGCGCATGGTGGTTTCCGGCGCGGGCGCGGCGGCCATCGCCTGTATGAACCTGCTGGTGGCGCTCGGGATGCAGAAACACAACATTGTGGTCTGTGACTCGAAAGGGGTGATCTACAAAGACCGCGAGCCAAACATGGCAGAGACCAAAGCCGCCTATGCGGTGGAGGACAGCGGCAAACGCACGCTGGCAGAAGTGGTGGCGGGCGCGGATATCTTCCTTGGCTGCTCGGGGCCAAAAGTGCTGACCCCGGAGATGGTGAAAGAGATGGCGCGCCAGCCGCTGATCCTTGCGCTGGCCAACCCGGAGCCGGAGATCCTGCCGGATCTGGCAAAATCGGTGCGCCCGGATGCGATTATCTGCACCGGCCGATCGGACTACCCCAACCAGGTCAACAACGTGCTCTGCTTCCCCTTTATCTTCCGTGGCGCGCTGGATGTTGGCGCAACGGCGATCAACGAAGAGATGAAGCTGGCGGCGGTTCATGCCATCGCCGAGCTGGCACACGCCGAGCAGAGCGAAGTGGTGGCCTCGGCCTATGGCGATCAGGATCTCAGCTTTGGGCCTGATTACCTGATCCCGAAACCCTTCGACCCGCGTTTGATTGTCAAAATCGCGCCGGCGGTGGCAAAGGCGGCGATGGAGTCCGGCGTGGCGACGCGGCCGATTAGCGATTTCGACGCTTATGTCGATAAGCTCGCCGAGTTTGTCTATAAAACCAACCTGTTTATGAAGCCGATCTTCTCCCAGGCCCGCAGCGCGCCGAAGCGCGTGGTGCTGACGGAAGGGGAGGAGCCGCGCGTGCTGCATGCCACCCAGGAGCTGGTGACGCTGGGGCTGGCGAAACCGATTCTCATCGGTCGCCCGAGCGTGATTGAGATGCGCATTCAGAAGCTGGGGCTGCAAATTCGCGCCGGTGCGGACTTTGAGATTGTGAATAACGAGTCCGACCCGCGCTTTAAAGAGTACTGGACGGAGTACTTCAACATCATGAAGCGCCGGGGCGTGACGCAGGAGCAGGCGCAGCGTGCGGTGATCGCTAACACCACGGTGATTGGTGCCATCATGGTGCATCGCGGTGAAGCGGATGCGATGATCTGCGGCACCATTGGCGAATACCATGAGCACTTCAGCGTGGTGCGCGACATCTTTGGTTATCGCGACAGCGTGCATGCCGCAGGCGCGATGAATGCGCTGCTGCTGCCAAGCGGCAACACCTTTATCGCCGACACCTACGTGAATGAAGATCCGAGCGCCGATCAGCTGGCAGAGATCACCCTGCTGGCGGCGGAGACGGTGCGCCGTTTCGGCATTGAACCGCGCGTGGCGCTGCTTTCGCACTCCCAGTACGGCTCATCTAACGCGCCAGCGGCGGTGAAGATGCGTGAGACCTTAGCGCTGGTACGCGAGCGGGCACCGGAGTTGATGATTGACGGCGAGATGCATGGCGATGCGGCGCTGGATGAGTCAATTCGTCAGGACAGAATGCCCGACAGCCCGCTGAAGGGGACGGCGAATATCCTGATTATGCCGAACGTCGAAGCTGCGCGAATCAGTTACAACCTGCTGCGGGTTTCCAGCGCCGAAGGGGTAACCGTCGGGCCGGTGCTGATGGGGGTGGCGAAGCCGGTGCATGTGTTGACGCCGATCGCCTCCGTGCGGCGGATCGTCAATATGGTGGCGTTAGCGGTGGTCGAGGCGCAGACCGCGCCGTTGTAACCTTCGGCAGGATGAGGTTCGTAGGCCGGATAAGCGTTAGCGCCATCCGGCATTATCTCTGCGGCACCGATTGCCGGATGGCGGCTACGCCTTATCCGGCCTACCAAAACGCGCTTACAGCGATACCGGTGCGGTTTTTATCTGCAATATGAAAGCGAGGGGTTGTGTCCCCGCTGAAATCGGCGAACCGAAGCGTGAATGACAAGGTCTGGACGCCATGGATGGCGGACAGAGGCGAACCGAGACAGGATGTCGAGTCGAGCCGGCCGCCGTCAGGCACGCGGGAGGTGAGCGCAGTGCGAAGCACCGATTTCCTCGCGGGGCCGCGGGGATTGACAAGGGGGGAGCGGTCCCCCCCTTGTCCCGTTCACCGCATAAGAGATTAATGAAACTCCCCGGCGCCTGGTGAACGGAACCATTCCACCGTGGTAACACCCTTGCCGGATGGCGGCTGCGCCTTATCCGGCCTACAACATCAACGTCACACCCAATCGCGGACTTTTATAAATTCGCTTAACGCCGCTTCGGGGCTGCCTTCGGCGGGCTGGTAATTGTATTCCCAGCGCACCAGCGGCGGCATCGACATCAAAATCGACTCGGTGCGCCCGCCGGTTTGCAGGCCGAACAGCGTCCCGCGATCCCACACCAGGTTAAACTCCACGTAGCGCCCGCGTCGGTAGAGCTGAAAATCGCGCTCGCGCTCGCCCCACGGCGTGTTTTTACGCCGCTCGACAATCGGCAGATAGGCATCGGTATACCCTTCGCCCACCGCGCGCATAAAGTCGAAACAGTGGTCAAAATCCGGGGTATTGAGATCGTCGAAAAAGAGCCCGCCGACGCCGCGCTGCTCGTCGCGGTGCTTCAGATAGAAGTAGTCGTCGCACCACTTTTTGTAACGTGGGTAGATCTCTTCGCCGAAGGGCTGGCAGAGATCGCGCGCGGTGCGGT
Organism: Kosakonia cowanii JCM 10956 = DSM 18146; assembly: GCF_001975225.1. Lineage (NCBI taxonomy): Bacteria > Pseudomonadati > Pseudomonadota > Gammaproteobacteria > Enterobacterales > Enterobacteriaceae > Kosakonia > Kosakonia cowanii. Next base: position 4,627,119 of record NZ_CP019445.1, on the reverse strand, counting down.
GCCAGTGGATGGCATCCTCTTCGAAGCCGTAATAGGGCGTCATATCGAAACCGCCGCCAAACCACCACACCGGATCGGCATCCGGCTTCTGGGCGATAAAAAAGCGTACGTTGGCGTGGCTGGTCGGCACATAGGGGTTGCGCGGATGCACCACTAATGAGACGCCCATCGCTTCGAAACTGCGACCCGCCAGCTCCGGGCGATGCGCGGTGGCAGAGGCAGGCATCGCATCACCATGAACGTGGGAGAAGTTAACCCCCGCCTGTTCAAACACGCTGCCGTCGCGCAGCACGCGACTGCGTCCACCGCCGCCCGCCTCACGCTGCCAGGCATCTTCAATAAAGCTGCCGCCGTCAATTGCCGCCAGCTTCGCGCAGATAGAGTCCTGCAGGGCAAGCAGGGCGTTTTTTACCGGGTCTACATCAGGAGTGCTCATCAGCGCCTCTTCGTGTGGGCTTTGTGATTATCGAACCAGCTAAAGTAGCTCATGACGCCATCGGTGATGGCGGTGGCGATCTTCTGGCGAAACGCAGCGGTGCCGAGCAGCTTCTCCTCCGCCGGGTTGGTAATAAACGAGGTCTCAACCAGCACCGATGGAATGGAAGGCGATTTTAGCACCACAAACGCCGCCTGCTCGGTATTGCGGCTGTGCAGCCGGTGCACCGGCTTGATCTGTTTAATGATATGCGAGCCGAGCGTCAGGCTGTTTTTGATGGTATCCGTCTGGACTAAATCAAACAGCACCTGCTGGAGCAGATGATCTTTATCACGCGCTTTTTTGCCCGCCAGTTCATCCACGGCGTTCTCCTTATCGGAGAGGTATTTCGCCATCGCGCTACTCGCCCCGCGATTGGAGAGGGCAAACACCGACGCGCCCGCGGCGTTCGGGTTGGTAAAGCCGTCGGCGTGAATCGACATAAAGAGATCCGCGCCGTGCTGATGGGCAATCTCAACGCGGTCATAAAGGGGGATAAATTTATCGCTGGTGCGCGTCAGGCGCGCATCAATGCCGCGCGCGCGCAGCTGGGCGCGAACGTTTTTGGCAATCGCCAGCACCACATGCTTCTCTTTCGAGCCATTGTGGCCAATTGCGCCGGTATCAATCCCGCCGTGACCGGGATCAAGCATTACGATGCGCTTTGCACCCGCTTTTTTCGCTTTCGGTTTGCTGTGGCTGTTGCTGGTTTTAAGCGGTGTCTCATCCTTAGCGATAGCACGAGACATACCTGACAAGGTTAATGCGGCCAGGCCTGCTTTCAGGATCTGGCGACGCGAGGTGAGTGTTTTTAATGGTTTAAAGGTGCTCATAGCCTGAAATGGGTTATCCGTGGTGGCAGGTGTTATAGCGTATCGTGTTTGCTGTGACGACAGTCCGTAAGAACTATTGTTTTACTTTTCATTTCAATACGTGACAGAGTGACATTATGCCATTTTTCAGCGGCGATGATGCTGGATATTGGCTAACCGCGCGCCACAGGCCATAATCACCGTTTACACAGCTGAAAAATATGGGGGACATCATGGAGATACGTGTTTTCCGGCAGGAAGATTTTGAAGAAGTGATCACGCTTTGGGAGCGCTGTGAACTGCTGCGCCCGTGGAACGATCCGGAGATGGACATTGAGCGTAAGGTCAATCATGACGTAAGCCTTTTCCTGGTGGCAGAGGTGGGTGGCGAAGTGGTGGGAACGGTAATGGGCGGTTATGACGGCCATCGCGGTTCGGCATATTACCTGGGCGTTCACCCGGAGTTTCGCGGTCGCGGCATCGCCAATGCGCTGCTCAGCCGGCTGGAGAAGAAGTTGATTGCCCGCGGCTGCCCGAAGATTAACCTGATGGTGCGCGACGATAACGAGATGGTGATCGGCATGTATGAGCGCCTGGGGTATGAACACACCGACAGCGTTAATCTTGGCAAGCGCCTGATTGAAGATGAAGAGTACTGAAACTGGCCTTTCGCTGTGAGGAGGGCACTTTTTTCACTTTCGGCACTCCAACAGGCGTTTGGTCAATATAAGGAATTGTGCATGAAACCCCTGCGTATGTTTTTTATCGCGCTGCCGCTGGCGTTAACCGGCTGCTCGACGTTCGCCTCCGTCAACTGGTCTGCCGCGTATCCCTGGAACTGGTTTGGTTCCTCCCTCGAAGTCAACGAGCAGGGCGTTGGCGGCCTGACAGCCAGCACGCCGCTCAATGAACAGGCGATTGGCGATGCGTTAGGCGGCGATTACCACCTGCGCAGCGGCATGAAAACCGATAAAGGCACCATTGTTCGCTATTTCGAAGCGCTGAAAGAGAAGCAGCTGGCGCTGGTGGTCAATGGTGAAAACGGCGTTGTCAGCCGGATTGATGTTACCGATCCCGACATTGCCACCGCTAAAGGGGTTAAAATCGGCGCGCCGTTCAACACTCTCTATGACAAAGCATTCGGCAACTGCGTGAAAGCCTCTGACGCTGATATCTCCGGCATTGAGTGTAAAGCGCCCGACAGCCAGCATATCAGCTATCTTTTCAGCGGTAGCTGGAGCGGCCCGGATGGCTTAATGCCGTCGGATGACACCCTGAAAAGCTGGAAAGTGAGCAAGATCATCTGGCGTCGCTAATCGCATCAGAATAGTCTGATACTGACCCAAAAACAGGTACAATGCCGCATCGTTTTTGTGGTCAGTTTTCAGGAGATGTGATGTCCCAGGTTCAGAGCGGCATTTTGCCGGAACATTGCCGTGCGGCAATTTGGATTGAGGCCAGCGTAAAAGGGGAGGCCGATGCCCTGCGTGCCGGCAGCCGTGCGTTTGCCGATAAGCTCGCAAACTTCCAGTTGCAGTTCCCCGACGCGGCGCTCGGCGCGGTGGTTGCGTTTGGTTCCCGCGTCTGGCGTGAATTAAGCAACGGGCAGGGCGCTGAAGAGCTAAAAGATTTTCCCGCCTATGGCAAAGGCCTTGCGCCCGCTACTCAGCACGATGTGCTGATCCACATTCTCTCCCTGCGTCACGATGTGAACTTCTCTGTTGCCCAGGCGGCGCTGGCTGCCTTTGGCGATGCGCTGGAGGTGAAAGAGGAGACGCACGGTTTCCGCTGGGTGGAAGATCGCGATCTTAGCGGTTTTGTCGACGGCACCGAGAACCCGGCCGGCGAAGAGATACGCCGTGAAGTGGCGATTATCCAGGACGGCGTCGACGCAGGCGGCAGCTATGTGATGGTGCAGCGCTGGGAGCACAACCTGAAGCAGCTTAATCGCATGAGCGTCAGCGATCAGGAGATGATGATCGGGCGCACCAAAGCGGATAACGAAGAGATCGACGCCGATGTGCGTCCGGTAACGTCCCATCTCTCGCGTGTCGATCTGAAAGAGGCGGGCAAGGGGCTGAAGATTGTGCGCCAGAGCCTGCCCTATGGCACGGCCAGCGGCACCCACGGCCTCTATTTCTGCACCTACAGCGCGCGGCTCTATAACATTGAGCAGCAGCTGCTGAGCATGTTCGGCGACAGTGACGGCAAGCGCGACGCCATGCTGCGTTTTACCCGCCCGGTTACCGGTGGTTACTACTTCGCACCCGCACTCGACAGGCTCTTTGCCCTGTAACAAACCCGCGTCACATCAGGCCGGGGCAACCCGGCTTATACCCCTTTCTGCTTATACTCTTTTCTGATTCCAAATCACCAATTGGTATATAAAACCGTTACTGCTTTCACTCCCGTTATAAATAAACTGAACATCGTCGAGTGATCAGCTTATAAGGGTGCGCAATGGCCGTTAACATACTGAAAAAAGGATATCTGACGCTGGCAGCGCTGACGCTGTTGAGCGCGCAGGCACAGGCAACGGAACTGCTCAACAGCTCGTATGATGTCTCGCGCGAGCTGTTTGCGGCGCTGAACCCGCCTTTTGAGCAGCAGTGGGCGCAGGAGAATGGCGGCGACAAGCTGACCATCAAGCAATCCCATGCCGGTTCGTCAAAACAGGCGCTGGCAATTCTGCAAGGGCTGAAAGCGGACGTGGTCACCTATAACCAGGTGACGGATGTGCAGATCCTGCACGATAAGGGCAAGCTGATCCCCGCCGACTGGCAGAGCCGCTTACCGAATAACAGCTCGCCGTTCTACTCGACGATGGCGTTCCTTGTGCGCAAGGGCAACCCGAAGAATATCCACGACTGGAACGACCTGGTGCGTTCTGACGTGAAGCTGATCTTTCCGAATCCCAAAACCTCCGGCAACGCCCGCTATACCTATCTGGCGGCCTGGGGCGCAGCCGATCAGGCTGACGGCGGTGATAACGCCAAAACCACCCAGTTTATGACGCAGTTCCTGAAAAACGTTGAGGTCTTCGACACCGGCGGTCGCGGCGCGACTACCACTTTCGTTGAGCGCGGCCTCGGCGATGTGCTGATCACCTTTGAGTCGGAAGTGAATAACATCCGCAAACAGTATGAAGCGCAGGGCTTTGAAGTGGTGGTGCCGAAGGTCAATATCCTCGCCGAGTTTCCGGTGGCATGGGTGGATAAGAATGTGAAAGCCAACGGCACAGAGAAGGCGGCGAAAGCCTACCTCAACTGGCTCTACTCGCCGCAGGCGCAGACCATCATTACCGACTACTACTACCGCGTGAACAACCCGGAAGTGATGAAAAAGCTGGGTGATAAATTCCCGCAGACCGCGCTGTTCCGCGTGGAAGATAAGTTCGGCTCCTGGCCGGAAGTGATGAAAACCCATTTTGCCAGCGGCGGCGAGCTGGATAAGTTGCTGGCGGCGGGGCATAAGTGATGTTGTCTGGATCGAAACGCGTGCTGCCGGGCTTTGGTTTAAGCCTCGGCAGCAGCCTCTTTTTTGTCTGTCTGATTCTGTTGTTACCCTTAAGCGCGCTGGTGATGCAGCTGTCACAGATGAGCTGGGAACAGTACTGGGAAGTGGTCACCAACCCGCAGGTGGTGGCCGCCTATAAAGTGACGCTGCTGGCGGCGTTTGTCGCCTCAATCTTCAACGGCGTCTTCGGCATGCTGATGGCGTGGATCCTCACCCGCTACCGCTTTCCGGGACGTACGCTGCTCGACGCGTTGATGGATCTGCCGTTTGCGCTGCCGACGGCGGTGGCGGGCTTGACGCTGGCCTCGCTCTTCTCCGTTAACGGCTTTTACGGCGAGTGGCTGGCGGCGCTGGATATTAAAGTGACCTACACCTGGCTCGGGATTGCGGTGGCGATGGCCTTTACCAGCATCCCGTTTGTGGTGCGCACGGTGCAACCGGTGCTGGAAGAGCTCGGCCCGGAGTATGAAGAGGCGGCGGAAACCCTGGGTGCCACGCGCTGGCAGAGTTTCCGTAAAGTGGTGCTACCGGAGCTGTCACCGGCGCTGATGGCGGGCGTTGCGCTCTCTTTTACCCGCAGCCTCGGTGAGTTTGGCGCGGTGATCTTTATCGCCGGGAATATCGCCTGGAAGACGGAAGTGACCTCGCTGATGATCTTCGTACGTTTGCAGGAGTTTGACTACCCGGCGGCGAGCGCGATTGCTTCAGTCATTCTGGCGGCTTCGCTACTGCTGCTCTTCTCCATCAATACCTTGCAAAGTCGCTTTGGTCAGCGTGTGGTAGGTCACTAATGGCGGAAATAAGTGCATTGAAACGCTATGACAAGCCCCGGGTGAACTGGGGGAAATGGTTTTTAATCGGCACCGGGATTTTGCTTTCAGCTTTTATCCTGCTGGTGCCGATGATCTATATCTTTGTGCAGGCCTTCAGCAAAGGGCTGGCTCCGGTGCTGCAAAACCTCGCCGATGCCGACATGCTGCACGCCATCTGGCTGACGGTGCTGATTGCGCTCATCTCGGTGCCGGTCAACCTGGTCTTCGGCACGCTGCTCGCCTGGCTGGTGACGCGCTTTAACTTTCCCGGCCGCCAGTTGCTGCTGACCCTGCTCGATATTCCATTTGCGGTGTCGCCGGTGGTTGCCGGTCTTATCTATCTGCTCTTTTATGGTACCAACGGCCCGCTTGGCGGCTGGCTGGACGAACATAATCTGCAAATCATGTTCTCCTGGCCCGGCATGGTGCTGGTTACCGTCTTCGTCACCTGCCCATTTGTGGTGCGCGAGCTGGTGCCGGTGATGCTCAGCCAGGGAAGCCATGAGGATGAAGCCGCAATCCTGCTTGGGGCCTCCGGCTGGCAGATGTTCCGCCGCGTCACGTTGCCTAATATCCGCTGGGCGCTGCTTTACGGCGTGGTGCTGACCAACGCACGAGCGATTGGTGAGTTCGGTGCAGTGTCGGTGGTGTCCGGATCGATTCGCGGTGAAACCCTGTCGCTGCCGCTGCAAATTGAGTTACTGGAGCAGGATTACAACACCGTCGGTGCCTTTACCGCCGCGGCCCTGCTGACCCTAATGGCGATTTTGACACTGTTTTTAAAGAGTGCGGTGCAGTGGCGTTTGAACACTCAGGAAAAACGCCTGCACGAGGAGGGAAATCATGAGCATTGAGATTGCGAATATTAAGAAGTCGTTTGGTCGCACCCAGGTGCTGAATGATATCTCTCTGGATATCCCGTCCGGGCAGATGGTGGCGCTGCTGGGCCCCTCAGGCTCCGGTAAAACCACGCTGCTGCGCATTATTGCCGGGCTGGAGCACCAGAGCAGCGGGCGCATCCGTTTTCACGGCACCGATGTCAGCCGCCTGCATGCGCGCGAGCGCCGCGTCGGCTTCGTGTTTCAGCACTATGCGCTGTTCCGCCATATGTCGGTATTCGACAACATCGCCTTTGGTTTAACGGTGCTGCCACGCCGCGAGCGGCCGAATGCCGCCGCCATCAAAGCGAAAGTGACCAGGCTGCTGGAGATGGTGCAGTTGGCGCATCTGGCGGATCGCTACCCGGCGCAGCTCTCCGGCGGGCAGAAGCAGCGTGTGGCGCTGGCGCGCGCGCTGGCGGTTGAACCGCAAATCCTGCTGCTTGATGAACCTTTCGGCGCGCTGGATGCGCAGGTACGTAAAGAGCTTCGCCGCTGGCTGCGTCAGCTGCATGAAGAGCTGAAATTCACCAGCGTCTTCGTGACCCACGATCAGGAGGAGGCGACGGAAGTGGCCGACCGCGTGGTGGTGATGAGCCAGGGGAATATTGAGCAGGCGGACGCGCCGGATCAGGTGTGGCGCGAACCGGCGACCCGCTTTGTGCTGGAGTTTATGGGCGAGGTGAATCGCCTGAAAGGGGTGATTCGCGGCGGGCAGTTCCATGTCGGCGCGCACCACTGGCCGCTTGGCCATACGCCGGTTTATCAGGGCGATGTCGATCTCTTCCTGCGCCCATGGGAAGTGGATGTCAGCCGCCGCACCAGCCTTGATTCGCCGCTGCCGGTGCAGGTGCTGGAAGCCAGCCCGAAAGGGCACTACACGCAGCTGGTGGTGCAGCCGCTCGGCTGGAACCCGGATCCGTTAACGGTGGTGATGCGCGATGAGCATCCGCCCCAGCGCGGCGAGCGGCTGTTCGTTGGCTTGCAGAACGCGCGGCTCTATAACGGCGATGAGCGTATTGAGCCCGGCGCGGAGCTTGCTCTGGCTCAGTCAGCCTGATAGCTTAAGGAAACGTGGTTTTTGCCGGGTAGCGCGTTGCTCATCCGGCCGACAAGCCCGGTATGCGTTATGCGGACCGGGTTTTTTATTGGACAGCGATCGTGAACACATTAGAAGAGACTATTGGCAATACGCCGCTGGTCAAATTACAGCGCCTCACCCCGGATAACGGCAGTGAAATTTGGGTCAAGCTCGAAGGTAACAATCCGGCCGGTTCGGTAAAAGACCGCGCTGCGCTGTCGATGATTGTGCAGGCGGAACGGCGCGGCGAAATCAAACCTGGCGATGTGCTGATTGAAGCAACCAGCGGCAACACCGGCATTGCGCTGGCGATGATTGCGGCGCTGAAGGGCTATCGCATGAAGCTGCTGATGCCGGACAACATGAGCCAGGAGCGCCGCGCGGCAATGCGTGCTTATGGTGCCGAGCTGGTTCTGGTCAGCAAAGAGCAGGGCATGGAGGGGGCGCGCGATCTGGCCCTTGAGATGGCGGCGCGCGGTGACGGCAAGCTGCTCGATCAGTTCAATAATCCCGATAACCCCTACGCCCATTACACCACTACCGGCCCGGAAATCTGGCAGCAGACGCAGGGGCGCATCAGCCACTTTGTCTCCAGCATGGGCACCACCGGCACTATCACCGGCGTTTCACGTTTCCTACGTGAGCAGGCGAAAAAGGTGACGATTGTTGGCCTTCAGCCGGAAGAGGGGAGCAGCATTCCCGGTATTCGCCGCTGGCCTGCCGATTATATGCCGGGCATTTTTAACGCTGATTTGGTGGATGAGGTGCTGGATATCCAGCAGCGCGAGGCGGAAAATACCATACGCGCGCTGGCGGTCAAAGAGGGCATCTTCTGCGGCGTCAGTTCTGGCGGCGCGGTCGCCGGCGCGATTCGGGTGGCGAAAGCGAACCCGGGCGCGGTGATTGTCGCCATCATTTGCGATCGCGGCGATCGCTATCTGTCGACCGGCGTGTTTGGTGAAGAGAGTTATTCGCAGGGCGCGGGGATTTAACCCGTCAAGGAGACAAAATGGAGATGATCCTGTTCAGGGATAAAACCCGGGCGCAGCAGGCCGATATCGTCGCGGTTCAGTCGCAGGTGGTTTACGGCAGCGTGGGCAACAGCATTGCAGTACCCAATATTCGTCAGCACCAGCTTAACGTTCTGGCCGTTCCTACGGTGCTGTTCAGCAATACTCCGCATTACGACACCTTTTATGGCGGCGTTATTCCCGATGAGTGGTTCAGCGGCTATTTACAGGCGCTGGAAGAGCGCGATGTGCTGCGCAGCGTGAAGGCGGTGACAACCGGCTACATGGGCAGCGCCAGCCAGATCAAGCTGCTGGCGAAGTGGCTGACGGCGCTGCGGGAGAAACACCCGGAGCTGCTGATTCTGGTCGATCCGGTGATTGGCGATATCGACAGCGGCATCTATGTGAAACCGGAAATTCCTGAGGCGTACCGCGAAGTTATGCTGCCGCTGGCGCAAGGCATTACGCCGAATGTGTTTGAGCTTGAAGTGCTGAGTGGCAAACCGTGCCGCGATCTGCAAAGTGCGATTGCCGCGGCGCAGGGATTGCTCTCCTCGTCATTGCGCTGGGTGGCAATCACCAGCGCGCCGGTGGACCGCAACGATGGGCAGATCCATGTAGTAGTGGTCTCAGCCGAGGGCGTCAATATCAGCAGCTATCCGCGCGTGGCGACGGATCTGAAAGGGACAGGCGATCTCTTCTGCTCCGAACTGGTGAGCGGCATAATTCAGGGCAAAGCGCTGGATATGGCGGTGCAGGCTGCGGGCGAGCGGGTGGTAGAAGTGATGGGTTATACCCTTGAGAAGGGGTATGACGAGCTGATTTTACCGCCGCGCTAAAACAAAAATGGCACCTTACGGTGCCATTTTTTTAGACTGTAGAGCGCTTACTTCTTGATGCGGATCACCGGGGTTTCACCCACGGTCACGCTACCAGAGAGTTTGATCAGCTCTTTGATCTCATCCATGTTAGAGATAACAACCGGCGTCAGCGTGGATTTTGCTTTCTCTTCCAGCAGCGGCAGGTCGAACTCGATAACCGGATCGCCAACTTTAACGCGCTGGCCTTCTTCCGCGATGCGTTTGAAACCTTCACCTTTCAGTTCAACGGTATCAATACCGAAGTGAACGAAGAGTTCGATGCCGCTATCGGATTCGATAGAGAAGGCATGGTTGGTTTCAAAGATTTTGCCGATAGTCCCGTCAACCGGAGCGACCATTTTGTTGCCGGTCGGTTTGATAGCAATGCCGTCGCCGACGATTTTTTCAGCGAACACCACATCCGGTACATCTTCAATGTTAACGATTTCGCCAGACAGCGGGGCAATGATCTCAATGGCGCCGGTCTCTTTCTTATCGTCAGAAACCAGAGATTTCAGTTTATCGAACAAACCCATGATCTTCTCCTAAGCAGTAATTTGGGCCGCATCTCGTGGATTAGCAGATTGTTTTTTCTTCAATGAACTTGTTAACCAGCGTCATTAACTCGTCCGTTGTCGGTTGAGCAAGAGCCTGCTCTGCTAACACCTTCGCATCTTCGAAGTTCGTGTTACGAATAATCTTCTTAATGCGCGGGATAGAAATGGCACTCATACTGAATTCATCCAGACCCATCCCCAGCAACAGAAGTGTAGCACGTTCGTCGCCAGCAAGCTCACCACACATGCCGGTCCATTTACCTTCAGCATGAGAAGCATCAATAACTTGCTTGATCAGGTTGAGTACGGACGGCGACATCGGCTGGTAAAGATGTGAAATCATATCATTACCGCGGTCAACTGCCAGGGTGTACTGCGTTAAATCATTGGTGCCGATACTAAAGAAGTCCACTTCTTTCGCCAGATGGCGCGCAATCGTCGCGGCGGCAGGGGTTTCTACCATCACGCCGATTTCGATGGATTCGTCAAAGGCTTTGCCTTCGTCGCGCAGTTCCTGTTTGTAGATCTCAATCTCTTTCTTCAGTGCACGCACTTCTTCAACAGAGATGATCATCGGGAACATAATGCGCAGTTTGCCGAAAGCAGAGGCACGCAGGATAGCGCGAACCTGATCGCGCAGGATCTCTTTGCGATCCATGGCGATACGGATGGCGCGCCAGCCGAGGAACGGGTTCTCTTCTTTCGGGAAGTTCATGTACGGCAGCTCTTTGTCGCCGCCGATGTCCATGGTACGTACAATCACGGCCTGGGAGCCACACGCTTCCGCTACCGCTTTGTAGGCGTCGAACTGCTCTTCTTCGGTCGGCAGCGCGTCGCGATCCATAAACAGGAATTCGGTACGGTAGAGGCCAACGCCTTCAGCGCCGTTGCGCTCCGCGCCCGCGACATCGCGAACGGTACCGATGTTGGCGCACACTTCGACCTGATGACCATCAAGGGTGATCGCCGGCAGATCTTTCAGCTTCGCCAGTTCAGCTTTCTCTTCCGCGACCTGCGCCTGCGCAGCGCGCAGTGCGTCGATCTCGTCGTCGCTCGGGTTAACGTAAACTTTGTTGTTTACCGCATCGAGGATCAGATAGTCGCCGTTTTTCACCTGAGTGGTGACGCTACCGGTGCCCACAATCGCCGGCAGCTCAAGGGAGCGCGCCATGATCGACGTGTGGGAGGTACGACCGCCAATGTCGGTGATAAAGCCGAGCACTTTTTTCAGGTTCAGCTGTGCAGTTTCGGACGGTGTCAGATCGGCTGCGACCAGGATAACTTCATCCTGAATGGCGCTCAGATCGATAATCGGCATACCCAGAATGTTGCGCAGCAGGCGTTTACCAATGTCGCGCACGTCAGCCGCACGCTCTTTCAGGTATTCGTCGTCCAGCTCTTCCAGGGCGGTTGCCTGACCTTCGATAACTTCATGGGCTGCCGCGTCGGCAGTCATGCTCTTATCTTTAATCAGGGCTATGATTTCCTGCTCCAGCTCCTCATCTTCCAGCAACATGATGTGGCCTTCGAAGATGGCTTCTTTTTCTTCGCCGAAAGTTTCACCTGCTTTCGTTTTGATCGCTTCCAGTTGCGCCGATGCCTTGGCACGACCGCTCAGGAAACGCTCAACTTCCTGATCAACCTTGTCGGCAGAAACTTTCTTCCGGTCGATGACGATCTCATCTTCTTTCAGCAAAAGTGCTTTGCCAAAAGCGATACCCGGGGATGCTAAAATGCCTGAAATCATAACCCTACCTTTACTTGTGACTGATCTTTAAAGAAACCCGCGAAAAACTTACTCGAGTTCCGCCATCAGTTTAACCAGATGTTCAACTGCTTTCTGCTCATCTTCGCCTTCAGCGGTCAGAGTCACAACGGTACCCTGAGTCAGGCCCAGAGTTTGCAGTTTGAACAGGCTTTTTGCGCTGGCGCTTTTGCCGTTGGAGGTCACAGTGATTTCAGAAGAGAAGCCTTTTGCTTCTTTAACAAACTGAGCAGCAGGGCGAGTGTGCAGACCGTTCGGAGCTGTAATGGTAACTTCTTGCTGGAACATTGTATTTCCCCAACTTATAGGTTTAGTGTTGTGGAACTAAAGTCTAGCCTGGCGGCAGGACTTTAGCCTGTATAGTTAGCGCTGGCGTAACGAGCCAAGGTACAGATGCCAGAAAGGCGCGGTCTCGTGCAGACGCTGATGGTCGCTGACGTTTCGCACGTCATTAAACATTATGCCGTGAAAGCCAGAATTGAACCAAATCATAAAAACGATTCAGCCAGGTGAAATCTGACTTCGATTAATTTCGCGCTTCAAAATAAATGTGATGGTTAAATACCAGACCAGGCCATTTTCGGCAATGCCAGGTGAGACAAAAGTTTGATGTATGCCACAAAAAAGCACCCCGATGGGTGCTTTTTTGCGCTGATTTAACAATCTGGCATCACTGTTGCAATTCTTTCTCAGTAAAGAGATCGGCAAACAGTGCAGTGCTGAGGTAACGCTCACCGGAAGAGGGGAGGATAACCACAATATTTTTATTGGTAAAGGCCTCATCTTCCTGAAGTTTGAGCGCGGCCGCAACGGCAGCACCGGAAGAGATACCGGCCAGAATGCCTTCCTCTTCCATCAGGCGACGCGCGGTGCTGATCGCCTCTTCATCGGTAATCTTCACCACTTTATCAATCAGCTTCAAATCCAGGTTGCCCGGAATAAAACCGGCACCGATACCCTGAATTTTATGTTTGCCGGGCTTAATCTCTTCGCCCGCCAGCGCCTGTGAGATGACCGGTGAGTCGGTCGGCTCCACGGCCACGGTAATCAGATCAGTTTTGCCCTTGGTGTTTTTAATAAAGCGGGTAACGCCTGTCAGCGTGCCGCCGGTGCCCACGCCAGAGATAAAGACATCTACCTGGCCGTCGGTATCTTCCCAAATTTCAGGACCGGTAGTTTTCTCGTGGATCTCCGGGTTCGCCGGGTTGCTGAACTGCTGAAGCAGCAGGAACTTCGCCGGATCGCTGGCGACAATCTCTTCCGCTTTCTGAATCGCGCCCTTCATCCCTTTCGCGCCTTCGGTCAGCACCATGTTTGCGCCAAGCGCTTTCAGCAGCTTGCGACGCTCAATGCTCATGGTTTCCGGCATGGTCAGCGTCAGCTTGTAACCGCGCGCTGCGGCAACATAGGCCAGCGCAATCCCAGTGTTGCCGCTGGTCGGTTCGACCAGTTCGACGCCCGGTTTCAGCACACCACGTTTTTCGGCATCCCAAATCATATTGGCACCGATACGGCATTTTATGCTGAAGCTCGGGTTGCGCGACTCGACCTTCGCCAGAATGCGTCCGTTACCGATGCGGTTCAGTCGAACCAGCGGCGTATGACCAATGGTCAGCGAGTTGTCTTCATAAATCTTACTCATAGCCCGTCCTTAACTGTATGAAATTTGGGAACCGACCCAGCATACGCACTTACTGATGATGCGGAAGTAAGGATTTCGCATATCTATATGCTGCGACGAAATAATGGTTATCAGTATGGAATAAGAAAAGGAATAGTTCCTTAGCGCCAGCTGGCAAGCTTATTGCGGTAACAGTCGACCCACATGGCCGTCGCGCCGCAGACCGCCACCGGCATCACCACCAGATTGAGCACCGGTATCAGCGTGAAGAGGCTGGTCAGCGCGCCGAACTGCATATTGGTCACCTTCCGTTCGCGCAACGCCGAGCGCATGGTTTTAAACGGCACTTTGTGGTTGTCAAACGGGTAGTCGCAATACTGGATCGCCAGCATCCAGGCGCTGAACAGGAACCAGAGCACCGGGGCGACGGTCTGTCCGATACCGGGGATAAAATAGAGAATAAGCAGGATCGCGGCGCGCGGCAGATACCAGGCGAGCTTCTGCCACTCGCGCTTCATGATGCGCGGCAGATCTTTCATCATTCCGAACACGCCAACATCCGGCGGCGTCGCGCCCGTTAATCGCGCTTCCAGTTGCTCGGCCAGCAAGCCATTAAAGGGCGCGGCTATCCAGTTGGCGAGAGTTGAAAAGAAGTAGCCAAATACCAGCAGGATGGAGATAACGATAATTGGCCATAATAGATAGCTAAGCCACTGTAGCCAGTCCGGTACGTGGCTCATCAGCGTTGGGATCCAGCTGTCGAGGCGGGTAAAAAGCCACCAGAATGCGCCGCCCATTAGCAGGATATTGACCAGCAGGGGCAGGATCACGAAGCGGCGAATGCCCGGTAACGTGACCAGTTTCCAGCCTTGAGAAAAGTAGTAAAGACCGCTGCGCGCAGCGCCGGGCGAGGATGAAACCATGATTTGGCTGGACTCCTTTTAAACTCATGCGAAAAAACCGAAGCTTATAATATTCACCGGACGGGGGAAACCTGTTCGGAAATGTTCGAAAAAACAGCAAAAAGTACGATTTAATTCATCTTTATGAGGTGAATGCTTCCCATCCACTTGCACTTGGCCTAATGCGCAAATACTCTTAGTGAGTAAATGTTTGCCGTGGTGGCAAGGTGTTAGAACAACAGAGAATATAATGATGCAGGATTTGCGTCTGATATTAATCATTGTTGGCGCGATCGCCATAATTGCTTTACTGGTTCACGGTTTCTGGACCAGTCGCAAAGAACGCTCTTCTATGTTCCGCGATCGCCCACTAAAACGTATGAAATCGCGACGTGACGACGACGAGTTTGAGGACGAGGACGTCGAAGAGGACGAAGGCGTTGGTGAAGTTCGGGTGCATAAAACCCACAGCGCACCGAAGGCCAGCGTAGAGCAGGAAAATCCGCGTCATGCCGCGCAGCATCAATACCAGCCGCCTTATGCGTCGGCCCAGCCACGCCCGTCGGCTCCGCCGGTTCAGCAGAGCGAGCCCGCGCACCACGCGCCGCAACCCTATTCGCAGCCGCAGCAGCCGGAGCGCCCCGTTGTCGAGCCGCGCGTAGTGGAGCCGCAGCCTGTTGCCCAGCCGACAGCGCCTGCCCAGCCGCAGATGGCGCCGCAGCACTTTCCGCAACCGCCGTCGCATCATCAGCCGTCGGCACATCAAGGTGCCCAACAGCCGCAGATGCAGCCTCAGGTTCACGAGCCTGCACCGCAGCCAGAGCCGGAGCCGGTTGTGGAAGCGCCGGTAGAAAAACCGCAGCGCAAAGAGACGGTGATTATTATGAACGTTGCGGCCCATCACGGCGCGGCGCTCAATGGCGAAGTGCTGCTTAACAGCATCCTGCAGGCCGGTTTCAAATTTGGCGATATGAATATTTTCCATCGTCATCTCAGCCCGGACGGCAGCGGCCCGGCGCTCTTCAGTCTGGCTAACATGGTCAACCCTGGCACATTTGATGTCGAAACCATGGGCGAGATGGCAACCCCTGGCGTAACGATCTTTATGCAGGTGCCGTCCTACGGCGACGAGTTGCAGAACTTCAAGCTGATGCTGCAGTCGGCACAGCATATCGCCGATGAAGTGGGCGGTGTGGTGCTCGATGACCAGCGTCGGATGATGACGCCGCAGAAGCTGCGTGAATACCAGGCGCGTATTCGCGAAGTGAAAGACGCTAACGCGTAACGGCGCGTCACGACACATTCCCTTCCAGAACCCCCGCCCGTCGGGGGTTTTTTACATTGATGGTGCGATATGGAATCAATTGAACAACAACTGACAGAACTGCGAACTACCCTTCGCCATCATGAACATCTCTATCACGTTATGGACGCGCCGGAGATCCCGGATGCCGAGTACGATCGCCTGATGCGCGAGCTGCGCGAGCTGGAAGCGCAGCATCCAGATCTGATTACGCCCGATTCGCCGACCCAGCGCGTTGGCGCCGCGCCGCTCACCGCTTTTACGCAGATACGTCATGAAGTGCCGATGCTGTCGCTCGATAACGTCTTCGACGAAGAGAGCTTTCTGGCATTCAATAAACGCGTACAGGATCGCTTAAAGAGCAGCGACGCGCTGATCTACTGCTGCGAGCTGAAGCTTGACGGCCTGGCGGTCAGCCTGCTGTATGAAAACGGCGTGCTGATGCGCGCTGCCACGCGCGGCGATGGCACTACCGGGGAAGATATCACCTCTAACGTGCGCACCATCCGCGCCATTCCGCTGAAACTGCACGGGGATAACATTCCGGCGCGGCTGGAAGTGCGCGGCGAAGTTTTCCTGCCGCAATCCGGCTTTGAAAAGATCAATGAAGAGGCGCGCCGCACCGGCGGGAAAGTGTTTGCTAACCCGCGTAACGCCGCCGCCGGGTCACTGCGTCAGCTCGATCCGCGTATCACCGCGAAGCGTCCGCTCACCTTCTTCTGCTACGGCATTGGCATCCTTGAAGGCGGCGAGCTGCCCAACAGCCACCTGGCGCGTTTGCAGCAGTTTAAAGCGTGGGGATTGCCGGTCAGCGATCGCATCCGCTTGTGCGGCACGCCGGAAGAGGTGCTGGCGTTCTACCATAAAGTTGAGGAAGACCGTCCGACGCTCGGGTTTGATATCGACGGCGTGGTAATCAAAGTCGACTCCCTCGATCTGCAAGCGCAGCTCGGCTTTGTGGCGCGTGCGCCGCGCTGGGCGGTGGCGTTTAAATTCCCGGCGCAGGAGCAGCTGACGTTTGTGCGCGATGTCGAATTCCAGGTGGGCCGTACCGGGGCGATAACCCCTGTCGCACGCCTTGAGCCGGTACACGTTGCCGGCGTGCTGGTCAGTAACGCCACCCTGCATAATGCCGATGAGATTGACCGTCTTGGCCTGCGTATCGGTGACAAAGTGGTGATTCGCCGCGCCGGAGATGTGATCCCGCAGGTGGTGAATGTGGTGCTCTCCGAACGTCCGGAAGAGACGCGGGAAGTCACCTTCCCGGCGCACTGCCCGGTGTGCGGCTCTGATGTCGAGCGTGTGGAAGGCGAAGCGGTTGCCCGCTGTACCGGTGGCCTCATCTGCGGCGCGCAGCGCAAAGAGTCGCTTAAGCATTTCGTCTCGCGCCGCGCGATGGATGTGGATGGCATGGGCGATAAGATTATCGACCAGCTGGTTGAGAAGGAGTACGTCCACACGCCTGCGGATCTCTTCCGCTTAACTGCCGGTAAGCTGACCGGTCTCGATCGGATGGGGCCGAAGTCAGCACAAAACGTAGTCAACGCGCTGGAAAAAGCGAAAGAGACCACCTTTGCCCGTTTCCTCTATGCGCTCGGCATTCGCGAAGTAGGCGAAGCGACGGCTGCAGGGCTGGCGGCCTACTTCGGCACGCTGGACGCATTGATAGCAGCCTCCGTTGACGAGCTGCAAAAAGTGCCGGACGTCGGCGTGGTGGTGGCAAAACACGTGCATAACTTCTTCAGTGAAGAGAGCAATCGCGACGTGATTCGCCAGCTGACGGAAGAAGTGGGTATTCACTGGCCCGCGCCGCTGGTGGTTAACGCCGAGGAGATCGACAGCCCATTTGCCGGTAAAACCGTGGTGTTAACCGGTAGCCTGAGCCAGCTTTCGCGCGACGAGGCCAAAGAGCGCTTAACGGCGCTGGGGGCGAAAGTAGCTGGCAGCGTATCGAAGAAGACCGATCTGGTGATTGCTGGTGAAGCCGCAGGCTCGAAGCTGGCAAAAGCGCAGGAGCTGGGCATTGCGGTCATTGATGAAGATGAAATGATTCGTCTGCTGGGAGCCTGAATGGAGAAGGAGCAGCTGATAGAGATCGCCAACATGGTAATGCCGTTTGGCAAATACCAGGGGCGTCGGCTGATTGATCTGCCGGAGGAGTATCTGCTCTGGTTCGCCCGTAAGGATCAGTTTCCCGCCGGGCGGCTTGGCGAGTTAATGCAAATCACCTTAGTGATTAAAACCGAGGGGCTGAGCCATCTGGTTCAGCCCCTCAAGCGGCCTTAAGCTTTCGCCGCTTCCTGCGCGGCGTGCTGCTCCGCCTTACGTTTGTAACGGCGGGCCAGCACGGCGCACACCATCAGCTGGATCTGGTGGAAAATCATCAGCGGCAGCACCATCATGCCGATCACCGACGTCGGGAAGAGAATATTGGCCATCGGTATGCCGTTGGCGAGGCTCTTTTTCGATCCGCAGAAGACAATCGTAATCTCATCCGCTTTATTGAAGCCGCATTTGCGCGCCACCAGAATATTTATCGCAATCACAATAGCCAGCAGGACGATACTCGCCGCCACGATAAACATCAGCGAGCCGAGGCCCACTTTGTGCCAGATGCCATTTACCACCGCTTCACTAAAGGCGGAGTAAACCACCAGCAGAATCGAGGTCTGGTCGGTTTTGGAGATCCACTTTTTATGTTTGGTGACGAATCCTGCGGTCCACGGGCGTGACAGGTGACCGAGCACAAACGGCAGCAGCAGTTGCAGCATGATTTTGCCGACCTGCTCAAGGCTACCTTGCGCGCCGTGGAGATTCATCAGCAGGCCGACTAACAGCGGTGACAGGAAGATCCCCAGCAGGCTTGATGCCGATGCCGAGCAGACCGCTGCCGCGACGTTACCGCCCGCCAGTGAGGTAAAGGCGATGGCCGACTGCACCGTGGCGGGCAGAATGCAGAGATAGAGGAAGCCGGTATAAAGCTCCTGGCTGATATTGACCGGCGACCACCAGACAAACAGCACGCCGAGCGCCGGGAAGAGCACGAAGGTGCTGCACATCACCCACAGGTGTAAACGCCAGTGGCTGCCGCCAGCAATAATCGCCTCACGGGAAAGCTTCGCGCCATGCATAAAAAAGAGCAGCGCAATCGCGGCGGTGGTCAGCCCTTCGAAAAAGGGGACAAAACTGCCACGCGCCGGGAAGAAAGAGGCCAGCAGAACGACGCACACCAGCGTCAGGGTAAAGGGATCAAGGATACGAAAAAGTTTCATGTGAACTCCTGAAAGTCGATGGCGCTATTGTGCTTTGTCTGCTTTGAGAAATAAAATTGATTTATTGCATCCATTCATGAATTTATCAGATGAATTATTCACTCCGTCAATTACGTGTCTTTGTCACCGTCGCGCAGGCGAAGAGTTTCAGCCGTGCCGGGGAGATGATCGGCCTTAGCCAGTCGGCGGTCAGCCACAGCGTAAAAGAGCTGGAGCGGCAGACCGGCGTCAAGCTGCTGGATCGCACTACCCGCGAAGTGGTGCTGACCGAAGCGGGCCAGCAGCTGGCCGGGCGGCTGGAACGGCTGTTAGATGAGCTTAGCAGCACGCTGCGTGAAGCGGGGAGGGTAGGGCAGCAGTTAACCGGAACGGTGCGCGTTGCCGCCAGCCAGACTATCTCCGCGCATCTCATTCCGCACTGTATCGCCAGCAGCAATAAGCGCTACCCGGAGATCGATTTTGTGCTGCATGACCGCCCGCAGCAGTGGGTGCTGGAGAGTATTCGCCAGGGTGAAGTCGATTTTGGCATTGTGATCGATCCCGGCCCGGCAAGCGATCTGGAGATCGAGGAGATCCTCGCCGAGCCCTTTTTCCTGCTGTGCCGCAACGATCACTCCTGGGCGCCGCTTGATGCCGTGCCGTGGTCGGCGCTGGATGGTGCCCGGCTGGTGGTGCAGGATTACGCCTCCGGCAGCCGTCCACTGATCGATGCCGCGCTCCATCACTTTGCAGTGCGGGCGAAAATTGTGCAGGAGATTGGTCATCCGGCGACGCTTTTTCCGATGGTGGAAGCGGGGATTGGCATCAGCATTCTGCCCGCGCTGGCATTGCCACTTCCGCAGGGTAGCCAACTGATGGTGAAACGGCTGGTGCCGGATATGCAGCGCAAAATTATGCTGGTACGGCGCAAAAACCGATCGCTTTCCGGCGCGGCGCAGGCGTTATGGGATGTGGTGCGGGAAGAGGCCCGGTGTTTAAACCGGGCCCGGGAGAACGATCCGCTCTTTACTCAGATATAGATATCAACCTGATGATCGACTGAAGGGTTATTCACGCCTTCAATTTTGCCCTGCGTCGGGGTGTTCGGATGGTTTTGCGTCTGCTTTTGCTCAGCTTCTTCAGCCTGCTTGCGCATTAACTGTTGTAGCTGTGCCTGCAGCAGCTGGATCTGTTGCTGAATCTGCTCTTGCTGTTTCTTTTTCTCTTCAGTCGTCCCTTCGCCATTAGGGATATCTTTTAACTGCTGGGTAAGTTTGGCGATCTGCTGCGTCACGCGGCTGATTTGAGATGCGGTGTCGCTACCGGCGGAAGATGAACCGCTGGTGCCGCCGCCCTGAACAGAGGGGGTTGCTGCCGAAATGGTAGTCATTGAAAACTCCTTTTTTGCCTTAAAAGAGTGTTATCGGCCCAATTGTGGCGGACTTAAATAAGAAGCGTGTGAGGATGTGTCAATCGAAAGCGTTTACCCGGCAAACTGCCTGCTGGCGCTGCGCTTAGCAGTCCTGGAAAACCAGGTGCGGAGAGATATTGTAGGCCGGATAAGGCGCAGCCGCCATCCGGCAAGAAGAGGGCACAAATCTTTCAAATCGCAGATAGCAAAAAAGCGCCTTTAGGGCGCTTTTTTACATTGGTGGGTCGTGCAGGATTCGAACCTGCGACCAATTGATTAAAAGTCAACTGCTCTACCAACTGAGCTAACGACCCGAAGTGGTGGGTGATGACGGGATCGAACCGCCGACCCCCTCCTTGTAAGGGAGGTGCTCTCCCAGCTGAGCTAATCACCCACTTCGGTACTTCAATGATAAGAATTCGCTGGCGAGAAAGTGGTGGGTGATGACGGGATCGAACCGCCGACCCCCTCCTTGTAAGGGAGGTGCTCTCCCAGCTGAGCTAATCACCCACTTCTCATTCTTATCTACACTGCGGGAACCACAAAATTTGTGGTGGGTGATGACGGGATCGAACCGCCGACCCCCTCCTTGTAAGGGAGGTGCTCTCCCAGCTGAGCTAATCACCCCCGCTGTGTGGAGTCGCATTATAGGGAGAGTTGAAAATGAGTCAACGCATTTTCTAAAGAAATTGTTCGTTCGTCGTAAAATTAGACAAACCGCTGATGAATCGATCGCGAGCGCATGATTTATAAACAAAATAGCCCGTTTGCTGCGCCATTTCGGTAACAACATTGAGGAATCAGCCCACAGTGATAGAATATCGCCCACTTTTCTATTAGGTATTGCCGACGGTCGGCATCGCTATCAACGTAAGGCCAATTCATGAAAATCAAAACTCGCTTCGCGCCAAGCCCCACCGGCTATTTGCACGTTGGCGGCGCGCGCACTGCTCTCTACTCCTGGCTGTTTGCCCGCAATCAAGGCGGTGAGTTTGTGCTGCGCATCGAAGACACCGATCTCGAGCGTTCCACTCCGGAAGCAATCGAAGCCATTATGGATGGCATGAACTGGCTGAGCCTCGAGTGGGATGAAGGCCCGTACTTCCAGACCAAACGCTTTGACCGCTATAACGCGGTGATTGATGAAATGCTGGAAGCGGGCACCGCCTATAAATGCTACTGCTCCAAAGAGCGCCTTGAGCAGCTGCGCGAAACGCAGATGGCAAACAACGAAAAACCGCGTTACGACGGCCGCTGCCGCCATGACCATACTCACCACGCTGCTGATGAGCCGTGCGTGGTGCGTTTTGCCAACCCGCAGGATGGATCGGTAATTTTTGACGATCAGATCCGCGGTCCGATCGAATTCAGCAACATGGAACTCGACGATCTGATTATTCGCCGTACCGATGGCTCCCCGACCTACAACTTCTGCGTTGTTGTCGATGACTGGGATATGGAGATCACCCACGTGATCCGCGGTGAAGACCACATCAACAACACCCCGCGCCAGATCAACATCCTGAAGGCGCTGAACGCGCCGGTGCCGGTTTACGCGCACGTTTCAATGATCAACGGCGACGACGGTAAAAAACTCTCCAAGCGCCATGGCGCAGTGAGCGTGATGCAGTATCGCGATGATGGTTACCTGCCGGAAGCACTGCTCAACTACCTGGTGCGTCTGGGCTGGTCCAGCGGCGATCAGGAGATCTTCAGCCGCGAAGAGATGATCAAACTCTTCTCGCTGGGCGCGGTAAGCAAATCCGCCAGTGCGTTTAATACCGACAAACTGCTGTGGCTGAACCATCACTACATCAACACCCTGGCGCCGGAGTATGTTGCTACCCATCTGCAGTGGCACATTGAGCAGGAAAATATTGATACCCGCACCGGTCCGCAGCTGGCGGAGCTGGTCACGCTGCTGGGTGAGCGCTGCAAAACGCTGAAAGAGATGGCGGCAAGCTGCCGTTACTTCTATGAAGAGTTTGCGGAATTCGACGCTGATGCGGCGAAAAAGCACCTGCGTCCGGTTGCGCGCCAGCCGCTGGAAGTGGTTCGCGACAAACTCGCCGCCATTACCGACTGGAGTGCTGAAAACGTCCATCACGCTATTCAGGCCACCGCCGATGAGCTGGAAGTGGGCATGGGTAAAGTTGGCATGCCGCTGCGCGTAGCAGTAACCGGTGCCGGTCAGTCGCCGGGTCTGGATGTTACCGTTCACGCGATTGGTAAGACCCGTAGCATTGAGCGCATCAATAAAGCGCTGGGCTTTATCGCTGAGCGTGAAAGCCAGCAGTAAGCCAAAAAAAAGCCGCCTGAAAAGGCGGCTTTTTTAATTGTTCAGACACACGCCAGTGCGCAGCTTAACGCGCAACCACAAAGCGTTTATCGTCATCCATATACGTTTTTTCGCCTGCCGGAGCCATAATTGAACCGAAGTTCATATGAGCGCGCAGTTTCCAGCTCGCCGGAATATTCCAGGTGCGCTGCACATCTTCATCCACCAGCGGGTTGTAGTGCTGCAGGTTAGCGCCAATGCCTTTCTCTGCCAGCGCTACCCAGACAGCATACTGGGCGATACCGGTACTGTGTTCAGACCACACCGGGAAGTTATCGGCATACGCGGCGAACTGCTCCTGTAAGCGGGTCACCACTTCCTGATCTTCAAAGAACAGCACCGAACCTGCTGCTGCCGCAAAACCATCTAATTTTTGCGAAGTACCGTGGAAATTCTCTTCCGGCACGATTTTCTTCAGCTGCGCGCGAGTCAGTTCCCAGAACTGCTCATGCTCTTTACCCAGCAGGATCAGCGCACGTGAACTTTGCGAGTTGAACGCCGACGGTGCCTGGCGAATCGCTTCTTTAATAAGGTCAATCACCTCATCTTCTGCCAACGGCAGGTTTTTGCCGAGAGCATAGATCGTTCTACGTTGTGTAGCTAAAGCGAGAAAATTATCTGACATGATTCCTCCTGAAGTTATCTGCACCTCCGCTGTGCTGTCATCAGCAAACGGCGGAAAAAGCGCCCGAAGCAAATTTATAACCGGTTGATCATTCATTGCATCAATATGCTGCCTCGAAAAAGCATAGGCCTGGGATGCAATAAAGAAAAGTCCAACAATTTGCCGTTAACATTCAAAAAATTAGAATGAGCCAGAGAGCCACGCGGCATTACACCGCCAGCCAGCGCCGCCAGATAAAGCGTAAAACGTAGAATTCAATGGTGCCGAGCAGCAAAAACCAGAGGCAGTAGAGCAGGGTATAAAACTGGTTTAAATCCAGCAGATGGAAGGTTTGCATCAGCGTTTGCGCCAGCTGCATGCCCAGCTGTGGCGCAGGTAGCAGCAGCACAGAGACAAAAGAGAGCAGCAGGATGCCCGCAAGCGTGACCATCGTTTCGAGGGGATGTTTCATAAGCGTTAATCATTGATGAAAAAACGCATTGTCGGGGAAAGCTGGCCTGAGCGCAACGTCCCCCGACCTTCACTCAGGCGACCACGAAGCGGCCGACCAGCTCTGACATGGTTTCAGACTGTTGATCCAGCAGCTGGCTGGCGCTGGCCGCACTCGCCACCAGACCGGCGTTTTGCTGCGTGACTTGCTCTAGCTGGTTGAGCGCTTCATGCACCTGCGAGACGCCGAGCGACTGTTCATTAGCCGCGTGGGCAATATCGCTGACAAACGACAGCATCTGGCCGGTATTCTCGCGAGCCGCATGCAGCGCGCGATCCGATGCCTGCGCCAACGCCACGCCTTGCTGGATCTGATCCATATTTTTACTCACCAGTTCGCGGATCTGCTGTGCCTCGTTGGCGCAGCGCTGTGACAGGTTACGCACCTCTGATGCCACCACCGCAAAGCCTTTGCCCAGCTCACCGGCGCGTGCCGCTTCCACCGCGGCATTCAGCGCCAGCAGGTTGGTCTGAAACGAGATCTCATCAATTGAGCTGACAATGTTGGAGATCTGTTCGCTGGAGTAACGGATAGCCGACATGCTGTTGCTGGTTTCACCCGCCACGCGGCTCGCTTCCTGTACCTGTTTCTCCATCTCCTGCGTCAGTCGTTTTGCTTCATTGGCATTGTCGGCGGTCATGTTTACCGCAGTGGCGATCTGCTCCATGCTGGCGGCAGTCTCGACCAGCGAGGCCGCCTGTTGATCGGTGCGGGAAGCCAGATCCTGGTTGCCGCTGGCGATCTCGGAGCTGGCGCCGCGCAGCACGCCTGCGCCATGTTTGATCTCGCTGACGATATGCTGAATATTCTCGATCGCCTGGTTGTAGGCGCGGTTAAGCAGAGAGAGCTCGTCGCTGCCCGGCACATCCAGGCGCTGAGTGAGATCGCCATCCATCCCTTCAATAGTTGCCAGTGAGTGCTGCAACTGGCGGTGAATGCTGCTGGCGACCAGCACGGCAAAGAAGAGGGCGATGACCAGTGCAATCACGCTTATCACCGCGAACAGCGTTACTTCGCGCCAGGCTTCATCGGCCAGTTTCTGCGCGGTCATAAGCAGGTGATTAGACGCGGCATTTTCAACGGCTTTTAGCGTGTTAATGCGCGCAGTCTGGGCGTTAAACCAGTCGGCGGGGGCGACGCCAAAGCCACCGGTTGCGGCGTGATCGATAGCGGTCTGGCGTAAAGAGAGGGCTTTAAGGGCTTCTGGAGAGTTAAGCTGCGCGTTCATTTTCGCATTCACCTCTGCGGAGCTAAACGCGTGGGTTGCCGCCAGCCATGAAGCCTGTTTACCCACCACTTCATTAAGCTGGCGGAATTGCGCCTCGGTAAAGCGGTCGGCGGAGAAAACGTTCGACAGCAGCGCACGCTCAATACCGCTCTGCTCTTTGGCATTCAGCACGCTGTAGTAGGCCGCCAGTTGGTTAACAATCTCGCCGTTATCCGTTAACTGGCTAATACCACCGACCACATTCAGCAGGTCATTAATGATGGTGCTGTACCACACCAGCGAATCGGATCCATTGACGCTTAATGCGCGCACCTGGTCGCGAAAACCATTAATACCCTGCTGATGCTGGCGAAATTGCGCCAGCGCCTGGCGAATATCGCTATTCGCGTCCTGTTCCGGGAATTGGTCGAGCAGCTCGGTTAATTGCGTCAGCGCTTTTGTCGAGACGGGATATTGCGTGGATAACTCATTATTGAATTGCTGGCCTTTACTGCCGATATAACCTGCACTTAAACCGCGCTCTTTTTGCAATTCATGAATAACGCTCCCGGCCTCTTTCGCCAGCGAGGTTAGTGAAATGATGGTATGCATCTGCTGGCCGGTCTCAACGCGTGACATGATGCCGCTGGCGGCAAGCCAGATAAGCGCAAACAACAGAGGCAGCAGAGCTAATAGCAGTTTTGACTTCATCGAGATACGGTAAATCCACTTCATAAATAGGCCTCTTGTTCGCGTGTATATATTTGTTATCGGAGTGATTATGCGCGGCCTTTATTTTAATGCAGGGGTTGTTGATATTTATCAATTCTCAGGAAATATCGCTACTCCATAAGTATTACTTATTTAAGAAATATCTCTGTTAATCAATGAGAAAAGAGTTTGCCGCAGGTGAAATATCCCCACGGCAAAGAAATAACCTTAATTAATCTATGGATTATCCGGCGGCCCAAATTTCAGTGTGCTTTTTCATCAGGCCAATTAACGATCCGCCATCGGCAATAAATTCCCGCATCAGCTGCGCTTCGCTTTTGCCGCGTTTAACGCAGACGGCAATTTCATCCAGCGCGCTGCTGGCATTAAGTTTGTCGGCCCACGGCGCGATCTTCTCCAGCAGATGCGATACGTCATCGGCGATGGTGCGCTGTTCGCCGGTATGCACATCGGTTATCACCCCCTTCAGGCCAAAGCGGCAGGCCTGAAAACGGTTGAATTTATACAGCAGGTAGTCCCGCTCCTGGAATTTAAACGGACGCTCAGCCAGCAGCCAGTGCGACAGCGCCTGAATAAACCCCGCCAGGCTGACAGCGTGGGAAATAGTCAGCGGCGTATCCATTACCCGGACTTCGACGGTACCGAAACCGGGGCTCGGGCGAATATCCCAGTGCAGATCCTTAATGCTCTCAATCATCGAGGTATAGCTTAAGCGGCGAAACAGCCCTTCAAACTCCTGCCAGTTCGCCACCCACGGCATCGGGCCGTTATCCGGGAATGAGGAGAAAATATTGAGGCGCGAGGAGGCAAACTGCGTATCGGTGCCCTGAATATAGGGCGAGCTGGCGCTCAGGGCGATAAAGTGCGGAACAAAGCGCGACAGGCCGTGCAGCAGATAGATCGCATCATCGCCATTGGTGCAGCCGACATGAACATGCTGACCAAACACCGTTGCCTGCTGCATCAGATAGCCGAACATCTCCAGCGTGCGGGCATAGCGCTCATCCGCGCAGATCTGTTGGCGCTGCCACTTCTGAAACGGGTGGGTGCCGCCGCCGCAAATCTGCACGTGGTGCTCGCCTGCGGCCTGCAAAATGGCGTGGTGCATCGCCGAAAATTGATGCGCAACCTGGCGGATATCGCGACAGACGCCGGTGGCGATCTCCAGCATGCTTTCGGTGATGTCGTGCTTAACCTCACCGGCGCTGACGCGGTGCTGAAGGGTGTCGATCAGCCGGGATGAGTCCTGGCTTAAGTCATAGCCCGGCGGGTTAACCACCTGCAGCTCCAGCTCAACGCCGAGGGTAAAGGGCTCAGAGACATGAAAATCGGGCAAAGGCATAACCATTCCTTACGCAAATGTTTGTTTGAGTATGGAAGGGAATCGCTAATTATGCCCGGCGCAGCGGGAGGGAAGAGGGGCGAAAAAGAAGCAAAAAAAAGCCCGCACAAACGGCGGGCAAAAAATACTGGAAGCAATGTGAGCAATGTCGTACCGAATACCTGAGTTAGACACTCAACTATTCGGTAATGCGAAAGATAATCTTTATCATCTTCGTGGTCAACCCTCTATTTTGTATGAGATTGCACTCTCCGTTATCAACGCGATCGATGCAGGTGAATAGAGTCAATTATGCTTGCCTCATTAAGGTTAATGAGTATAGTTCTCATTCTCTTTGGTGTTTGATGGCGTTGCCGCGGCGCAGTACGCCATCACAACCGGGATATTACCCGCCCGCGCACACACTCAATCAACGCGAAAAGGCAGGCGGGGAGAGGCAATGGCGACCAGCTTTCTGGCTGATGCCCTTAACCATCCGGCCTGAATGCGGGCCTTTTTCTCCACTTCGATATGAGTCGATGATGAATAACAGCAAACATACCTGGTCACCTTTGCGCAAGAGCTTGCTTGCGCTCGCGATTGGCGCGGCGACGCATGCCGTACAGGCAGCCACACCCGCCAGCGGAACGAAAGAGGAGACGCTGATTGTCCAGTCCAGTAGCGGCAGCGATTTTAAACCCGGCGGCGACGCGCTGGTGCCGGCCTATCTTGATGGCCAGGTGGCCTACGGTGGGCGGCTTGGCATGCTGGGCGAACAGAAGGCGATGGATGTGCCGTTTAACGTGATCGGCTTTACCTCGAAGCTGGTGCAGGATCAGCAGGCGAAGACTATCGCCGATGTGGTGCGCAATGATGCCGGGGTGCAGGTCAGCCAGGGCTACGGCAATATGGCGGAAACCTACCGCATTCGCGGTTTTAAACTCGATGGCGACGATATGCTGATGGGCGGCCTGGCGGGCATTGTGCCGCGTCAGGTGGTCGATACGCAGATGCTCGATCGCATCGAGATCTTTAAAGGGGCGAATGCGTTAATGAACGGCGCGGCCACCTCTGGCGTCGGCGGCATGATTAATCTTGAGCCGAAACACGCTGAAGATACCCCGCTGACGCGCCTCGGCGTCGATTACTCCTCGCGCTCGCAGCTCGGCGGCTCGCTGGATGTCGGGCGGCGTTATGGCGATAACAACCAGGTCGGCGTGCGCGTTAACCTGCTGCACCGCGAGGGCGAAACCACGGTTGAAGATGATAAGCGCCGCACCACCGCTGCCTCCATTGGCCTCGATTATCGCGGCGAGCGCCTGCGCAGCTCCCTTGATGTTGGCTACCAGAAGAAGACCTTCCACGGCGGTTCGATGGGGGTCAATATCAGCAACATCGATTTCGTGCCCGCCGTGCCGGGTAACAGTAAAAACACCAGCCAGAAGTGGGCGTGGAGCGATATCGAAAACGAGTTTGGCCTCGCCCGCGCCGAGTATGATGTCACCGATATCTGGACGGCCTACGCCGCTTTTGGCGGCCAGCACTCTCATGAGCAAGGCGTCTATGGCGGGCCGAAAGTGATTAACGCTGCGGGCGATGCGACGATTGGCCGCCTCGACACGAATCGCATCAGCGATAGCTGGAGCGGCATGGCGGGCCTGCGCGGCAATTTCGATACCGGCCCGGTGTCGCACAAAGTCAACGTCGGTTACTCCGCCAGCATCAAGCAGGACAACGTCGCCTGGCGCATGTCGTCGAAGAATCCGCTGGTCAATATCTACAACAACAGCGCGGTGCCGATGCCGGATTACAGCCTGACCGGCGGCAACTACAGCGATCCGTTAACCACCGGGCGCAACCGCACCCAGGGCTGGCTGCTGAGCGATACGCTGGGCGTACTTGACGATACGCTGCTGTTCACCGCAGGCGCGCGGTATCAGAAAGTGTGGGTTCACAGTTACAACAATGCCACCGGTGACGAGAACCGCAACGCGCGCTTTATTGAAGATCGCTGGATGCCGACCTACGGCGTGGTCTACAAACCGTGGGAAGTCGTTTCGCTTTATGCCAACCACACCGAAGCACTGCAACCGGGCAGCACCGCGCCAGAAGGGGCGGCGAACCAGTATCAAACTACCGGCATTGCCCACTCGAAGCAGAATGAAGTGGGGGTGAAAACGGACTTTGGCCGCATCGGCGGTACGCTGTCGCTATTTGAAATTAAGAAACCGTCGGCGATCCAGAACAGCAGCACCAATATCTATGAACTGAGCGGTGAGCAGCGCAACCGCGGCGTTGAGCTGAGCGTATTTGGCGAGCCGACGCTCGGCCTGCGCCTGAACGGCAGCGCAACCTGGATCGATGCCGAGATGACCAAAACCCAGGATGGGATTAATCAGGGCAATAAACCGGTTGGTGTGGCGAGCTTCTACTCGGTGCTGGGCGCGGAGTATGACATCGCTGCGGTTGAGGGGCTGACGGCAACGGCGCGAGTCAATCACACCGGATCCCAGTACGCCAATGCGGCGAACAGCAAGAAGCTGGACAGTTACACCACCCTCGATCTCGGTGCGCGTTACCGCATGCGGTTGAATGCCGATCGCAACGAGATGGTATGGCGCGTCGGGCTGGATAACGTCACCAACAAGAGCTACTGGGCAAGCGTTGAAGATAACGGCACCTATATCTATCAGGGCGGTGGCCGTGAGCTGAAAGTGTCAATGAGCTACGATTTTTAATCTCAAATGGCAGCAGGCCGGAACGCGCTCAGCTTATCCGGCATGCTGCCTTTTATTTGCTCAATCACAACATTTAAACAGCAGATCGGTTACACTCGCGGCACAGAAAATCCACATAAAAGGAGAGTGAGATGCTGGAAAAACTACGAACCCGCGACGGGAAAAAATTTCTCTGCGCGGTGCTGGTTGTCTTCCTGATTGCCGTAAGCGTGGTGTCAAAAGTGACCTTCGAAGGCGTTGAGGATCAATACAATCTGCCGATGTCCTCCTGGACCACCTCGATGTTTATCATGCAGGGCGCATGGGTGGCGATTTACAGCCTGATGTTCACCATCATCGGCTCGCTGCCGTTTGGCTTCTACTTCCTTGGCCCGAAAGACGATCGCGGCTGACCCTCTCGCCCCGGTTTCTCCGCCGGGGCAGTTTCCGTTATCACATTATGTAAATAAAGTTATTACCCCTCACCCAGTCGAAAACTCTGTTTTAAGTATCAGTGCCCGATAAGTTAACCACCGCTACATTAAGCGCCGCGCTAGCCTGCTGCCTTGCTGGCTGAAAGGGCGTGTTTCCCTCTCCCCGTTGTCCATTTTTAACAATTAAAGATCAAAAAATAATCGCCGATAGCATTGCTACAGGGAGTGCATGCTGCAAGGAACATTGATGACAGAAGGCTGACTCCAGGAGAGCCGTAATGGCCAAACAATTCGTGAATAAAAAAATGAGCACCCGCGCGCAAATGCTGCTGACGGGCGCCATCACCATCACCCTCGGTTTTGTGGTCACTATCGGGGTACTGAGCTGGCAGTCCAGCAATCAGCAAAAAGCCCTCGCCGAACAATATCTGCAAAAAATCGCCCGCAGTGAGGCGCTCAATATTCAGCAACAGCTTAACTATGCGCGCGATGTGGCGCATAACCTCGGCCACAGCCTGGCCGCGCTGCCGCAGGCCGGGATCACCGATCGTAACGTGGCGAATAAGTTAATTGAGTACGCGGTACGCGATAACCCGGACTACCTCTCCGTTTCGGTGATTTTTGAAGAGAATGCTTTCGATGGCCGCGACGCAGAGTTCGCCGGCAAACCGGATCAGGCTCCCAAAGGGCGCTACGCGGTGTTTGCCGATCGCGATCCCGCCGGGAAATACGCTATGCATCCGCTGCTCTCGATCTTGACGCCGGGGCAGGGCGACTACTACCTCGTGCCGCAACGCACGCAAAAAGATACGCTGATCGAACCCTACAGCTATGCCTATAACGGCGTCCCGACGCTGTTAACCTCGGTCGCCGCGCCAATCATTAATGACGGCAAACTCAACGCGGTGGTCACCTCCGACATTTCGCTGGCTTCACTGCAGCAGAAAGTGAACCAGATCAAACCGTGGGAAGGCGGCGGCTATGCGATGTTGCTCTCTACCTCGGGAAAAGTGATCTCCTATCCGGATAAGACACTGACCAGTAAACCCTACCCTGGTAATACCGAAGGCTTTACCACCAGTGTGGTGGAGCAGGATGATCCGATCCTGGGCGAGAAAGCGCTGGTGACCTGGCAGCCCATCACGATCGGTAACAGCACCGATAACTGGTATCTGGGCATCGTTGCGCCGGTGAGCCAGGTGATGGCTGCCGCTAACCGCCAGCTGCTCAACGCCGTGATCCTTGGCATTATCAGCATCCTGCTGGTCAGCGCGCTGCTGGGTGTGCTCTTTAGCCGTAAAGTGTTGAAGCCGATTGGCGGTGAGCCGCTGGAGGGGGCGAGCATTGCGCTGGCGGTCGCCGAAGGCAAACTCGATAACGTTATTGCGGTAAAAGCGGGCGATCGCAGTAGCCTCTTCTATGCGCTGCACACCATGCAGGAACAGCTGCGCCAGATGGTGGGGCAGATCCAGGAGGCGAGCAGTTCTGTGCGCCAGGGCGCTGGCGAGATTGTCAGCGGTAACATCAACCTTTCGTCCCGTACCGAACAGCAGGCCGCCGCGCTGGAGCAGACCGCCGCCAGTATGGAGCAGTTTAGCGCCACGGTTAAACACAACGCCGACAATGCGCACCATGCTACCGCGTTGACCGCCAATGCCACGCAGATTGCCAGCCGCGGCGAAGCGCTGGTGGGCCAGGTGGTTCAAACAATGTCGCAGATTGACGATAGCGCGAAGAAGATTGGCGATATCACCGCCATCATCAACAGTATCGCCTTCCAGACCAATATCCTGGCGCTGAACGCCGCGGTGGAAGCGGCACGTGCCGGTGAGCAGGGGCGTGGCTTTGCCGTGGTTGCCTCGGAAGTGCGTAATCTGGCTAGCCGCAGCGCCGATGCGGTGAAAGAGATTGGCGCGCTGATTGAAGAGTCCGGCAAGCGGGTGGAAACCGGGGTGCAACTGGTGAACGATGCCGGTAAAACCATGCAGGAGATGACCCAGGCGGTGAACTCGGTGCAGTCCATCATCAATGAGATTGTCAGCGCCTCCGATGAGCAAGCCAAAGGCATCGGTCAGGTGACCATTGCGGTCAACGAAATGGATGGCGTGACGCAGCAGAACGCCTCGCTGGTGCAGGAGATGGCTGCCGCCGCAACGTCGCTGGAAGATCAGGCAGAGCAGCTGGCGCAGAGCGTACAGCAGTTCCGTCTGCAGGCCTGACTGGAGCGGGGAGTCGGTTAGTACAGGCTCCCCGTTGCCGGTACCATTTCTTGCCAGCCCCTGGCGGAGATGTTAAAAGGTGCCCCTTTAAATGAAACCACAAAGGGGAAGGACGTGAAAAACGCGTCACAGGTCGTGGGGAACATGACCGGGACCGCGTCGGAGGCAGCGCCGACGCTACAACGGGGATTAAAGAACCGTCATATTCAGCTTATTGCCCTTGGCGGCGCAATTGGCACCGGGCTGTTTCTCGGCATCGGTCCGGCAATTCAGATGGCCGGGCCTGCGGTGTTACTCGGCTACGCTATCGCCGGCATTATCGCCTTTTTGATTATGCGCCAGCTCGGTGAAATGGTGGTTGAAGAGCCGGTTTCCGGATCGTTTTCCCACTTCGCCTTTAAGTATTGGGGACCGTTTGCGGGCTTCCTCTCCGGCTGGAACTACTGGGCGATGTTTGTGCTGGTCGGCATGGCGGAACTGACCGCCGCCGGGATCTATATGCAGTACTGGTTCCCCGATATTCCGACCTGGGTCTGGGCCGCCACCTTCTTCGTTATCATCAACGCCGTTAACCTCGTCAATGTGCGCCTGTATGGCGAAACCGAATTCTGGTTTGCGCTGATCAAAGTGCTGGCAATTATCGGCATGATTGGCTTTGGCATCTGGATGCTGTTCACCGGCCACGGCGGCGAACGCGCCAGCATCAATAACCTCTGGCAGTACAACGGCTTTTTCGCCACCGGCTGGCATGGGCTGGTGCTGTCGCTGGCAGTGATTATGTTCTCGTTCGGCGGCCTTGAGCTGATTGGTATCACCGCCGCGGAAGCGAGCGAGCCGCACACCACCATTCCAAAAGCGGTTAACCAGGTGGTTTACCGAATTCTGCTCTTCTACATTGGTTCGCTGGTGGTGTTGCTGGCGCTCTATCCGTGGATTGATGTGCAGGCCAACAGCAGCCCGTTTGTGATGATCTTCCATGAACTCGACAGCAATCTGGTCGCGTCGGCACTCAACTTCGTCATTCTGGTAGCTTCACTGTCGGTCTATAACAGCGGCGTTTACTCCAACAGCCGTATGCTGTTTGGCCTGTCGGTGCAGGGCAATGCGCCTGCGTTTTTAACACGCGTCAGCCGTCGCGGCGTACCGGTCAACTCGCTGATCCTCTCCGGCGCGATTACCTCGCTGGTGGTGCTGGTGAACTATCTGCTGCCACAGAAAGCCTTTGCCATGCTGATGGCGCTAGTGGTCGCGACCCTGCTGCTGAACTGGATCATGATTTCGCTGGCGCACCTGAAGTTCCGCGCCGCGATGCGCCGCAAAGGGCGCGATCCGCAGTTCAAAGCGCTGCTCTTCCCGGCGGGCAACTACCTCTGCATCGGTTTTATGCTGTTTATTCTCGGCCTGATGTACTCCATCGACGATATGCGCCTGTCGGCCATTTTGCTGCCGGTGTGGATTGTGTTCCTGTTTGCCGCCTTCAAACTGCTGCGGCGGACACCGAAGCGCGCATAAGCCTCAGTATCAGAAGAGAAAACGCCAGCCTCCATGCTGGCGTTTTTATTTGCCTCAGGCAGTGGTTGTGCAGCGGGGCGCTAACTGCCGACGGGCAAAGAGTGCCGCTGCGACAAGCGCCAGCATCATCACCACTTCTGTTGCCAGAAAACCGCTCAGCGCCGCGCTATAGTCGCCGTGCGAATGGCCGACAAGGTGGAGAAAAATGCCGCCGAGCAGCGCAGGCCCCAGACCGAGCGCCGACTGTTGCAGCGTGCTGAGCAGCGCGCTGCCTGCGCCTGCGTCCTGTGCGGTGATGTCACGCATGCCGATGCGGTAGAAGCTGTTGACGATCAACGCCTGGCCGTAGCCAATCAGCAGGGTGGCCGGGGCGAGTGCCAGCACGCCGACCACGCGGCCTGAGAGGTGCAGAGTAACTATCAGTGTCAGCAAACCGGCAATCTGAATGGTAAGCCCGGTCAACAAAATGGTGCGCATACTGTAGCGGCTAATCAGCTTCGGGGCATACCAGGCGGCGATAAAATAGGCGACGCCGAGGGCGATAAAACTATTTCCGGACTGGTAAGGGGTCATACCCATTCCGGCCTGCAAGGTGAGCGCCATGCAGAACATAAACCCGGCCCAGGCGCTGAAAAAGAGCAGCGCAATCAGCAAACCAAAGCGGATGCTCGGCAGCTTAAGCAGGCGTGGCGGCACCAGCGGCGTGATGCCGCGCTTCTCCTGCCGCACCGCGCTGCTGCGCATCCACAGCGCCAGCGGGAAGAGGGCCAGCAGCGCCGCTTTGCTCTGCCACGGCCAGTGCATCTCCGGGCCTAATGCCAGCGGGAAAAGCAGGCAGCAGAGGATCAGCGCCAGCGCAGTCGTGCCCTGCCAGTCAATACGTGTGCGTTGTTCACTGCGGGTTTCCGGCACGTAGCGGCGGCTCAGCAGTAGCACCAGCAGGCAAATGGGCACATTGATAAAGAAGGCGTTGCGCCAGCCGAGCCCGGCGATATCTGCCGACACCAGCCAGCCGCCGCCCATCTGCCCGATGATAAACGCCACGCCGCCCACCCCGCCGTAGAGGCTGATGGCGCGGGCATGCGCAGTGCCTTTCAGTGTGACATGCAAAGTGGCGAGGATCTGCGGCACAATCAGCGCCGCGCCCATCCCCTGTAGCGTGCGCGCCGCCAGCAGGGCAGAGACCGAGTTCGCCAGCCCGCACAGCAGCGAGGCGATGCCGAACAGCGCAACGCCCCATAAAAAGATGCGGCGGCGGCCGAGGTTATCCCCCAGTTTGCTGCCCATCGCCAGACAGACGGCAAATGCCACGCCGTAGAGCGCGACAATCAGCGCCAGTTGGGTGGCTGAGGTGTGTAACGAGAGGGTGATGGAATCGAGTGCCACATTGGTGATTGAGGTGTCAATCAGCGGCAGCATCTGCCCGGTTAACAGCAAAAACAGGCCCGCCCGGCCCGGAGAAACAGCAGACGTATTCATGGTGACTCCATTGCGTCATTCATCAGATGGACGTAGCATCGCCGAATGATAAAACGGGTACCAGTTCTTGCCTATACGGGTACTGGCACTACCATGCTGGAGGGTTTATGACGTTGATGGTGGATAAACAGCCGCAGCTGGCGCTGCTTGAAGAGAGCCGCAAACAGCTGGGCGCGTTTCTGCGCGCGCGGCGCGAAAGCCTCGACCCGCAGCGCCTCGGCCTGCCGCGCAGCAGCCGGCGGCGCACGCCGGGCCTCAGGCGCGAAGAGGTGGCGCTGCTAGCCGATGTCGGTGTCACCTGGTACACCTGGCTGGAGCAGGGCCGCGAGGTGAACCCCTCTGCTAATGTTTTGCAGGCGATTGCCTCCGCATTGCAGTGCACGCCAACCGAGACGCGGCATCTCTTTCTGCTGGCTGGGCTAGCGCCGACCGAAGCGCTCAACTCCCCGCAGTGCGAAGGCATCAGCGACAGCACGCGCCGCCTGCTGGACAGCCTGCTGCCGAATCCTGCCAGTATTCAGAAACCCAATTTCGATATTGTCGCGTGGAATGCAGGTTTTGAGCGCCTGATGGGCATCAAGTTTGACGAAATCTCGGAAGATGACCGCAACTGCATCTATCTCTACTTAACCCATCCGCAGTGGCGCAGCCGCTTAGGGCTGGATGATCAGGTGCTTTCGACCTTCGTTGCCTATTTCCGGGCGGCCATGGCCGCGCATCGCGGTGATGCGATATGGGAAGCGAAGCTGGCGCGCTTTTGCGCGGCGTCGGCGGAGTTTGAAACGCTGTGGCGCAAGCACTATGAAGTGAGCGGCGTGGAGAATAAGGTCAAGGTCTTTGCGCACCCGCAACTCGGCACGATTACCCTGCAGCAGATGTACTGGTACTCCGCGCCGCGCAACGGATCGCGGTTACTGGTCTATATGCCGGTGGATGAGCAGGGCGAGCAGGCGCTGCAATGGCTGGCGCAGAACGCTTAAGGGCGCAGGCGCTTCTGATCTTTTCGCGGCAGGGTGTCGACCACGCGATCCCAGGAGTGCTGGATCAGTGATTCGAGCAGCGGGAGGTCAATCTCATCGCCTGCGTAGACCGAAATCCAGTGCTTCTTATTCATGTGATAGCCCGGTTCAATGCTGGGGTAGATCTGCTGGTTAAGCAGGGCAGTCTGCGGCTCCGATTTCATCGTTACCATCGGCCTGCCGTGGGCGGTGGTGGTCATCATAAAGATCTTGCCGCACACTTTGAACACGTCATGTTCCGGGCCAAACGGCCAGCAGTGCTCGGTAAAGGGGAGCGACAGCGCGTAGCGATGAGCGCTCTCCTGCAAGGTTTTACTCTCCATCGTTTTCCTCATTCGCCAGCGCGCGCCACATCGCCTCAAAGCCGAGGCGCTTCAGTTCTTTGGTCCGTGAAGGATCGCGTCCCGCAAAGTTAATGGTAGTTTCCGCCATCGCCAGGAAAATGGCATCGCCAAAGGCGGCGTACTCATCCGAGAGGAAAACGGGGCGCACCGAGCGGTGGCACAGCTCATGCAGCTCCGGGAAGATATCGGCCACCTGCTGCTTGGTTTCGGCGGTCAGCTTTTCACTGATGGCGATCTGGCGCACCGCATGATGGCCGTTGGGGTGGAGAATACCCCAGTCGATATAGCTGTCCCAGATGGAGTGGGTGTGCACCTTCGAATCGCTGCTGGAGCGGTCGAGATTCGCCAGCATGGTGCCGCAAAGATCGGTTTTCAGATGCAGATAGAGCGCGTTCAACAGATCGTCTTTGGTGGCGAAGTAGCGAAACAGTGTCCCCTCCGCGACGCCTGCATTACGGGCGATAAGCGCGGTTGAGGCGGCAATCCCCGACTGGGCAATCGCCTTGGTTGCTGCTTTCAGTAATGCCAGTTTCTTATCTTCACTCTTCGGACGAGCCACGCCGCTTTTCTCCGCTTTTTACAAAAACCACGATTGAAACATGCCCTTTGAGAGGCTGCAACGTCGAATATCAAACAACGAAAAATCGTCTTGACGATTTAATGTTCGTTTCTATAATGAGTGCTTACTCACTCATAATCAAGTTCAATGAGTATCGTCTCAACGGATGGGATCGATTTAGCCGGGTCAGGATATGAAACGTCTCACTATCAGCGTGGTTGTCGTTATGCTCGTTGCGTCTGCTGCAAGCTTACCTTTTGTTCTGAATGCCGGTTTTGGCCAGCCACCGCAGGGTGAGGCGCTCAGCGCCGTGGAAAAATCGCCCCATTATCGCGATGGCGCATTTCACAATACATTGCCGACGCCGGGCTTTACCGGTGAGCAAAATAAGCTGGCATTGTGGTGGGATTTTCTCTTCGGTAAACGCGAAAACGCGCGCCCGCAGCAGCCGTTGCCGATGGTGGCAACCGATCTCGCGGCGCTGCCTCTACAGGAGGATACGCTGGTCTGGATGGGGCACTCCTCGTGGTATATGCAGCTGGCGGGCAAACGTATCCTGATCGACCCGGTACTGAGCGACTACGCTGCGCCGTTCTCCTTTCTCAACAAAGCGTTTGCTGGTAACGGCGTCTGGACCGCAGAGAGTATGCCGAAGATCGATCTGCTGATTATCTCCCACGACCACTATGACCACCTCGATCACGCCACCATCAATGCGCTGATGCCGAAGATCA
Organism: Kosakonia cowanii JCM 10956 = DSM 18146; assembly: GCF_001975225.1. Taxonomy (NCBI): domain Bacteria; kingdom Pseudomonadati; phylum Pseudomonadota; class Gammaproteobacteria; order Enterobacterales; family Enterobacteriaceae; genus Kosakonia; species Kosakonia cowanii. Next base: position 4,589,135 of record NZ_CP019445.1, on the reverse strand, counting down.
AACGGGTTGTTACGCCACTCGGCGTCGGCTCCCATCTGCGTTACTGGGGGATGGACGCGGCGAAGATTGAGGAGGCGGACTGGCAACAGAGCGTGCAGGTCAGCGATACGCTTAGCGTCAATATTCTGCCCGCCCGTCACTTCTCCGGCCGTGGGCTGAAGCGCAACCAGACGCTGTGGGCCAGCTTTCTGTTTGTCACGCCTGAACGCAAAGTCTACTACAGCGGCGACAGCGGTTATGGCCCGCACTTTAAGGCCATCGGCGACAGGTTTGGCCCCATCGATATTGCCATTATGGAGAATGGGCAGTACGACGAGGCGTGGAAATATATTCATATGATGCCGGAGCAGAGCGCGCAGGCGGCGCAGGATCTGCAGGCACGCGCAGTGCTGCCGGGCCATGCCGGGCGTTTTGTGTTGGCAAAACACAGCTGGGACGATCCGTACAAACGTTTAGCGGCTGCCAGCCGCGATAAAGAGTTTCGCTTACTGACACCGAAGCTGGGCGAAGTGGTGTTTGCGGCCGATACGGCGCAAACATTCAGCGCCTGGTGGGAATAAACCATTTAATTAATTGAAGTGCAGGGGGGATCGCAGCATGACTATTTCCGCTCAGGTTATCGACACTATCGTCGAGTGGATCGACGACAATCTTCATCAACCCTTGCGTATTGATGAGATTGCCGCGCACGCAGGCTACTCCAAGTGGCATCTGCAACGGCTCTTTTTGCAGTACAAAGGGGAGAGCCTCGGGCGCTATATCCGCGAGCGCAAACTCGCGCGTGCCGCGCAGGATTTACGCAACACCGATCAGAAGGTTTACGACATCTGCCTGAAATATGGCTTCGATTCGCAGCAAACTTTCACGCGGATCTTTACCCGCACCTTCAACCTGCCGCCGGGAGCCTACCGGCGTGAAAACCATCAGCACACCCATTAACAGTACAAACCGGCATCTGGCCGGTTTTTTACTCTTGTACCGTCTGCTTAATGCCTAAGCGGCTGCAAAAGGTGCTCAGCCCTTCCCGCGCCAGCAGCACTTCAAGCTGGTGTAGTTCGTCAGCGGTAAGCATCTGCAAGGAGTTGATGATATTTTGCATGGTGCCTGGCGCGGTAAGATAAGGCGTCGGCGGTTCGGCGAGCGAGCTGTTAAAACCGCTGTGGCGCATGGCGGGCAGCTCCATCACCAGGCTCAGCACTTTATCCGTGATCAATACGTAGCGGGCGCGGCCCCCTTTTACGCCGGGGAGACTCTCGGTTTTCCACTTGTGACGTTTTATCCAGCGGTTGATGGTCTGTCGTGTAACGCCGAGGCGGTTGGCTAACTCAGCGGTGGTCATTTTGCTTGGTAATGTGTTCATCTTATTTCTGGTCGCGGATCCCTAAACGTTGCAACAGGCCGGTGATGCCGTCGCGTAAAAGCATTGAAGAGAGCAGAGTGCGCTCGGCGTCGGTCATCTCTTTTGCCAGCCTGAGCAGAAGTGCTTCCAGCGAAGCGTCGCTGCTGGAGTTGTCGGTAGAAGGGGAGAGTTCATTGCGCTGCGCGCTGCGGATAAAGGCGCGAACCTGTTCATTAACGTGAACCAGGCGGGCTTTTCCTCCCTGAACGCCAGGTTTTGGCGAGGTGATCCACCCCTCTTTACGCACCCATTTATTGATGGTTTGCCGGCTGTACCCGGTAAGCGTAGCCAGCTCTTCCGGCGTCATTCGTTCCTTGAGCATATAATTTCCCGGTGAGTAGTAAGGGTAATTAGTGGTTTATGTTATAGCACCATTTTAGAAGAAAATGTGACAGGTTTAACTGCTGGCTGCGAGGCGCTTCGCAAGGGGATTCAATTGCATGCTTTTTCAGCGGTTGATAAAGGGGTGGTGATTTTGCCGTTGACACCTGACAAGGGAATTCATATCATGCCGCCCGTCAACACGACACGCTTTACGCGATGGGGCTATAGCTCAGCTGGGAGAGCGCTTGCATGGCATGCAAGAGGTCAGCGGTTCGATCCCGCTTAGCTCCACCAAATTCCGAACCCAACGGAACTGGTGCGTAAAGTAACATTGTGGGGCTATAGCTCAGCTGGGAGAGCGCTTGCATGGCATGCAAGAGGTCAGCGGTTCGATCCCGCTTAGCTCCACCAAAATTTGAACCCTCGCGTTTACGCGGGGGTTTTTTATTTCGGGTTTTCTCTACGCTGTTGCCTGATAAAGATGCATCTCTGCCATTTTCTCGCCCATTTCCCTTGCTTGCTTCACCCTTTCAATAAACCTATTATTCATGGTAATTATTTTTTAACCACCAGAGCCGACATTATTTTATGAAATCCGGTTACGTGAAGCCGTTTCTGCTGGCGTTAATGATGTGCCTGGTGGCCATTCCCGTAGCCCGTTATATTTCGCCGAAAACGGTCGTTGATGGCGGCAATATTTATCTCGCCTGGTTACCGTTAAGCGTTACGCTGGCGCTGCTGCTGTTATTTGGTCGACACGCCATTGCGCCGCTCATTGTCGGCTTCGCCATCATTAATGAGATTGCCTTTCATCTGCCTTTCGACGAAGCGGCAGTGCTGCTCTTCTGCCAGCTGTTTATTCTCTTTATCGTGTGCGGCATTGTCCGCTGGCAGCTTGGTTCGCGCTGGCGTTACGGTATTCCTAATAAAAATATGGGGGTACGCATTTTATGGCTGGGGTTTATTGCGCCCGTCGGGATAAAAATAGCAATGTATCTTGCCGGGGAGTGGCTTAATTATCCGGTCTATCTCTCCAATTATTTCGGCAGCGGTTCGTTAATATTCTCAATAATCGATATTCAGAGTTTGATGTGTTCGGCGTTGATTTTTACCATGATTGTTTATTATCCGATGCGCATGATCCTCAATCCGCGCTTCGCAAAGGTGTGGTGGCGTCGTAGCGTTGTTCCCTGTTTTAGCAAAAGAAAACGTTTATTTAGCCTGGGCTGGCTGGCGACATTAATCACCGTTGTGGCGCTTCTATGCGCGCCCTATAAATCAGATCTGATTGCCGGTTATCTGGTACCAGTGATCTTTATTATCTTCAATTTTGGCTGTAGCCGCCTGCCGGGCACTTTTCTGACGCTGAGCTGGTCCATATCGGCTTTCCTGTTACTGGCCTATAACAACAACTTTTTTCATGGCGTACGTGCGGATTACTCGCTGGCGTTTGTCATGTCAGTGTTGATCTGTTTCACCGTCTGCCTGCTCTATAACATCCGCGTTTTCAACCGCAGCCTGTGGCTAAAGCGGCGCTGGCAGGCGCAAGCGATGAGCGATCCCCTCACCGGGTTGCCCAATTTGCGTGCGCTGGAAAGAGAAGTGGAGCGCCAGCCGGGCAGCATCGTCTGCTGCCTGCATATGAAAAATCTCGATTTTCTCAGCCGTCACTTCGGCATGATGATGCGCGTGCATGTGAAGCGCAGCGTCACCCGGACGCTGCAACCCTGGCTGCGTGAAGGAGAGCATTTTTTTCAGCTGCCCGGCAGTGAATTACTCCTGCTACTCAATGGGCCAGAAACCCTGGCGCGCCTGCACTCGATGTTGGATCGCCTTAACAGCCAGCGCATCTGCTGGAATAAGAACCCGCTGGAGATTGAATTCGGTGCCTCGTGGGGCGAACTGCAGGGCAACCGGGAGGCGTTGCAGCAGACGCTCGGCCAACTGAGTTGGCTGTCAGAGCAGACGGACAGCGAAAATCGCGTGCTGGCGCTCACTAACAGCCTGGCGGAAGTGAATACCCAGACCACTGAGCGCGTGCTGCAACTGGAGAGGGTGAAACGGGCGCTGGAGGAGGGCGGCATTACGCTCTATGCCCAGCCCATCGTCGATGCCAGTGGCGAGGGCTATCACGAGATCCTCTCAAGGCTGGTCAGCGACGGTCATATCATCACGCCTGACCAGTTTATTCCGGTGATTGCCCAGTTCGATCTCGGTTCGCGCTTCGATATGCAGGTCGTCGAAACGCTGCTGAAATGGATGCAGGCGCATCCGCAGCCCGCTGCAAAGGCGCGTTTCTCCCTCAATCTGATGCCGCTGACCCTGATGCAACAATCCTTCGCTACGCAGTTTCTTGCACTGTTTGCGCGCTACGGTATCGCCGCACAGGCGGTGATTATCGAAATTACCGAGGAGCAGGCCTTCTCTCACTCGGAAGTGAGCATCCGTAATATCACGCGCTTACGCGAGGCGGGGTTTATGATCGCCATTGATGACTTCGGCACCGGCTACGCCAACTTCGAACGTTTAAAGCGCATCAAGGCGGATATCATCAAAATCGACGGCTGTTTTGTGCGCGATATCCTCACTGATCCGCAGGATGCGATGATCGTGAAAGCGATATGCGATCTGGCGAAGGCCAAAGGTCTGACGGTGGTGGCCGAGTACGTGGAGAGCGAGGCGCAGCGCGAGCTGCTGCTGAATGCGGGCGTTGATTACCTGCAGGGCTATCTGCTCGGCAAGCCGCAGCCGCTGGCATAAAAAAACCGGGGCAGGCCCCGGTTTTTGTTAACGCATGTTCGAATCAGATAACCAGCGCCGCGATCGCCGCAGAGAGCACGCTCACCAGCGTCGAACCGTAAACCAGCTTCAGACCAAAGCGGGAAACCACGTTGCCCTGCTCTTCGTTCAGGCCTTTGATCGCGCCTGCGATAATGCCGATAGAGGAGAAGTTAGCAAAGGAGACCAGGAAGACCGAGAGGATACCTTCCGAACGTGGAGAGAGGGTGGAGGCAATTTTCTGCAGATCCATCATCGCCACGAATTCGTTGGAGACCAGTTTGGTCGCCATGATACTCGCCACCTGCAACGCTTCATGAGCCGGGACGCCCAGCACCCAGGCAACCGGGTAGAAGATGTACCCCAGAATGCCCTGGAAGGAGATGCCCAGCACGGCAGCGAAGAGGGCGTTCAGGCCGGAAATCAGCGCGATAAAGCCAATCAGCATCGCCGCAACGATAATCGCCACTTTAAAACCTGCCAGAATGTATTCACCCAGCATCTCAAAGAAGCTCTGACCTTCGTGCAGTTTCGCCATCTGCAAGTTCTCTTCGCTCTCATCCACGCGGTACGGGTTGAGCAGCGAGAGCACGATAAAGGTACTGAACATGTTCAGCACCAGCGCCGCGACGACATATTTCGGTTGCAGCATGGTCATGTAGGCACCCACAATCGACATTGAAACCGTCGACATTGCGGTCGCAGCCATGGTGTACATGCGGTTGCGTGACATTTTGCCGAGGATATCTTTATAAGCAATAAAGTTCTCAGATTGACCCAGAATCAGGGAGCTGACCGCGTTAAACGATTCCAGTTTACCCATGCCGTTCACTTTCGACAGCACCGTACCGATGGCGCGAATCACAATCGGCAGTACGCGAATGTGCTGCAAAATACCAATCAGCGCAGAGATAAAGACGATCGGGCAGAGCACTTTCAGGAAGAAGAAGGCCAGGCCTTCGTCATTCATTTTGCCGAAGACGAAGTTGGTGCCTTCGTTGGCAAAGCCGAGCAGTTTTTCAAACATCTCGGAGAAGCCTTTTACGAAGCCGAGGCCAACATCAGAGTTGAGGAAGAACCAGGCCAGCACAACTTCAATCACCAGCAGTTGAATAACAAAGCGGATGCGGATCTTTTTGCGATCGCTGCTCACGAGCAAGGCAAGCAGCGCCACAACAGCAAGCGCCAGGACAAAGTGCAGAACGCGGGACATATTTGCTCCAAATATGAGACGGGTAGGAATTTCGTGCACATTCTATGTAACAAGACAAAAGAAAACGAGATCAAAGGCACACTATATTAATGTCCTGTGACCAGACTCAAAATTAGTGATCAAACATACAATTCAGGTATGTTAATAAAGGCCGTGAAAAGTTGCGTCACGCTGCTAGACTCATAACATAACGCTGCGGTAAATGTTGTCGCCGCCGTCACCATCCTTGGCATTCAACCCTTCTATTGTTTCAGGCTATCAGAGAAATCAAGTAAACCCATCTTAATGATCTTGATAATCATTCTCATTTTGGTAGCATCAAACATAGCAAAGGCTATATTTAGGGGCAATAAATGAGCAGTAGTCGCGTGGAGAGTACTAACGGAAGAGCAGCGCGCAAACTCAGGTTTGCGTTGATGGGACCTGCATTTATTGCGGCTATTGGTTACATCGATCCGGGTAACTTTGCCACCAATATTCAGGCGGGCGCGACCTTCGGCTACCAGCTTTTATGGGTGGTGGTGTGGGCGAACCTGATGGCGATGCTCATTCAGCTGCTTTCTGCCAAGCTCGGTATTGCGACCGGCAAAAACCTCGCGGAGCAGATCCGCGATCACTATCCGCGCCCGCTGGTCTGGTTTTACTGGGTGCAGGCGGAAATTATCGCCATGGCGACGGATCTCGCGGAGTTTATCGGCGCGGCGATTGGCTTCAAACTGATCCTCGGCGTGTCGCTGATGCAGGGCGCGGTGCTGACCGGGATCGCCACCTTCCTGATCCTGATGCTGCAAAAGCGCGGGCAGAAACCGCTGGAAAAAGTGATTGGCGGCCTGCTGCTGTTTGTCGCGGCGGCCTATATTGTCGAACTCATTTTTTCCCAGCCGAAGCTGGCGGCGCTGGCGAAAGGGATTGTTATTCCTACGCTTTCAGGCACTGATGCGGTGTTCCTTGCCGCCGGGGTGCTGGGTGCGACCATTATGCCGCACGTCATCTATCTGCACTCCTCCTTAACGCAGAACCTGCATGATGGGACGCGCCGTGAGCGTTATTCCGCCACCAAATGGGATGTCGGGCTGGCAATGACCATTGCCGGATTTGTTAACCTGGCGATGATGGCGACAGCTGCGGCGGCGTTTCACTTTAATGGACACACCGGGGTGGCCGATCTCGACCAGGCCTATTTAACGCTGGAGCCACTGTTAAGCCATGCCGCGGCGACTATTTTCGGCCTCAGTCTGGTGGCTGCGGGTCTCTCTTCGACCGTTGTCGGTACGCTGGCCGGACAGGTGGTGATGCAGGGGTTTGTCCGGTTCCATATTCCGCTGTGGGTGCGCCGTACCATCACCATGATGCCGTCGTTTATTGTTATCTGGCTGGGGCTGGATCCGACGCGAATCCTGGTGATGAGCCAGGTGCTGCTGAGCTTTGGGATCGCGCTGGCGCTGGTGCCGCTGCTAGTATTTACCAGTAATGCAAAACTGATGGGCGAACTGGTGAATACCGCGCTGGTAAGACGCACTGGCTGGGTGATTGTCGCGCTGGTGGTGTGCCTGAATGGCTGGCTGCTGGTGGGAACGCTTGCCGAGTTGATGGGTAAATAACGCCCAATGGCGGTGGGCGTATCGGGTCTACGTATCTTTTTTGCGGCTTGAATGCCCGATGGCGCTGCGCTTATCGGGCCTACGGTTTCTGCTGCGGAGTGACGGTTTGATGCTGAATGCCCGATGGCGCTGCGCTTATCGGGCCTACGAATCTTGTGCGATTTGAAGGTTCGGTGCTGAATGCCCGATGGCGCTGCGCTTATCGGGCCTACGAATCTTGTGCGGTTTGAAGGTTCGGTGCCGAATGCCCGATGGCGCTACGCTTATCGGGCCTACGAATCTTGTGCGGTTTGAAGGTTCGAGGCTGAATGCCTGATGGCGCTGCGCTTATCGGGCCTACGAATCTTGTGCGGTTTGAAGGTTCGGTGCTGAATGCCCGATGGCGCTGCGCTTATCGGGCCTATGAATCTTCTGCGGTTTGAAGGTTCGGTGTTGAATGCCCGATGGCGCTGCGCTTATTGGGCCTACAAAAATTTACCGGCGCACAAAAACTTTTCGGGGGCTGGATCGCGTAGGCCGGATAAGGCGTTAGCCGCCATCCGGCACTGTACTTTTCATCGGGTAATCAAACTACCTGCGAAACACAATTAATGGTGGTGTCCATGCCCGTGACCGCGACCCGGTCCACGGCGATCGTCACGATCGTTCCAGCCTTCGCGATAGCCGCGCTCATAGGCGTCACGCTTGTCCCAACCACGTTTATCCCAGCCACGATGCCAGCCGCGGTCATGTTTATGCCAGCGGTGATCGCGCCACTCATAATTATTGTTCCAGTAATTGCGGTCGCGCCAGCGGCCGCCGTCCCAGTAGTTACCATAATTATCGCGATCGCCGATCTGCAATTTAACCGACGGCAACAGGGTGATTTCTCCAGCATTGGCGGCCAGCGGCGCAAAAGCCAGTAATACTGCTGCCAGAATCAGTGACCTGAACATACTCTTCTCCTTCACGATCGGGCCGGGGAGGCCTGTGGCGGCAATATTACGGGGCGCGCAAACCCCGTATTAGTGGCGGAACTCCTAAATCATCGTTAATAGCACGTTTTGCTAAATTGCTTGCTTACTGCGTGCCGGCGAGAATGGCATCAATCTCCTCGCACTCCTGTGCGCTAAACGTCCGGTTCGCCAGCATCCCCACTGCATCGTCTAGCTGGCTGGTCTTACTGGCACCAATCAGCACCGACGTCACTTTCCCGCCGCGCAGCACCCACGCCAGCGCCATCTGCGACAGCTTCTGCCCGCGCCGCTCGGCCACGGCATTCAGCGCCCGCACCGTCGCCAGCTTCTCTTCGGTGAGTTGATCCGGGTTGAGGAAGCGGCTACCGCTCGCCGCGCGCGAATCCGCCGGGATCCCTTGCAGATAGCGGTCAGTCAACTGCCCACCTGCCAGCGGCGAAAATGCGATACTACCAACCCCTTTCTCCTGCAACAGATCCAGCAGCTCGCTTTCGACCCAGCGTTCAAACAGCGAGTATTTCGGCTGATGGATTAGGCACGGCGTGCCGAGATCGTTAAGGATCTCGATCGCTTCCCGCGCCTGCGCCGCCGGGTAGTTCGACAGCCCGACATAGAGCGCCTTGCCCTGGCGCACCAGGTGATCGAGTGCGCGCATCGTCTCTTTCAGTGGCGTCTCAGGATCCGGGCGGTGATGATAGAAAATATCGACATACTCAATGCCCATGCGCCGCAGGCTCTGATCGAGGCTGGCAACCAGATATTTGCGCGATCCCCAGTCGCCATAAGGGCCGTCCCACATGGTGTAACCGGCTTTGCTGGAGATAATCAGCTCATCACGATAGGGGCGGAAATCCTCCTGCATGATGCGCCCAAAGTTGCTCTCGGCCGAGCCGGGCGGTGGCCCGTAATTATTCGCCAGATCGAAATGGGTGATGCCGAGATCAAAGGCGTGGCGCAGCAGCTGTCGGCTGGTCTCAAGCAGTGTCGCATCGCCAAAGTTATGCCACAGCCCGAGCGACACCAAAGGCAATTTAAGCCCGCTCTCGCCGCAACGGTTATAGGCCATTTTTTCATAACGTGCGGGGTCCGCCAGGTAAACCATGCAAATACTCCTGATAAAGGGGAAGCGATAAATTCCAGGCACCAAAGCGCGCCATGTTGCGCACTATTTCAGCGCACAAACGCACGCCAGGTATCTCCTTGTAACGTACTGCGGCAGTAAGGCAGTAATCAGTCTGAAAGCTTAGGGCTAATCTGTGATGTAGATCGATAATAAAGGGGCACTCGTGATATGGTCGTTGTCGTTACAGCGCCTTGAATTTACAGTGTGCCAAAGATTTATTCTGACTTTAGCGGAGCCGTAGAAGAATGAAAAAATATGCTTTAGTGGGAGACGTGGGCGGCACCAACGCGCGCTTAGCGTTGTGTGATGTCGAGACCGGCGACATTTCCCGGGCGAAGACCTATTCAGGTCTTGATTACCCCAGCCTGGAAGCGGTCGTTCGCGTTTACCTCGAAGAGCACGAGGTGAGTGTGGAAGATGGCTGTATCGCCATCGCTTGCCCCATCACCGGCGACTGGGTGGCGATGACCAACCACACCTGGGCCTTCTCCATTGACGAAATGAGGCAAAACCTCGGCTTCGCGCATCTGGAGATCATCAATGATTTCACCGCCGTTTCGATGGCTATCCCGATGCTGAAAGCGGAACACCTGATTCAGTTTGGCGGCAACGCGCCGGTTGAAGGCAAACCGATTGCCGTTTACGGCGCTGGCACCGGTCTTGGCGTCGCGCATCTGGTGCATGTGGATAAGCGTTGGGTGAGCCTGCCGGGCGAAGGCGGCCACGTCGATTTCGCGCCGAACAGCGAAGAGGAGGGGATTATCCTTGAGGAGCTGCGGGCTGAAATTGGCCACGTCTCTGCCGAGCGCGTGCTCTCCGGCCCCGGGCTTATCAACCTCTACCGCGCGATTGTGAAATCAGACGGTCGCCTGCCGGAAAACCTGCAACCAAAAGATATTACCGAGCGTGCATTGTCGGACAGCTGCACTGACTGTCGCCGCGCGCTGTCGCTGTTTTGCGTGATTATGGGCCGTTTTGGCGGCAACCTGGCGCTCAATCTCGGCACGTTTGGCGGCGTTTACATCGCGGGCGGTATCGTGCCGCGCTTCCTTGATTTCTTCACCGCGTCCGGTTTTCGCGGCGGCTTCGAAGATAAAGGGCGCTTCAAAGCCTATGTGCAGGATATTCCGGTCTACCTGATTGTCCACGATAATCCAGGCCTGCTGGGCTCCGGCGCACATCTGCGCCAGACGCTGGGTTATGTCCTCTAAAGATTCATCAGTTGCCTGAATTCTTTTACCTTGCTGCGGCTGACGGGCACCTGAAAATCGAGGTCCCGCAGCCGCAGAATATAGGTGTTGTTAAACCAGGGTTCGATCTCGCGGATCTTGTCCAGATTAACGCAGTATGAGCGGTGGCAGCGGAAGAAGTGCGCCGTCGGCAGCTTGCTGCAAAACTCGGTAATATTCATCGGCATCACGTACGATTCCCGCTTGGTATAGACAAACGTCATCTTCTCGTGCGCTTCTGCGTAATAGATATCGTGAATACTGGTAACAATAATTCGCTCATCTTTCACCAGGTTAATGGTGGCGTTTTCCCGCGATTGCGGGCTGCTCGCGGTACCTGCCTGCTGTTGCCAGGCGCTCTCCAGCTTCTGCAACATATTGACGATGCGTGACTCCTGATAGGGTTTCAGGATGTAGTCGAACGCTTCAAGTTCAAACGCCTCGACCGCATGCTCTTTCCACGCGGTGATAAAGACAATAAAGGGCTTATGGGCGAACTGGCTGATATTCTGCGCCAGCAATACGCCATCCAGCGACGGGATGTTGATATCAAGAAAAATGGCGTCCACGCGGTTGTGCTGTAAGTACTTCAGCACGTCGAGACCATCATCGAACGTGCCGACAATCTCCATCTGGCTGTGCTCGCGAATAAGCCAGCTTAGCTCCTGCTGCGCCAGGAATTCATCTTCTACAATGATGACTTTCATCTTCTCTCCGGTGAGGGCAACAGCGTCGCGCGCGACGTCTGGCGGGGCACATAAAAGGCGATTTCGGTGCCCGGCATCAGGCGGCGAATATGCAGCCCTTCGCCATACAGTAGTTTCACCCGCTGATGAACATTCAGCAGACCAATTTTATTCCCCGGCATTTCGTCTGCTTCGACGCGGGCAATCATTTCCGGCGCAATGCCGTTGCCGGTATCGCGCACCGCAATGCGCACCCGGTTGCCGCACTCTTCCACGCTAATGGTGACCACGCCTTTGCCTTTACAGGGCTGAATACCGTGGACAATCGCATTCTCTACCAGCGGCTGGATCAGCAGGCTCGGGATCACGCAGCTCACCTCTTCATCGATATCATAGATTACCGTCAGCTTATCGCCGAAGCGCGCCTGCTCAATGGCGATATAGTCCTTGATTTGGTAAAGCTCTTTTTTAATGTCGATCTGCTCATCATCTTTTAATTCAATGTTATAGCGCAGGTAGCGCGACAGATTGTAAATCAGCTGGCGTGCGGTATCGGGATTGAGGCGAATGGATGAGGAGATGGCATTCAGGGCGTTAAAGAGAAAGTGGGGGTTAATTTTACTTTGCAGTGCGCGCAGCTCCGCTTTATTGGCCATCTCGCGCAGCTGTTCGGCGCGTGAGACTTCTAACTGCGTTGAGATAATCTGCGATAAGCCGACCGCCATATCCTGCAATGCGGAGGTAATCTGATGCGCGTGGCAGTAGTAGATTTTTAGCGTGCCGGTGACGATGCCCTGCTCGCGCAGCGGGATCACCAGCATCGAGTGGATCTCCGGCGTGCGGTGCGCTTCATCATTGTTTTTAATGATAATTTCACCGGTGGTAATCGCCTGCTGGGTGGTCGGGCTAATAATATCATCGTTGTCGAGGTAGTTATTTTCGCCCACCCCGACATACGCCAGCACGTGATCAACGTTGGTGATCGCCACCGCATCGGCGTCAATATCGCGGCGAATGATGTCGCACACCTGGCGCAGCGACTCGCTGTTCACATTGCGAAATAGCGGCAGCGTTTTATTGGCAATATCCAGCGCCAGCCGCGCCTGCCGCCCGGCAATCGCCTCTTTTTCCCCCTCGACGCTCTGCACCAGCAGCACAATAAAGCCGATACAGACCGTGCCGAAGATCATCGGCGCGCCGATTTTCGCCACGATATCCAGCCCCAGCGCGGTAGAAGGCGCCCAGATCACCACCAGCAGCATGGTCAGGCTTTCGCAAATCATCCCGCCGATAATCCCGGCGCGCCAGTGCTGGGCTTTGGGGAACTTTCGGTTAATCAGCCCCGACATCACGCCAGCGATAATACTGGTGATAAAACAGGGCACGGCAGTCACACCGCCAATATCAATCAGGTAGCGGTGCGTGCCGGCGATAATGCCGGTAATAATGCCGACCCACGGGCCAAACAGGATACCGCCGGACATCACGGCAATAATGCGCACGTTGACCAGCGATCCCTCCACCGGCACGCCGGACCAGGTGCTGAACAGCGCAAACAGAGAGAAGATCGCCGTTACGCCGAGCAACTCCTTCGGTGAGTGAGCGGTTTTATGCAGCAGCTCGCGAAACAGGCGGATGCGGATCAGAAAGAAGAGGCAGATCAGCATCAACGCCGCGCGGTCAAAAACCGCCAGCAACATGTCGAATATTTCGTGCACGGAGGACTCATGTGATAGAGGTCAAAGGGCTATGATAAAAAACCCGGCGGCAGATCACCAGTTAACCATTGATTAGATGAATGGGGAAAAACCCTTTTTTAAAAAGGGGATTAAAAGATATCCGACGCAGGGCTAGAGATACCTTAACCCGGCTGGGTGTAAGGCAATTTTCTTTTTATCATATTGTTAATAAAAAGCTGCTCTCATCCTCTTAAGCGGCAATCCCTTTTCGGTTGCTCAAATTACGTTTCCTCTTTTGCGCTACCGCACTATTTTTTCGTTTCCCTCTCGACAGGTGGAATTTAATCAGGCTATGTTCTGAACAGGCTGCACATGCAGCGACGTCGCTCGGACGGTCCGGGCGCTAACGTAACTTCGAGGAATCTATGGCTGACTCCAGTCCTGAACGCCGTTTCACGCGTATCGATCGTCTTCCCCCCTATGTGTTTAATATCACTGCTGAATTGAAAATGGCTGCGCGACGCCGCGGCGAGGACATTATCGATTTCAGTATGGGCAACCCGGATGGTGCCACCCCGCCGCATATTGTGGAAAAACTCTGCACCGTGGCGCAGCGCCCCGATACGCACGGGTACTCCACCTCGCGCGGTATTCCGCGTCTGCGCCGGGCAATTTCACGCTGGTATCAGGATCGTTACCAGGTGGACATTGACCCGGAAACGGAGGCGATTGTCACCATCGGTTCGAAAGAGGGGCTGGCGCACCTGATGCTGGCAACGCTGGATCACGGCGATACCGTGCTGGTGCCGAACCCGAGCTATCCGATCCATATCTACGGCGCGGTGATCGCCGGTGCGCAGGTGCGATCGGTGCCGCTGGTGGAAGGGGTCGACTTCTTTAACGAGCTGGAGCGGGCGATCCGCGAAAGTTATCCGAAGCCGAAAATGATGATTTTAGGCTTCCCGTCGAACCCGACCGCGCAGTGCGTGGAGCTGGAGTTCTTCGAGAAAGTGGTGGCGCTGGCGAAGCGTTATGATGTGCTGGTGGTGCACGATTTGGCCTACGCCGATATCGTCTTTGATGGCTGGAAAGCACCGTCCATTATGCAGGTGCCCGGCGCGCGCGATGTGGCCGTTGAGTTCTTCACCCTGTCGAAAAGTTACAATATGGCGGGCTGGCGCATTGGCTTTATGGTCGGCAACCCAACGCTGGTCAACGCGCTGGCGCGTATCAAAAGCTACCACGATTACGGCACCTTCACACCGCTACAGGTTGCGGCAATTGCTGCGCTGGAAGGGGATCAGCAGTGCGTGCACGATATCGCCGCGCAGTATAAGCGCCGCCGCGATGTGCTGGTCAAAGGGCTGCATGAAGCGGGCTGGATGGTCGAGATGCCGAAAGCATCAATGTACGTCTGGGCAAAAATCCCGGAGCAGTATGCGGCGATGGGCTCGCTGGAGTTTGCGAAAAAGCTGCTGAAGGAGGCGAAAGTGTGCGTCTCGCCCGGTGTCGGCTTCGGTGATTATGGCGATACCCATGTGCGCTTTGCGCTCATTGAGAACCGCGATCGTATCCGCCAGGCGGTGCGCGGCATCAAAGCGATGTTCCGCGCCGATGGCCTGTTTCCCGTGACGCCAAAAGGGGCGGCGGAAGAGACCCAGCCATAACAGTCAGCCATAAAAAAAGGAGCCGCATGGCTCCTTATTTTTTTCTGCGCTATGGCTCAGGCTAGATCATCAGGGCGAATGTACCGGCCCACACGATAACCATCACCGATATGCCCATAAAGAAATATTTCACGTTCATCGCTCCGCACACAAAGTATGCATTAATGATCTGTCAGGACTGAGTATAGAGAGGTGAAACTACGCCAAAACGAAAATGAGAATTTTCTCCCTTTCGGCCACAGCGCCATCTCAGAATTTCGGGTGAATTCATCACCAAACGGGGGCTAATGTACGCTTAATTTTTTGCCCTTACAAGAGCCTTTTTTCTATTTAATTTTAGCAACTTACACAGTGTCGGGCTTTGGCGACACAATACTTTCACTGCTAAATAAATTGCCCTTGGGCGACGATTTTTTTGCGCTGCTGAAACGGTTCATTTGCGGTTGAAATATAAGGCGAATTTTATGTGGTACGTCACAGTTTGCTGCTTGCAGCCATGTTATTGGCGGCACTGCCCGCAGCAAACGCGCCGCAGAGTTGACAAGCGAATCATTATGCAAATAAATGTCTATACAACACATGACAAGAGAACCATATGATTGAGCTGACCTCTGACGATCGTCTGTGGCGTAACGCAACGCTTACGACCATGGATCCCACGCGAGCAGAACCCTATGGCCTGCTTGAGCGCCATGCCATCGTGGTGCGCAACGGGCAGATCCGCGCAATCGTGCCGGAGAGTGAACTGCCCGCGCATGTGCCGCAGAGCACCGATCTGCAGGGCCGTCTGGTGACGCCCGGTTTAATCGACTGTCATACCCACCTTGTTTTTGCCGGTAACCGCGCCCAGGAGTGGGAGCAGCGGTTAAACGGTGTCTCGTACCAGCAAATCAGCGCCGAAGGCGGCGGGATTAGCTCAACCGTGCGGGCGACGCGGGAGTGTCCCGAAGGCCAGCTGCTGGAACTGGCGCAGTCGCGGCTTGCACGGCTGATGCGCGAAGGCGTCACCACGATTGAGATCAAATCGGGTTACGGGCTGGATGTCGCCAGCGAAGAGAAGATGCTGCGCGTCGCCGGTAAGCTTGCGCAAAACAACGCGGTGGAAGTGAGCCGCACGCTGCTCGCCGCGCACGCCGCGCCGCCGGAGTATAAAACGGACCCGCAGGCCTACATTGATCTGGTCTGCAACACCATTTTGCCTACCCTTGCGGACAAAGGTCTGTTTGACGCGGTAGATGCGTTTTGTGAAAACGTCGGTTTTACTCCGTCGCAAACCGAGCAGGTGTTTCGCGCCGCGCAGGCGCTCGGCATTCCGGTGAAAGGCCATGTTGAGCAGCTCTCCTCGTTGGGCGGCGCGGAGCTGGTCAGCCGCTTTAAGGGCTTATCCGCCGATCATATTGAGTACCTGAGCGAATCGGGCGTGATGGCGATGCGCGCCAGCGGCACCGTTGCTGTTCTGCTGCCCGGTGCCTTCTATTTTCTTAATGAAACGCAAAAACCGCCGGTCGCCCTGCTGCGCCAGCAGGGGGTGCCGATGGCGGTAGCAACGGATTTCAACCCTGGCACCAGCCCCTTTGCCAGCCTGCATCTGGCGATGAATATGGCCTGCGTGAAGTTTGGCCTGACGCCGGAAGAGGCCTGGGCGGGCGTCACGCGTCATGCTGCGCAGGCGCTAGGTCGTAAGCAAACCCATGGTCAGTTGGCCGCCGGGTTTGTCGCCGATTTTGTCGTCTGGGACGCTAATCATCCGGTGGAGATGATCTACGAGCCGGGACGTAATCCGCTTTATCAACGCATTTTCCGTGGCGAGGTCACTGCATGAATCTATGGAAGCCGGTAGCGCCTGCGTGCTGGCAGGGCAGGGATGACAGCGGCGAAGCGGCAAATGCCCTGCGCCTGTTTCAGACCGTCACTCAGGCGGCGACATTTGCGCCCGAGCAGCATCGCGGCAAGACGGCGCTGCTCGGCTTTGCCTGTGATGAGGGGGTGAAGCGCAATCAGGGGCGCGCGGGGGCCGCGAAGGGGCCGTTTGCCCTGCGTACAGCACTGGCTAATATGGCCAGCCACGGCGGGCATCAACATCTTGTTGATTTGGGTAATATTGTCGCCCGGCCGGAGGCGCTGGAGCAGGCGCAGCAGGCGCTGCATGATGCGGTGCTCGCCTGCCAGCAGGCGCAGATGCGCACGCTGGTGTTTGGCGGCGGGCATGAAACGGCCTTTGGCCACGGCTCGGCAATCCTTGATGCTTTCCCCCATGAGCAGGTTGCGATTATCAATCTTGATGCGCACCTTGATTTACGCCACGCGGCGCGCGCCAGCTCCGGCACGCCGTTTCGCCAGCTGGCCCAGCAGTGCGACACTCAGCAGCGCGGCTTTCACTACACCTGTTTCGGTGCCAGCCAGGCGGCCAATACCCAGGCGCTGTGGGATGAAGCGACGCGCCGCAACGTGACGGTAGTTGAGGATCTGGCGCTGTTAAACGCCTTCGAAACTGAAGCGCTACCGGAAATTAAACGCATCATTGAGCAGCACGACAGGATCTATCTGACCATCGATCTCGACGTGCTGCCCGCCTGGGAGATGGCCGCCGTCTCTGCGCCAGCGGCGCTGGGTGTGCCGATGCACCTGCTGCTGCGCATTATCGAACCGCTGTGTCGCAGCGGCAAAGTGCAGGCGGTGGATTTAGTGGAGTTTAATCCGGCGTTTGATCACGCAGGGCAGGGCGCGAAAGCCGCTGCCCGGCTGGCCTGGCAAATCCTGCACTGGTGGCAGTGATATACTCACCTGACAAATAACAATAAGGAATTGCCGCGCTATGTATTCACCCCGCCCCCGGGTGGCTCCGGCCACCGCGCCCGTGCCCTTTTACGAGAAGGTCAAGCAGGCCATCAGCGAGAAGATCGCCGCCGGTATCTGGCGCCCGCACGATCGCATCCCCTCAGAAGCGGAGCTGGTAGCGCAGTTTGGTTTTAGCCGCATGACCATTAACCGCGCGGTGCGCGCGCTGACCGATGAGGGGTTACTGGTACGCTTGCAAGGCGTCGGCACCTTTGTTGCCGAGCCGAAAGGGCAATCGGCGCTGTTCGAGGTGCGCAGCATTGCCGATGAGATTGCCGACCGCCATCATCAGCACCGCTGTGAAGTGCTGCTGCTGGAGGCGCGCGCCGCCGACGCAACCCAGGCCGCGGCGTTAAACGTGGCGGAAGGGACACGCATTTTTCACTCGCGCATGGTGCATTTTGAGAATGGCACCCCGGTGCAGATTGAGGAGCGCTGGGTCAATGCCGACGTGGTGCCGGAGTATCTGCAACAGGATTACACGCAGACTACCGCTCATGCTTATCTGTCGCTGATTGCGCCGCTCACTGAAGGGGAGCACATTGTGGAAGCCGTGCATGCCTCGGCTGAAGAGTGCCGTTTGTTGCAGATCCAGGAGCACGATCCCTGCCTGTTGATCCGCCGCCGTACCTGGTCGACATCGCAGATTGTCTCCCACGCCAGCCTGCTTTACCCCGGCTCCCGCTACCGTTTACAGGGGCATTTCGGCTCCTGAGCGCTGTCAGCAGCAAAAGCGTGATTGTTAGCGCACTATCAGAAAAATGTATCTTAAGTGTTAAATCCTGCCTTGCGCGCAATTGTATAGACAAGTATATGTGTTTACACACTCATCGCGTGATTTCAGGAGAACAACGATGTCGCATATCCCCTCTCGCCCGCAGGCGATCCGCGCCCGCGAGGCTCGGCGCTGACGGCCAAAAGCTGGCTGACCGAAGCGCCGCTGCGCATGTTAATGAACAACCTCGACCCGGAGGTGGCGGAAAACCCGCAGGCGCTGGTGGTGTATGGCGGTATCGGGCGCGCGGCGCGTAACTGGGAGTGCTACGACGCTATCGTTCAGGCGCTGACGAATCTGGAGAACGATGAAACGCTGCTGGTGCAGTCCGGCAAGCCGGTCGGCGTGTTTAAAACCCATGAAAATGCACCGCGCGTACTGATTGCCAACTCTAACCTCGTGCCGCACTGGGCGACGTGGGAGCACTTTAACGAGCTGGATGCGAAAGGGCTGGCGATGTATGGCCAGATGACCGCCGGAAGCTGGATCTATATCGGCAGCCAGGGGATCATCCAGGGCACCTATGAAACCTTTGTTGAAGCCGGGCGTCAGCACTACGGCGGTGATTTAACCGGGCGCTGGGTGTTAACCGCCGGGCTGGGCGGCATGGGCGGCGCACAGCCGCTGGCAGCGACGCTGGCCGGTGCCTGTTCGCTGGTGATTGAGTGCCAGCAGAGCCGCATCGATTTCCGCCTGCGCACCCGCTATATCGACGAGCAGGCCAGCTCCCTCGACGACGCGCTGGCGAGAATCAAACGCTACACCGCTGAGGGCAGGGCGGTTTCCGTGGCGCTCTGCGCCAACGCCGCCGAAGTGTTGCCCCAGCTGGTGCAGCGCGGCGTGCGCCCGGACATGGTCACCGATCAAACCAGCGCCCACGACCCGCTGCATGGCTACCTGCCAAAGGGCTGGACATGGGAAGAGTATCAACGCAAAGCCGAATCCGATCCGCAGCAGACCGTGCAGGCAGCAAAAGAGAGCATGGCGGAACACGTCAACGCGATGCTGGCGTTTCAGCAGATGGGCGTGCCGACTTTTGATTACGGCAACAACATTCGTCAGATGGCGAAAGAGATGGGCGTCACCAACGCCTTTGATTTCCCCGGTTTTGTCCCGGCGTATATTCGCCCACTCTTCTGCCGCGGCATTGGCCCGTTCCGCTGGGTGGCGCTCTCCGGCGATGCAGAAGATATCTACAAAACCGATGCCAAAGTGAAAGCGATGATTGACGATCCGCACCTGCACCGCTGGCTCGATATGGCGCGCGAGCGCATCAGCTTCCAGGGCTTACCGGCGCGCATCTGCTGGGTGGGGCTGGAGTGGCGACAAAAACTGGGGCTGGCGTTTAACGAAATGGTGCGCAGCGGCGAAGTTTCAGCGCCGATTGTGATTGGCCGTGACCACCTCGACTCCGGCTCGGTTGCCAGCCCGAACCGCGAAACGGAAGCGATGCGCGACGGCTCCGATGCCGTCTCCGACTGGCCACTGCTCAACGCGCTGCTTAACACCGCCAGCGGAGCCACCTGGGTTTCGCTGCACCACGGTGGCGGCGTCGGCATGGGCTTTTCACAGCATGCGGGGATGGTGATTGTCTGCGACGGCAGCGATGAAGCGGCGGCGCGGATTGCCCGCGTACTGCATAACGATCCGGCCACCGGCGTAATGCGCCACGCCGATGCCGGGTATGAGAGCGCCATTGAGTGCGCGGTTGAACAGGGGCTTAACTTACCGATGGTGGCCGCCACCCAGGGGAAACGTTCATGAACATCACGCTACACCTTATTCCCGGCCAGTTGACGCTGGCGCAGCTTCGCGACGCCTGGCGTCAGCCGTTACACGTCACTCTGGATGAAAGCGCTTTTGCTGATATTGCGCAAAGCGTCGCCTGCGTTAACGCCATTATGGCTGAGGGGCGCACGGCCTACGGTATCAACACCGGCTTTGGCCTGCTGGCGCAGACGCGTATCGCCACCGAAGACCTGGAAAACCTGCAACGCTCGCTGGTGCTCTCCCATGCCGCGGGCGTTGGCGAGCCGCTGGATGAGGCGATGGTGCGCCTGATAATGCTGCTGAAAATCAACAGCCTCGCGCGCGGCTTCTCTGGCATCCGTTTGCGGGTGATCCAACTGCTTATAGATATGCTCAACGCCGGTGTTTATCCGTGGATCCCGGCGAAAGGCTCCGTGGGTGCCTCCGGCGATCTCGCGCCGCTGGCGCATCTCTCCCTGACGCTGCTTGGCGAAGGTAAAGCGCGCTTTCACGGCGAGTGGCTGCCCTCCAGCGAGGCGCTTAACCGCGCCGGTCTGGTGCCGCTGAAGCTGGCGGCAAAAGAGGGGCTTGCCCTGCTGAACGGCACGCAAACCTCCACCGCTTTTGCGCTGCGCGGGCTGTTTGAAGCTGAAGATCTCTTCGCGTCGGCTGTAGTATGCGGGGCGCTGACCACCGAAGCGGCGCTCGGCTCCCGTCGGCCTTTTGATGCGCGTATTCACGACGTGCGCGGTCAGCGCGGGCAGATTGACGCCGCCGCGCTCTACCGCCATCTGCTTACTGATGACAGCGCGATTGCGCAATCCCATCACAACTGCAACAAGGTGCAGGATCCCTACTCATTACGCTGCCAGCCGCAGGTGATGGGCGCCTGTTTAACGCAACTGCGCTTTGCCGCCGAAGTGCTGTTAACCGAAGCAAATGCCGTTTCCGATAATCCGCTGGTCTTCGCTGCACAGAATGACGTTATCTCCGGCGGCAACTTCCATGCCGAGCCGGTAGCGATGGCGGCCGATAACCTCGCGCTGGCGATTGCCGAAATTGGCGCGCTGGCGGAGCGGCGTATCGCGCTGCTGATGGACAGCCATATGTCGCAGTTGCCCCCCTTCCTGGTGAAAAACGGCGGCGTCAACTCCGGGTTTATGATTGCCCAGGTGACGGCGGCGGCGCTGGCAAGTGAAAACAAAGCGCTGGCGCACCCGCACAGCGTCGACAGCCTGCCGACCTCCGCCAATCAGGAGGATCACGTCTCGATGGCACCCGCCGCCGGTCGCCGCCTGTGGGAGATGGCAGCCAATACCCGCGGCGTGATTGCCGTCGAGTGGCTGGCCGCCTGCCAGGGGCTGGATCTGCGCGAAGGTTTAACCACCAGCCCGCTGCTGGAGCAGGCCCGCAGCCTGCTGCGCGAGCAGGTCACGCACTATGCGCAGGACCGCTTCTTCGCCCCCGATATCGAGGCCGCGATGACGCTGCTCAGCGCAGGACATCTGCGGCAACTGCTGCCAGAAATACTTTCACCTGCAAACTAAACACCCAGCCCGGCACCTACGCCGGGCTTTTTATTGCCTGTTAAACAGCTTATCCAGGCATCATTCACCTTCGCGCCATGACGGCTATCACGGCGCGGCGATAGCGGCTTCCGGTTAGGTCACGGAGTTGGTAAATTGAGCCACGGAGAGTGACTTTATAAAGAAGGGAAGGCCGGGTGAGTGGGAAAATTGATTATCAGATTGAGAAATATAGCTTTGCCGACGTCGCCGGTACGCCGCGTCTGGCGCAGCAGTGGCGTGATGTGCTGGATGAGTGCCGCCAGCTTAATGCCGGAGCCGAAGAGCGGCTGCGCATTGCGCTGCTCAATGTTGATTATGTCACCAGCTTTGAGCTTCCCTTCCGTTTACTCTTGACCCGCGCGCCGCAGCTGATTGCCGCGCTGCGCGACGAATTCAGTCTGGCGCAGAAAAATGTCGTGTTTAATGGCAAGCGTTTTGGCTGCGTCTACAGCCTGAAAACTGATTTAAACGCCATTCCCGATACCTTCCAGTACCGCCTTGCGACGCGTATCCGGCGCATCGATCCGACCGGTACGACGGCCGCGCCCTACCAGCAGATCGCCAAAGAGATAAAAGCCCCGCGCGAGCGGCTGAAACAGGCGCTGGAGTCTGGTTTGCAGGTGACCGCGCTGGATGGGCTGTTCTGGTTTGGGCTACAACGCATAGCCGCAGATGTGCAGCGGCTGCGCAAAAGCGGGATGGCGATCGCCACCGCTGAAACCGAGGTGTTCGACGATCTTACCGGCACCACGCGGCTGATGCCGATTTACCGCCGCGCCGAAAAATAGCTGCCGTCGGCGGTAAATTTATCAAAGTGATACTCCTTTTCCCGGCTTGATAAGGGCCGGGCGCGCATCTGCCTGCTTTTTATCCGTTATTGCCGCTTTTCGCCCTGTTTCGTCTGTTTTTTATCCAAATTGAAAGTGGCATAGCCATTGCTTATAGCAATCATCCTTTTGCTAGTGGAGAGCGCATAACAATGGAGACGGTGCTGGTTGGCAGTGAAGTAGCCCGCGTAGACGGGCTGGCCAAAGTCAGGGGAACAGCGATTTATGGCGACGATATCCGGCTGAAAAACATGCTTTACGGCGTCTGTCGCTATGTCGATATCGCCGCGGGACGCGTTGATTCAGTCGATCTCAGTGAAGCTGAAAAGGTGCCTGGCGTGGTGCGTATCGCCACCTGGAAGGATATCCCCGGCCAGCGCAAGCTGGGGGTGATCATCCCCGATTACCCGCCGATTATCGACAATGAGGTGGCCTATCGCGGCGACGTGATTGCCGTTGTGGCCGCGGAGAGCTATCAGGCCGCCTGCCTGGCGGTAGACAAAATTAAGCTCACCTATTCGCCCTGCGAGCCGATCACCTCCCCGGAGGAGGCCCTGAAACCGGGCGCGCGGCTGATCCACAGTGCGCTTGAGAGCAATGTGATCAACCGCCATCACACGGTAAAAGGGGATATTGAGGCCGGGTTTGCCGCCTCGACGAAGATCATTGAGCGCGATTATGAGGTGGGGTTCCAGGAGCACGCCTATATCGAGCCGGAGTCGATCACCGCGTGGCTGGATGATGACCAGCAGATTATGACTCTGGCGGGATCGATTCAGAATGCGCACCGTATTCGCGGCATCGTCGCCAAATACCTCGATCTGCCGCAGAGCAAGGTGAATGTAAAACGCTCGGTGCTCGGCGGCTCGTTTGGCGGCAAAGATGACATTATTGATAACCTCGCCTGCCGCGCGGCGCTGCTGGTGCAGCTGACGGGACGTCCGGTCAAGATGACCTATAACCGCGAACAGTCGATGCGCGAAAGCTATAAGCGCCACCCCTATAAATTGCATTACCGCATTGGTCTTGATGATGATGCCCGCATTCAGGCGATGCAGATCAATATCATCGCCGACGGCGGCAGCTACGCCGGGCAGACGATGTTCGTCACCTGGCGCAGCTCGGTGCAGGCGGCGGGCCCCTATAACATTCCCAACGTGCGCGTCGATATCACCGGCGTCTACACCAACAATAACTACACCTCGGCTTATCGCGGTTACGGCGCGCCTCAAATCATCTTCGCCAATGAATCCCTGATGGATGAAGTGGCAGAGATAATGGGTATCTCGCCGGTGGAGCTGCGGCTGCGCAATATTCTGCGCCAGGGCGATACCAGCATGGCAGGTCAGCGGATGTGCGATCACACCGTCTCGGCGCAGGAGGTGCTGGAAACCTCGGTGCTTAAAGCCGAGTTCGAGGCGCGGCGGGCGCACTATCAGCAGCTGAATGCCGAGGGCGGCCCGGTACGTTACGGCATCGGCCTGGCGCTGAGCCACCGTGGCTGCTCGCTCGGTGCGGAGGGGCTGGATGCGTCATCTGCGCTGATGCAGGTTAATGCCGACGGTAGTATCAATATCTCCACTTCGGTCTCGGAGAACGGGCAGGGGTTGCAGACCACCATGTCGCTGCTGGCGGCGGAAGCCTTCGGCATACCGCTTGCGCACGTCACCTTTAGCGAACCGGCGACGGCGATGATTGCCGATGGCGGCTCTACCGTCGCCTCGCGCGGCACGTTGATGGGGGGACAGGCGATCCTCAGCGCCGCCAATACCATTAAAAATCGGATGGCCGCCGCCATCCTGGCAACTCTGCACGCCGGTGAGATAGCGGATCTGGTATGGCGCGACGGGCACGTCTTCAACCGCCATCAGCCACAGCGCCGTCTCACGTTTCAGCAGGTGGTCGATATGACCCGCGCCACCGGCGCGAACTTATCCGCCTACGGCTGGCATGTGGCCCCGCCCATTCACTGGGATGAGGAGAAGGGGAGCGGCAGCCCCTATTTCACCTGGGTCTACGGTTGCCAGATTGCCGATGTGGCGGTCGATCTGCGCACCGGCAAAGTGACGGTCAACAGCGTGGTTGCGACCCACGATGTCGGCAAGGTGATCAATCCGGTCGGCTTTAATGGCCAGATTTACGGCGGCGTGCTGCAAGGGATGATTGGCTACGGCATGCTGGAGGATTTCAATACCGAACAGGGGGTGGTGAAGTCGGAGAATTTCGACACCTACCTGCTGCCGACCATCAAAGATATGCCGTCAATTATCATCAACGCCATCGAAAATGCCGATAAAGCGGGGCCGATGGGAGGAAAAGTGATCGGCGAGCCGGTGCTTGAACTTGGTGCTGCGGCGCTCAATAACGCGGTGAGTTTCGCCATCGGCCGCTTTAACCGCACGCTACCGCTGACCCTTGAGCAGGTCAGGCTCGGTTATAACCTGAAAAAACCGGCGCGCCAGAGCGAGCGGCTGTTCGATTGCGGCCCTAAAAAAGAGGTGCACCGGCTTAATACGGTGTCGCTGAAAGTGGCGCACACCTTAAAAGAAGCGTTAACCCTGATGGCAGAAAACGCAGCGCAGCCGATTGCCGGCGGCACGGATGTGCTGGTACAGGCGCGCCTGCGCTGTGACGCGGTGCCGCTGATCAATATTGCCGGGCTGGCTGAACTGAAAGAGATCTTCGATCTCGACGGTGGGCTGTCGATTGGTGCCGGGGTCTGCTTCAGCGATTTGATTAAACATCCGCTGGTACAGCAGCGCTATCCCTTGCTTATCACCGCCTGCAAAACCATCGGCTCGTTACAGCTTCGCAACCGCGCCACGCTCGGTGGCAATGTGGTCAATGCCGCGCCCTGCGCCGACTCCCTGCCGCCGCTGATTATCTATGACGCGCAGGTGGAGCTGCGCAGCCTGCGCGGTACGCGCCGTCTGCCGGTGAGCGAGTTTGTCACCGATGGCTATCGCACCGGTATCGCTGCCGATGAACTTGTCACCCGCTTTGTTCTGCCGGTTCCGATGACCCAGCCGCTGGTGGAGTGCTACCTGCAACTGGGGCGGCGCAATGCGCTCAACATCACAAGGCAAAGCCTGAGTGGACAATTTCATGTCGATAGCCGAGGCACCATCCGTATCTGCCGGCTGGTCGACGGCGCGCTGATGCGAAAACCGCAGCGGCTAAGCCCGGTAGAAGAGGCACTGGTCGGCCAGCCGCTGAACGCCGCCTCGATTGATAAAGCGGCGCAGGTGCTGAAAGGGATGGTTGACGAGGCCATTGGCGGGCGCTGGTCTGCGCCGTACAAAATCCCGGTATTTGTCGATATGTTCCGCCTGATGATGCAGGACGTAATAACCGAGCAGAGCAACTAAGGAGCGCGAAGATGCACCCAATCGAACTGAAAGTGAATGGCATCCGTATTCGCCGCGACGTGGACGATAACCTGCGGCTTATCGATCTGCTGCGCGACGACTTACGCCTGACCGGCACCAAAGAGGGGTGTTCCGTGGGCGAGTGCGGTGCCTGTACCGTAATGCTTGATGGCAAGGCGGTCTGCTCATGCCTGCTGCTCGCCGCCCAGTGTCACGGTGCGGAGGTGACCACCATTGAAGCCCTGCATCACGACCCGGTGGGCAAACGTCTGCAAAATGCGTTTGTGCGCCACGGCGGCGTCCAGTGCGGCTTCTGCACGCCAGGGGTGTTAATGAGCACTAAAGCGCTGCTGGAGGTGAACCCCGCGCCGGATGATGACGCACTGAAAGAGGGGCTGGAGGGGAATTTGTGCCGCTGTACTGGCTATCAGCCGATCATCACCTCCATCAAAGCAGTGCTGAAAGGCGAGGCGTGAAAAGGGGCGAGTGATGAGTGAAAAGGCGTTGATTGAGTGCGTCATGCTGGCGGCCGGGTTATCCAGCCGGATGGGCGACTGGAAAATGATGCTGCCCTGGGGGGCGGGCACGCTGCTCGACAGTGCGCTTCGCAGCGCCTTCTCGCTCTGCGATCGGGTGATCCTGGTTACCGGGCATCGTGGCGATGAGCTGGCGCGCTACTATCGCGGGCAGCCCGCTATTACGCTTGTCCACAACCCTGATTACGCTTCAGGGATGTTCTCATCAGTAAAGTGTGGTGCGGCAGCGGTCACCTCGCGACGTTTTTTTCTGGCGCTGGGCGATATGCCGGAGGTATCGCCCGCGGTTTACAGCGCGTTATGGCAGCATGCGGATCATGACCACTGCCTGGTTCCCGGTTATGACCAGGGCCAGGGCCATCCGGTGCTGCTCCCGGCGCAGGCGCTTGCGCTTATCAGCAACGCGCCCGCCAACAGCAGCTTAAAGACGATTGTTCGCCAGATCGGCACCTGCACGGTTGCCGTCGATGAGCCGGGGATCCATTGCGATATCGACACGCCAGCGCAGTATCGCCAGCGAACCGAGCTTAACCGCTTGCTTGATACGCTGCCGCGGCGGCGCATAAACCCGCATGGCGGCAGGTAATGTTCGTCAGGCCATGTTTGCCCGATTGAGGATCGTCATTAAAAACTCCGCCACCGCTTTGATGCGTGCCGAAGCGATAAGATCGGCATGAGTCACCAGCCAGAGATCTTCGCTCAGCACCCGGTCGGGTGGTATCACTTCGATTAATTCCGGCTGCTGCGCAGCGATAAAGCAGGGCAGCACCGCCAGCCCAAGCCCGGCGTTGACGGCAGAGAGCTGGGTCACCAGGCTGGTGGTGGCAAGCGCAGAGGTTTTATCCTCAACCTGTTCATCAAACCAACGGGCCGCGGGAAGATGGCTGAACGAACTGTCCCAGGTAATAAAGCGCCGCCCGCTCAAGGGGGCATCTTCTGGCGCAGGGTGAGCGCGCAGATAGCGCTCTGCTGCGTAGACCGCGGAGGCCATCACCCCGGCTTTGCGGATCTTCAGCGTGTTTTGCTCAGGCCGCACCAGGCGCAGCGCGATATCGGCATCGTTTCGTACCACCGAGACGGTGTTGACCCCGGTAATCAGCTCGAGGCGGATCGCCGGGTAATCTTCCTGGAACTGCGGCAGGGCCGGGATAATCAGGTGGTTGGCCAGCGTCTCTGCCGTCGCCAGGCGCACGGTTCCCGCCGCTTCGCCATCGCCTCCGGCAAAGGCGTGCTCCAGCGCGCCGATTCGGCTCTCCACCTCTTCGGCATAACTCAGCAGCGCCTGCCCGGCATCGGTAAGAAAGTAGCCGGTCTGATGATGCAGAAACAGGCTGGTCCGCAGGCTGCTTTCCAGCGCGTTAATTCTGCGCGATACCGTCGACTGGCTCACTTTTAACGTGGCTGCCGTTTTTGTCAGGCTGCTGGTGCGCGCAACGGCCAAAAAGAAGCGTAAATCGTTCCAGTCCATCGTCTCTGTTTTCTGTTTATGCAAAATGATTCGCCGATTTTATCCGTAGTTTTCAAAATATGGAAAAAATAGACTTCTGCTACGGCATTACTATTCGAAAAACAGGAGTGAGCAGATGGAAGTCACAGCGAATCAGACCCCCGCCAGCGCGGTCGTGGAAACCTATCTGGCAGCTTTTGCTGCGGGCAGAGTCGATGAGATTGTCAGCCTGCTGGCCGACGATGTGGTGTGGCATATCGACGGCGAACCAGGCGTCTCGACAGTTGGATTGTTGCAGGGGCCTGAGCAGGTTCGGCGCTGGTTGATAGCCTTCCCGCAGAATTTCAGGCCACGGGAATTTGTGATTAATGAGATTATCGCGCAGCACGATAGCGTGCTGGTACTGGGGCGTTTTCGCCATACGGTGGTCAGCACGCAGCACACCGTCGGCAGCGATATGATCATTCACTTTACGGTCACCAACGGTAAGATTCGCCGGTATCAAATCTTTGAAGATTCGGCGCTGCTGGCAAGGGCTTTTGACGCGGGTGATGAGTGGTCGCTGCAGCAGGTGCGCATCAATGGCACGCTCTACCGTTACCGCGATATCGGCGAAGGGCCAGTGCTGCTTTTTGCCCACGGGCTTTTCGCCAGCCATCATATTTTCGCCGCACAGGTTCAGGCCCTGAGCCACGCTTATCGCTGCATCGTTGTTGATATGCCGGGACACGGCCTGAGCGGTTACGATGCCACCGGCTGGACGCTTGATGATCTGAGCCGCGATCTGGCGCTGATGATTGATGAACTGGCGCTCGGCAAGGTCACAATCGTTGGGCAGAGCCAGGGGGCGATGGTGGCGCTGCGGCTGGCGGCGACTTATCCGAAGCTTCTGGCAGGCCTTGTGCTGATTGGCACCAGCGCGCGCGCGGAATTGCCTGAACGGCTGGAGATGTGGCGCAGGCAGCGCGAAACCCTGCTGAAGGGTTCCGATGAGGCGCGGGAGGCGCTTTTTACCACCCTTCAGTCCTATGTAAACAGTGAAGAATGGCTGCAAAACCACCCCCATGAGGCCGCCGAAGAGCGCGCCATGATGCATGCTCACAACCGCGAAGGCTTAGCGCTGGCGCTGGATGCCGCCGTGTTTGACCGGGGCGATATTAGCCACCTGTTGCCGATAATCGCCGCGCCGACGCTGGTTATTGTCGGGGAAGAGGACAGGGCAACCCCGGTTGAGTTAAGTAAGGAGATCGCCGCGCTTCTGCCCGATGCTCAACTGCTTACGCTGGCAAAAACCGGCCACCATCCGCCAACGGAAGCCGCCGATGCGGTGACGGCGGCGATTGCCGGGTTTATTGCAGCTAAATAGCGGAGATAAAAAAGCCCCGTCAGGGGCTTAATACGCGGTGGTCATATCGCGGGTTTAAAAGCGATATTGCAGGCCGGCAGTGATGGTGTAGTTTTGGTTGGCAATACCCGCAGCATCGCCACCGATGAATTCCGATCCGTCGTTGGTAGTATCAATAACCTGCGTCCCGCCTTTGCCCTCTTTATATTTGCTGTAAGTGAACTCAGCAAACACTTTCGCATGTGGCGTGACGTAGTAGCCTGCATCAAGTGACGCGCCGTAATAGCGTGAATTACTGGTTTTATCTCGGAAGGTGAGGTCGCGCATATAGTGCTCATCGTTATCATGGGCGCGCACCCAGTCACTGAATTTAAGCAGCGCATTGAATTCGAAGTTATCAATGCGGTACTGGCCCGCCAGCCCAACATAGGGCATGGTGAAGCGCTGGCTGTAACCAATCCCGCGTTCGCCTGCCGGGAAGTTACCCACTGAGGCTCCATTATTATAATCGTAAGCGCCGCCGAGCGCCGTCCAGCTGAAGCGCGTCTCCTGATAGCCTGCCACCACGCCCGCTTTATAATTCGCGTCCTGGAAAATCCAGCCTTTCAGGTTGAGATCGAACTCATTGGCGTAATTGACATCCGAATCAGGATGGGTGGAGTGATGGGTCCAGCCTGACTGGCTTTCACTCAGCCAGTCGTAATCATCCATATGGCCTGCCCCGGAGGCGAGTGACGTCCAGCCGCGGGCGTTAAGGGTTAAAAAGGAGTAGGGGTTCCAGGAGAGATCGCCTTTCACAATGGCGACATTCTTTATCTTCCAGTTAAGCTGGCTGATTTTTCTCCCTGTTATTTCGTCATAGACTAGCTCATTCGATTTACCGCTCAGCATCCCGGCAGAGGCGGAGGCGGAAAAGCTTTCAGGAGAAAAATCGGGGATTAACTGCTCTGAGTCTGCGTACGCGGTGCCGGAAATAGCGCTTATCATCATCACTACAATACGAGTTTTTTTCATTTTTCTTTGCTCATATCACAACGGTAATAATGATTCTTGCTACGGGTATAAACTTCTGCAATGAAGTGGGGTTTTTCTTTTTTTATTTTTTGATAAAGATCCTAAGTCTGAGATATATCTTTTTTTGTTCTTCTTTTTTTTGGCTTATCAATTACCGGTATGCGTAGTGCTTCGGGAAAATATATTTTCCCGTCGTAACGTGGCGATGTTTATCTGAGGTAAGACGCGGGAGGGGGATCCGACCCGCACTACTGTAAGCCGTTAAGCCTGTTACCCTTCCCCTGGCGGCGCGCTTTTCTCTATCGCGTGCTGCTGCGATAAACGCCAGAAATCATGGCCGGCGGGATATTGATATAAGCGCAGGGAGAATTGTCCTGCTACCGCAGTGATATATTCAAATATCGCCGATTGCGTATTCTCATAATCTGCCCACAGGGTCGACGAGGTGAAGCAGTAAATTTCCAGCGGAATACCGGCCGGTGACGGCTTTAGTGTCCTGACGACAATGTACATCTCTTTGACAATATCCTGCCGCTCGGCGAGATAAGCCATTAAGTAGTGGCGGAAAAGCGTCAAATTCGTCAGGCCATTATCAATAAACCAGCTGTCCGCTACGCCCATCGGATCGCGGCCATCAAGCAGTTTTGACAGCGGTTCACTCACGCCGCGTATTGCCAGCATGGGAGCCAGCATCTCCTGCGAGAGAAAGGTCACCGAGTGCTGATCGATATTGGTGCTGCGCATAATGCGGCGCGCGCCGGAGGAGAACATCGCCTGCCAATTGGTATAGGTTTCGGTAAGAAAGTTTTTCGTCGGAATACGGGAGATGGTGTTATCCCAGTTCCGGATAGTAATGGTGTGCAGCGCGATATCGGTCACTTCACCGCTGAGGTTTTTATCCGGCATCTCAATCCAGTCCCCGAGTTGCAGGACATCATTTGAGGAGACCTGCACGTTGGCGACCAGCGAAAGCAGCGTGTGCTGAAACACTAACATCAGCACTGCCGCCACGGCACCGAGGCTGGAGATAATAATCGCCGGTGATTTGTTCGACATCACCGCGAGGATCATGATCGCGGCAATAACGTGAATTAAGATTTTACCTATCTGGATATAGCCCTTAATCGAGTGATTTTTACGCTTGGTCTTGCGCAAATAAGAGCTATTAACGATATCCAGCATCTCGTTAAAAAAGACCGACAGGAAAATAAAGAACAAAATACCGCACATGGTATTTATTGCCGTTACCAGCGAGGCTGGCATATTTTCCATAAACTGCAGCAGGTAATAGACCGTAAGAACCGGCACGAAATTGGATAATTTTTCAGCGATACGGCGATCTTTTTCCAGCGGCACATCTTTTTTATGGCTGGCAAAGAAGACTTTACGAACGACCTTAATCAGCAGGAATTTGCACATCAGATGCGCAAACATGCCAGAGACGATCAGCAGAATAATATTTAAAACAATGGCCAGCGCCGGCCTGCCTTCGATAAACGTCAATAAAGAATTCAAATACGCCATTACTTATCGCCTGAACGAGTATGCCATCTGTATAAGCCCTGGCTGGCGGGCATATATACAAAAATTTAACCAATTAGCATCATGGCATAACAAGGGGATATAAGTCCACGCCGGGGGCGGTGTGTGCCCGGTCACAAAAACGCTCGCCTTTAACAAAGTGATCCTATGATTTAGGCTGGTTAACGCAAATTTACGCTGTAACAGGAGAAGCATGATGAAAGCAGTCACACTTAACGCGCCGGGCGGCCTGGAAAACATTACCGTCTCAGATATCGCCGATCCGGGCAGACCCGGTAAGGGTGAAATTCGGGTTGCGATTAAAGCCAGCTCGCTGAACTTTCATGATTTGATTGTTGCCAGCGGCCAGTTCCCGACTGAGGATGGCCGTATTCTGCTCTCCGATGGCGCGGGCGTGGTCGAAGAGGTGGGCGAGGGCGTTGAGGAGTTTGCCATCGGCGATAGCGTGGTTTCTACCTTTTTCCCCATCTGGCTGGCAGGTAAGCCAGGCCCCGAGGTGAGCGGCTTTGCTCATACCCCCGGTGACGGCATTGATGGCATGGCGAGCGAGTACGTTGTCCGCTCGCAAAATGCCTTTACCCATGCGCCGCAGGGATGGAGCCACAAAGAGGCCGCGACCATCACTACCTCAGCACTGACCGCCTGGCGGGCGCTGGTGGTGGATGGCAACCTGAAAGCGGGCGAGACGGTGCTGGTTCAGGGCACTGGCGGCGTCTCCATCGCGGCGCTGCAAATTGCGAAAGCGATGGGCGCGAAAGTTATCGCCACCTCCTCTTCCGATAAGAAGCTCGACGTTGTGCGCGAGCTGGGCGCGGATGAGACCATCAACTACAAAACCACGCCCGAATGGGGGGATAAAGTGCTTGAACTGACCCAGGGGTTCGGCGTCGATCACGTGGTGGAAGTGGGCGGCCCGGCTACCCTGAAAGAGTCGCTGAAAGCCGTAAAAGTCGGCGGGCATATCGCGCAGATTGGTATCCTGTCCGGCGACGAGGCCAGCGTATCGGTGCTTTCACTGCTGGCAAAACAGGTGCAGATCAAAGGGGTGATTGTGGCAAGCCGCCAGGATCAGATCGATTTTGTGAAAGCGCTGGAAGTGATGAAGCAAAAGCCGGTTATCGATCGCACCTTCAGCTATGAGGCGCTGAGCGAAGCCTTTGCTCACCTGCAAAGCGGTTCCCACCTGGGGAAAATCTGCGTCGAGTGGTAGCAGGCACGGCGGTAGGGGCGTGCGCCCTTACCGCCACGTTTTCACGCGCTGTGGCGCTTTCCTTCAGCCGAGCAGGCTTTCCAGCGTCACCGATGCTCCGCCGCAGACAATCACCAGCACATTATCGCTGGGGGCAAAGCGAAGTTTGTTGTCATAAAGCAGCGAGAGCGACACGCCGCAGGCAGGCTCGGTCAGCACGCGATGATCGTCCAGCAACAGGCGGCAGGCGCGCACGGCCTCAGCGTCGGAGACAACCTGGCTTCTCACCTCAAAACGGCTGGCAACGTTAAACGCATTTTCACACACCTGGCTTGCGGCAAGGGTCGTTGCGATGCCGCTCACCTTCTCCAGACGCACCAGCTTACCGGCATTAACCGAGGCGTTAAGCGACGCGGTGCCCTCGGTTTCAACGGCATAGATCGGAATATGGCTCAACTGATGTTTTTCCAGCCCCTGAGCGATGCCTGAGAGCAGGCTGCCGCCGCCGACCGAGAGGACCACGGCATCCGGGATCACGCCTGCGGCGATCACCTCATCCACCAGTGTGCTGATGCCCGCCCACAGCAGCGCGTTATCAAAGGGGTGAATATAAATGACCTCATCGGTGGCTAAAGAGAGGGCATAGTCGTTCGCCTCGCTCCAGACATTGCCGTGCACCACAAGGGTGGCCCCTTCCTGCTCGATCAGCTCTCTCGCCCGCAGGGAGGTGGTTTCAGGCACTACGACGGTGACCGGTAGGCCCAGTTTGCGACAGCTGTGCGCCACCGCGATGCCTGCATTGCCGCCCGACGAACTGATAAAGCCTTTTGCGCCCTGTTCTGCATAATAGCGGCAGGCATGTGCCGCGCTGCGAAGTTTGAACGAACCGGTGGGCTGGGCAGACTCCATTTTCAGCCACACATTGCATCCGCTGCGCTCGCTCAGCGGCAGTGAGTGCAGCAGTGGGGTCTGAATACTGATTTCCATGACATCGAATCCTTATGCATAAGCCCATACGATAAAGGCCGTTCTGGACAGGTTTTTAAGCCTGACCAGTAATAACACAAGAACTATCAGGCTGGGTTATCTATTTCTGGGTGCCAGGGGTGGCATACGCAGGCCAGCTTATGCCCCTGCGGATCCCGCAGATAGGCAACATAGAAATCTGGCCCATAGGCTTCTCGGAGACCAGGCGCGCCCTCATCGCTGCCGCCATTTTCCAGCCCTGCGGCATGAAATTGCCTTACCTGCTCTGCGCTGCTTGCCCGGAAGGAGAACATCGTCCCGTTACCCGGCGTGGCCCTCTTTTTATCGAACGGCGGGCAGATGCAAAAACTGAACCCCTGGTCTGGCGGCTCGCCCCACATCGCCCAGGTTTCACTCCACGCAGGAGTGCGCGGCACGCCCAGCACTGCGAAAATCGCATCATAGAAACGCGTCATCGACGGTAAATCGTCGGTGCCTATGGTGGTGTACATCAGCATAGTTTGGCTCCTGGCTTCCTTTCTATAAAAAAGGGATGAAACCGTCAGTGATTATGGTCCCGCAGAAAAACCGTCAGCACATCCTTCGGCGCGACGCCGCCGCACTCTGAAATCATCCAGCCGACCGCGCCGCGGTGATAGGTGCCATGAAACAGCACATGGTTAAGCATATCGATGGCGCGCATCTCGCCGTGACCACCGTCGACAAAACGGAAGGTGATGACTTTTTCAAGATCGCTCGAAATAAGGGCGTCAACATGCTGGATATACCACGCGGCGCAGTCGGCCATCTTCACTTCAAGCTCTTCCAGGGTAGGCGTTTCCGGGGTATTTAGCGCGGTGTAGCCATGCTGCTGACCGGTGAGATTGGCTCTGAAAATCATGTCGACGACATAAATATGGTTCATCAGCCTTATCATCAGGTGGCGCTTTTGCGGGTGCGCCGATTCGTCGATCGCCTTGATGGCTTTCAGGGTTTCGCCATCCATCCAGCGCTTAAATTTCACCAGGCTAACCAGTGTGTCCTTATCCATCTTCTGCTCCACATGTGACTGAAGCGATATCATACCTCGCGTGGACTGTTTAGCTGAGTAGATCCTTAAGCAAAAACCAGGGGGGTGGCATCGGCATATTTCAGCGAGCGGCGCTGGTTAACATGTCGAAAAAGGCCGGGGCGTTAAGGTTTTTCTAAGCTTTCTTCGTCACACTGGGGGTATAAAGCGCACATGGTTTCGGTGCCGTTGTCGGATTATAGTCGGCAGGAGATGATGTCCCCTGCCACTTTTTTAACTTTTTATTCGCCAGAAAGATTATTTCGTCACTCCTTTTTTATTTTCCATTGTCATAAAACCTTCAGCTGTATCAATATCTAACATCTTCTTTAAAACCGAAAAAATATTTAACTCACCTTCAGACGATCCTCATTAAATAGTGATGATTTTGCAGGTAAATTACTTTATAAATATATGGGACAACATCGCAGACCTTGCTCACGTAACTGCTCGGGCAGCGAGTAATTACGGGTGTGGCATCTACGCGGGAGGGAAGTGAATGGATATCATAAGTTCAGAACGTGTAAGTGAAGTCTATATGGTTATCGGGCACGCGGTATCCTCGTTAATTTCAGCGGGAAAACGCGTTGAAAAAGAGGGGATTCTCGAGCAGTTGCAAAAGGGAAAAGCGCAGGCGGTGGATGGGATGAACGACGTGTATGAATCCGCTATTCGCCTCGTTGCCAGCGAGGGCGTTGCCGTCAGCGAGCAGTGATTGGCACCGATGCAACTGTTATTACGCTTCCCGCTCGCCTCAGGTAGAGAACCAGCCAGCGGGATAGTATTCGCAGATAAACTCCACAAAGGCCTTCACTTTCGGGCTCTGTAGCCGACGCGATGTGTGCAGCACCCACAGCTCGGTAAGCGTTTCGGCCTCTCCCCAACTTATCAATTCACCTCTCGCAAGATAAGTGCTGACGATCGATTTCGGCACCATCGCCGCACCGGCTCCGGTCAGAACCGCATCACGAACGGTCAACAGTGAGGAGAGGCGCATCACCGGCTGCGGAGTAAAGCGGCGCTGCCCGTTCTCAACGATCCAGTCACTCCCTTCAATATGCGTTGACATCACTACCGCCGGGATCGTCGGCACGCTTTGCCTATCCGCAACGGGCAGGCTGATAGCAGGCGCGGCGACCAGCACCAGCTTGTCCCTGGCGAAGCATCGGCCAACCAGCGAGCTGTTTGCCTGCGGGTTTATGCGGATCGCCACATCAAACTGCTCCTCCACTAAATCGCTCATGCGGTTTTCCGAGACAACCTCAATATGGATCTGCGGATAGTGCTGGCGAAATTCTGCCATCAGCCGCCCCAGCGCCAGCTGCGAAAAGAGCAGCGGGGCAGCAACGCGCAGCCATCCTGCTGGCGCGGCATTATCTTCCCGCGCCGATTCAGCCGCTTCATCAATTTCACGGATGGCGCCCAGCGTGCGCGCCAATAGGCGTTCGCCCGCCTCGGTGATCTTCAGCTTCTGGCCGCCGCGCTCCACCAGCCGCACGCCCAGCGCCTCTTCGAGATCGGTCAGCCTGCGCGAAAGGGTGGCTTTAGGTTTACCGCTGGTGCGGCTGGCGGCGCCAATCCCGCCCGCTGCCGCGATAAGGTGAAACTCTTTTAAGGCGTTGATATCCATTAGCTGTCTCATTTTTGGAACAGAGTGTGCAAATAATAGCCTCTTCCGGGCAAAAATGGATCGGGATAGTCTCTGGTTACACCCACCAGACAGTACGGAGTAAACATCATGACTATTCTTGTTACCGGAGCGACCGGCCGCGTTGGTCGCCACGTTGTTGACCAGCTGCTTCGCCGCGGCGCTGATGTCCGCATATTGACCCGCGATCCCGTAAAAGCCGGTTTTGCTGACAATGTGGAGGTTGTTAAGGGCGATCTGCTGGATATCGATGCCCTGCGCGCCGCTTTTAGCGGCATCAGAACCCTGTTTTTACTCAATGCGGTTGCCGCCGATGAATTTACCCAGACGCTGATTACGCTCAATATCGCCCGGGAAGCTGGCGTCGATCGCGTGGTTTATCTCTCGGTTTTTGGCGCGGATGCCGCCGTCAATGTGCCGCATTTCGCGGTTAAATACGGTGCCGAGCGCATGCTGACCGCGATGAACTTCAGCGCCACCATTCTGCGCCCCACCTACTTTATCGATAATGAGGCGATGATTAAGGAGGTGGTCGTTAACCACGGCGTTTACCCGATGCCGATTGGCAGCCGCGGGCTGGCGATGGTGGATACGCGTGATATCGCCGAGGTGGCGGCTATTGAGCTGCTTCGGCGCGATCAGGCTAGCGAGAGGCTACCCGTCGAGACCATTAATCTCGTTGGCCCGGATACGCTGACAGGTAATGATGCAGCGGCAATCTGGCGCGATGTGCTCGGGCGCGAGGTAATGTATGGCGGTGACAGCCCGGACGCCTTTGAAGCTGGCATGGCGGAATTTATGCCGAAATGGATGGCCTATGAAATGCGTCTGATGGCCGAGCGCTACGTCAGCCACGGCATGATCCCAAATGGGGGCGACCGGGAGCGGCTGGTGGCGCTGCTTGGCCGCCCGCTACACACCTACCGCGATTTTGTGGCGGCACTTGCCGCACAGTAAAAATGAGACGGCCGGTGGCTGCGCACCGGCCTTATTGTTTAGTGCTTAAAGCGCAACGGCGCGCAACATGCTCGGCGTCAGATCGGTAAAGTGCGGCACATCGCCCGTCACTTCTGGCGCTTCTGGCGAGTTAAACGCCGCTTTCATCGCCTCCTCATCGCGGAAAACGCACTCGGCGATGGCGACGGTTCCCGTCTGCTCAACGGCCGGGAAGAGGGCAGCTGCGCTGAGCAGGCCATAGGGCTGGAACGCTTTGATCACCAGCGGAATATGACTGTTGACGTAGTAGTCCCGGTCAAAACGGCTCTGCGGATCGCCGTAATAGGTGACGTATAGCGTGAAGGTTGAAGTGCTCATTGTGTGACCTCTTTGATAACTGGTTTCCATTCGTTTAAGCCGCTGAAAGTGTAGCTGGCATTCGAGGCTGCTAATATGCATTCCGCGCTGTTAAGCCATTACAGAGAGGAAGATGATGATAACGATTGAAGCGGGCAGACCCGCTCACTACCCGACATTACTGGACATCTGGGAGTCATCGGTGCGTGCCAGCCACGATTTCTTGCCGGAGGGGGATATTGAGGCGCTGCGCCCGCTGTTAGAAAATCGCTATTTCCCTGCCGTCACGCTGTCGATTGCCCGGCTGGTTGAAGATGGCTCCATCGTCGGCTTTGTTGGCGTCAGTGACAACAGGATTGAGATGCTGTTTGTCGATGCCGCCCAGCGCGGAAAAGGCACCGGCAAAGTGCTCCTGCAACACGCCATCGCGCAGGGTGCGGATGAGCTGGACGTCAATGAACAGAATCCGCAAGCGGTGGGCTTTTATCAACAGCAGGGTTTTGAGGTTGTCGGCCGCTCTGAGCATGATGGCCAGGGGCGGCCCTATCCGCTTTTGCATATGAAACTGCAGAAAACCTGATGCTGCCCATTTTAATATTTATGCCAGGTAGCGTGCCCCGGCTGTCGCGCAAAATTTCTGCAATTTATCGGTGTTACTTAATCCTCGCTTAAGAATACTCCGATAATGTAAGCGCTACGCTAGCCCATCCCGG
The DNA here is from genome assembly GCF_001975225.1 of Kosakonia cowanii JCM 10956 = DSM 18146. NCBI lineage: Bacteria > Pseudomonadati > Pseudomonadota > Gammaproteobacteria > Enterobacterales > Enterobacteriaceae > Kosakonia > Kosakonia cowanii. The sequence continues at coordinate 4,550,593 of NZ_CP019445.1, read as the reverse complement.
GCTATTCCGGAGCCTCTCCTATGCAAAATAAGTTCGCAGAAGTCTCTACCGCCAGCAAAGTCCCCGCAGTGACGATGGCGTTCTGGTTAACCAAGATTGCTGCGACAACGCTGGGTGAGACCGGTGGTGATGCAGTGACCATGTCGATGAATCTGGGTTACCTCACCGGGACGCTGATTTTCGCCATCATCTTTTTAATCGCCGTGGTGGTGCAGATTGAGCGCCACAGTTTTAATAAGTGGATCTACTGGTTTACGGTGGTTGCCACCACCACCGTTGGCACTACGCTTGCGGACTTTGCCGATCGCTCACTTGGGATAGGTTATCTGGGCGGCACGCTGCTGCTGAGTTCGCTGCTGATGCTTTCACTGCTTATCTGGCGCCTGACCTGCGGCACCATCGCTGTCAGTTCGGTGAACAACGGCGTCACGGAGAGCTTTTACTGGGTCACCATTATGTTTTCACAGACTCTCGGCACCGCGTTGGGTGACTGGACCGCAGACAGCGAAGGGCTGGGCTATGATGGCGGCATCCTGCTGTTTGTCGGCGCACTGGCGATTATCTGGGCCGCCAGCCGCTTTACCTCGCTGTCGCGCACTGCACTCTTCTGGGCGGCGTTTATTCTGACTCGCCCATTGGGTGCGGTAGTCGGTGATTTCCTCGATAAACCTGTCGCCGCTGGCGGGCTTGCGCTGAGCCGCTATAGCGCCTCACTGACGCTGGCGCTGATTATTGTGGCGTTTCTCTGGCTACTGCCGCAGCGCCCGGCAATGAAAGTTGCGGTGACGAACTAAGCGTGTGGTAGCTATAAAGGGGGAGCAGGCCTGCTCCCCCTCGCTACAGAGGTTATGCCCGCCCGGATGCTTGAGGATTGCGGACAAAGTTGAGGATCGCACTGAGCGTGGCACTCTCGGGATGATTCACTTCACTCAGATGATCGCCTTTACCGGCGAAAAGCGGTATGGCATAGCGCGTGGCTAACGCCGCCATTGTGGCGTAATAGGGGTCATCAGCACCCGCCCAAAACCGCAGGGGAACAGGGCAGGGGAAAAAGCCCTCCGCGTCCTGGGCGTGTTTTCTCAGTTCATTGAAAAAATGCTCTGCCCCTTTTTCATCCTCAGAGGTGAGTGAGGCGGTGAGTTCCGGCGCGACTTGCCGGGCATAAGCGATAAACATCTCAAACGTCAGCTTGCCAACAGGCGTTTCAGGCAGGCCAGCTTCACAATCCCATCCTCCCAACACCACAGAGTGCAGGCGATCTGCGTGAGCATTTATCAGCTCCATTGCCAGCCAGGCCCCGGCAGAGTAGCCGATGATATGCGCTTTTTCATACCCCAGCTCATCCATCAGATTGACGATGGCTAACGCCTGGCGCTGTTGGGTGTAGGCAGCCTGATCATCAGGTTTATCGCTCGCCCCGTGGCCGGGCAGATCCGGACACACCACCTGAAAATGGGGGCTTAACGCGGAGTTGAAGCCGTTATCCACCCAGCATCTGCTATCCATCAGCAAACCATGAAGCATGATGACTAACGGACCTTCTCCCTGCGTGCGGTAAAAGAGGCGCGGCGTTGCTGATGTATATGGCATAGCGATTCCTGTAATGTGCGCGTGTATATTCATAAAGACTAACGCCATGTTCTAACATGGATAATCTTTTGAAAGGCAACAACAGGTGCGCAACCCCTAATATTGGCGAGGCCGTTGATCTGCAAACAGGGAGTAATGATGGCAAGGCGACGTGAGCTTAAAGGCATTGCTAACGCGCTCAATTCGAGCTTTGTGAGCCGCAATAATGATTTTCATGGCTACTGGTCTCTGGGGCTGCTAAAGCACTTTGCGATCAGAGATGGGGGGACGTCTGTAGATCTTTCGTTTCCCTTACCTCAGCCTGAGGCTAGCGATAAGCTGATACAGTTTCTGGTGCGCCATTACACGAATATGCTGACAAATTTGTTGAACAGACAGCGTATCCCGCATGAGTGGGTAAGCAACGTTAGCATCACTCTCGACTTCAGGCCGCAGATTAAAGACGCAGCGTTAATTGAAGGCGCCGCCTCCGTTGGGCCTTTTGCCTGCCACTGCCAGATTACTGACGATCGCGGTCGCCACTTCGCGTCAACCCTCTATGGTCGCTGCTGGGTCCATTCGGCGAAGAAGGAGAGTCGCTCGACCCGCTATCGTGATAAGTAATACATTTGCGTTGACGTTATTTGCGCGCGATCAGCCGCAGCCCTCTGCTCACCAGTTTTTTGAACGACGCACACTCCGTATGCTCCGGCGCCGGGCAGCGGGCGGCATGCTTCAGCCCTTCGCTGAATAATTGCAGTTTGCAAATGGTCTCATCAATTGCCTTCGCGCGCTGCTGAAGTTGCTCGCGGTTGATAGCGACCTTGCCCTGCGGGTTTAACATTGCCGCCATCTCATCCAGCGAGAAGCCTGCCGCCTGGCCGAGCGCGATCAGCTGCAATTTACTCAGCACGCTTTGCGAATACTGCCTTCGCAGCCCGTTGCGGCCAATCGGTTTGATTAAGCCCCTCTTTTCGTAAAACCGCAGCGCGGAGGGCTTTATGCCGGAAAGCGCCGCCACTTCCCCAATATCCAGCTCTTTCACCGTTGACTTAAACCTCACTTCACGTTGCACACTCACCGACACCTTAGCATCTCTTTATCAGGGGAAGGAAAATTGGATAACGCTCTTGTGCTTCACATGATCGTCACCGGCATTGGCGCAACGCTGCTGATGGATGGCTGGTCAATGTGTCAGAAAAAGCTGCTCCGCGTGCCGCCGCTTAACTATGGGCTGGTGGGGCGCTGGTTGTTGTGGCTCGCGCGGGGAAAGAGGTGGCATAACACCATCCTTTCCACGCCTTCCATTAAAGGGGAAAGTTTTACCGGCTGGGCATTCCATTACCTCACCGGCATGCTGTTTGCGGCGATCCCATTTTTGCTCCAGGGTTCGTCATGGCTGCGCGAGCCGCTTCTGCTGACGGGTGTGCTGACAGGCGTGTTTACGCTGCCTGCGCCCTGGCTGATTATGCAGCCGGCGCTGGGTTTTGGCATTGCGGCCTCGCGCACGCCCAGGCCGTGGCGGGCGCGGGTATTCAGCCTGCTGACGCATCTGGCCTATGGCCTCGGGCTGTATGGCGCGGCGCTGCTTTACACCTTTTAATGCTATTTGCGCGACGTGTCAGGTGGGCAAACGCAGGCCGAAAATGTTCTTGCCCTGCGCGTGGCGATAATAGGCGCTGCCGCCGTGTAGCGCGGCGATGGCGCTCACCAGCGATAACCCCAGCCCGCTGCCGGCGGTGTGACGAACATTATCTCCCCGCCAGAAGCGCTCGAAGGCTTTCTCCGGCTCGGCAAGCGGCTCCCCGTCGTTCGCCACTTCAATTTCAACCGAGTTACCGCCCTGAATTGTGCTGACGGCAATGGTGCCGTTTCCCGCCGCATAGCGAATGGCGTTGGTCAGCAGGTTGGTTATCGCCCGCTGAAACAACATCTTATCGGCGGTGAGGCTGCCCTGCGCATTCAGCTCGATCGCCATTTCACGCTCTTCCGCCAGCGGTTCGAGAAAATCGACCACCATCTCCAGTGCCTCACTGAGCGAGAAGGTTTCCTGATTGAGCCTGATATTGTGATGCGTGGCGCGCGCAAGGAAGAGAATGTTTTCCGTCAGCCGCGACAGCGCCTCCAGCTCCTCAATATTCCCTTCGAGCAGCGCCTGGTACTCGGCAATGGAACGCTGATGACCCAGCGCCACCTGATTCTGGCCTAACATAACGTTGATCGGGGTGCGGATCTCATGGGCCAGATCGTCGGCAAACTGGGTGAGGCGGATAAAGTCTGTCGACAGGCTCTGACGCATGGCGTTAAGCGCCTTGCCAAGGGGGAGCAGCTCCTGCGGGATCGCCTGCAACGGCACCGGCTGGTTTAACCGGTCACTGGCGGTCTCGGCCACAATCTGGCTTAAGCGGCCAATGGCCCGCAACCCGCGGCGAATCAGCAATGGGCTAAGGGCGGCGCAGAGCAGAATGGCCGCCAGTGACACCAGAATGCTTTGCTGGCGGTAGCGCTCAAGCATCATTGCCCGCTCACGCGCTACACGGGCAAGCGTGACGGTGACCGGCCCGTGCGGTGAGTTGGCCTGCAGGCTGAGCGCCGAGGCATCCATATCATCCGTGCTGCGCCAGCGGTGCAACTGCTGCGCGCTGGGCGGGGTGTTAACCGGGGTTGGTGCGATATCCGGCAACGCGACGCCGGTATGGTTAATGGTGACGTTTTGCGCATGCTGCGGGCGGATGCTGAGAATATCCTGGCGAATATCGACCATACGGTTGAAGTAGAGCGGCAGCGACTCCGGCTGAGCGCCATCTTCCAGCAGCTGGCGCAGTTGCGCAGCGCGGTTGATCAGCGTCTGATCGTCGCGCCACACCAGCTCACTGCGCAGGGCGTTATAGAGGATCAGGCTGATGCCGCCGCAGGCCAGCGCCATGATCAGCGTAAAAATCGCCGTCAGCCTGAGTGTCAGAGAGGGGCTATACATCGCCTGGCTCCTGCACGGAGAGGCAGTAACCCATACCCCGGACGGTGGTGATCAGCTTTTGCGCAAACGGGTCATCGACTTTGCGGCGCAGGCGGCGAATGGCGACATCAACAATGTTGGTTTCGTTGTCGAAATTGACACCCCAAATCTCACTTGCCAGCAGCGTGCGCGGCAGGATCTCGCCGTGCCGGCTGGCGAGCAGCCACAGCAGCATAAACTCTTTGCGTGTCAGCGCGATGGAAGTGCCATCTCGTGTCACCTGAAAACGCGCCGAATCCATCACCAGATCAGCGACGCGCAGCGTAGTGCTGTGCGGCTGGTGTTGACGAAGCTGATTCTTGACGCGCGCCAGCAGTTCCGCAAAGGAGAAGGGTTTGACCAGGTAATCGTTCGCACCCAGCTCCAGCCCTTTAACCCGATCCTCCACCGAATCTCGGGCGGTAAGGCAGATCACCGGCATCTGGCTTGCGGTACGCAGGGTTTTCAGCACCTGCCAGCCATCCATGCCCGGCAGCATAATATCGAGGATCATCAGGCTATACGGGTGCGCCAGCGCCAGATGCAGGCCATCGCGCCCGTCCGCTGCGTAATCGACGATATAGCCCGCCTCTTCAAGCCCTTTGCGCACCCAGGCGCTGGCTTTCAGGTTGTCTTCAATCAGTAACAGTTTCATCGGCGCAGTGTGCCACGAAATTTTGAGCCGCCCCAGCCTTTCAGGGCCAGATGACAATATGGTCATCTTTCTGACAGGCAATTGCGGCAAGCGTGGAGGTATAAAAGCCGGGTCATCAACACAGGAGAATCCAACATGAAAAAGTCTATCGCTGCGTTAACCCTGGCTGCACTGCTTGCCGCGCCCGCTCTCACCTTCGCGGCCGATAAAAACCCGCTGAGCGTCCATGTGCTGAATCAGCAAACCGGGCTGCCGGCCGCCAATGTTGCGGTGACGCTTGAGCAGAAGCAGGGGGATAACTGGACGGTGCTCAACACCGCCAGCACCAATCAGGACGGGCGCATCAGTGCTCTGTGGCCGGAAAAGCCGTTTGCCGCTGGCGACTATCGGGTGATCTTCAAAACCGGTAAATATTTTGCTGACCAGAAACAGCAAAGCTTCTTCCCGGAAATTCCGGTGGAGTTCCATATCGATAATACAACGTCCACCTATCACGTTCCGCTGCTGCTGAGCCAGTATGGCTACTCCACCTACCGCGGGAGCTAAGGGCAGATGAAACGTCTTATGCTCGCGCTGCTACTAGCAGCAGGACCCGCGACGACGCTGGCTGCGACGCCCGCCACTGTTTATGAGATGACGCAGGCGCTCGCTACGCAGCTGGCAACCGAAGCGTTATCGGTTTGTCATGACATGCATCGTCAGGGCGTGGTGGCGGTGGTCGATCGCGGCGGCAACCTGGTGACGCTGATGCGCGATGACAACGTCGGGCCGCACAATACGCAGGCCGCCTGGCGCAAAGCGTTTACGGCGCTGTCGACCAAAACGCCGACCCGGCAGTTTGCGAAGCAAGCGCAGGCTTCGCCTGAGACCGCCAACCTCAATACGGTGCATGAGTTATTGCTGCTCGGCGGTGGCGTACCGGTGAAGTATCACGGTCAGTGGATCGGTGCTATCGGCATGGCGGGCACCGGCGGCGCGGAGTCCGACGAGCGTTGTGGGATGGAAGCGATCAATAAGGTTGTTGGTCAAAACGAACAGAAGTAAGCACGATCGCAACGGGGAAGAGTTTTTTCCCCGTTTTTAGTCCCTATCGCCTTGTATGGTTGGTGTTTGTCCTTATGGCAGGGACGGCGGATAAATCCGGGGGCAGGACAACTGCTGCCTATTTTTATGAGAACTGTCAGCCTATTGGCGAACTCTTTTTTGTAGAGTGATTTCTGTTTATACAAAGCATTAGCAAAGCAGCACAACACACTGATAACAGTGGAACAAGTAGAGTCATTTTAAACCCTGCCAGTTCCGCCATCAGACCGGCAATCCCATTGCCAGCCATCATGCCTGTGCGCATGGCATTGGAGTGAAATGCTGATGCGAAACCGCTACGTTCTGGCAACGCTTCCTGAATAACAGAAATGCCCAGGCCGACAAAAATACCAAAGAATAATCCGTTAAAAAGTTGCAACACAACCAGTTCGGTCATGTTAGTGGCCAGCTGAAGCAGGCTGTAATAGACGGCTGCAAAGAGAAATCCGACCATAATCAGTGGCTCTTTCCCGGTTTTCTCTGCCAGATGAGCAGCGGCAAGCATAACGGGAATTTCCATTATCGCGGTTGCGCCAAGCAGAAAACCCGGAAACGAAGCGGGTAAATTAAGCTCGTGTACCAGGTACAGCGGCATAATGGTCAGGTACATGTTATTGGATAAATTTGCCAGCATCATTACTGCGCCGAGTGCCCAAATCATACCCGTGACAGGGGCTTTACTGGCTTGAGTTTTTTCTGCTCTGCCTGTAGCGACACTGTTTTTATCCTTCGAAAGCAGCACCTGGCTGGCAAGTAAGGTGCTGGCCGCAAGCAGGGCTGAGGCCAAAAAATTAAAGGTGAAGCCAAATCGGTCGGCGAAGATAAATGCCAGAGCCGGTCCGGCAATCCACACAATTGACACGCCCGAACGCATTTGCGTATTGAGCCGCGTAGCGTTAAGCCCTGCCGTCAGTGAATGCTTTCGGATCATCGACAGGAGTAACGGGATAGACGCATTGCCTGGCCCCATCAAGAAAATACCGATGACCAGAGCCTCGATGGGTTGACGACAGAAACTGAAAGCTAAACCCGCCAGAAAAAGCGACGCAACAGAAATCATGAAAAGTTGCCGGACGGGATGTCCCTTATCTGCAAGCGATCCCATCAACTGGCTGAAAAATAATCCTGAGAGGGCAAACCCCAGGCTGTAGAAGGTGATAAAAATCGGGCTGGCATGTAATCCGTTTATCAAAAAAAGACTCATGACAGGCAAAATGAAGGCATATGAAATGGCGGTCATTACGTTTATAAGGAACAGCCGCCCAGTAATTCCGGAAAAAAAAGCCATAAAGAACAACATCTCCATGTAGGTTAATCTTATTTTTTAACATGGAAATGTCTTAAGAGAGCGCACTATTTCACTTCATATGAGATGTACTGGTTTTTGGGTTGTTAGAGCTTCGTCAGAAGATTTGTGTCCCGCTCCTTAGATATTCTGACTGAAGATCCGCTCTGCGCTCAAAGCGGATCTTCTTTGATTTGTCATCTGCTTTACTTCCCTTCCTTAAATCCTGCACCCGTTGTTTGTGCGGGAAATTTACACCTCTTCTTCCGTGGCACGCCGCGCGTCGTAAAGCTCTTGCGCCTGCTCAATCGCCACACCGTATTGCCTCGCCCAGCTCACCAGTGCCACAAACGGGTCCTGTAGGGAGCGGCCCAGCGGCGTGATGGAGTATTCGACCGCCACCGGTGATGAGGCGATGACGCGGCGGTTAACCAGCCCGTTACGCTCAAGGCGGCGCAGCGCCTCTGTCAGGGCTTTATGGGTGATGGGATCGAGCCGGCGTTTAATGGCGTTAAAGCGCGAGGGTTCGCTGCACAAAACGGTCAGGATCAACACCGACCATTTATTGGCGACCTGTTCAAGGATCGGGCGTGTGCTGTTGATTTCAGCCAGCAGGGCAGGGATATCGGTCGACATAAGGTTACCTTCTCTATATCTGGTGTATATCAGGTGCGTAATTGACGGTAAATATACGAAATGTATCATCAGGCGTCCATCCCACGTTCTGGAGTAGCCATGTTGAAACTTGAAGGTAAGACCGCCCTGGTGACCGGCGGTAACAGCGGTATCGGCCTTGCGATTGCTCAGCGATTTGCGCAAGAGGGCGCCCATGTTTTCATCACCGGTCGACGCGAAGCGCAGCTGGCAGAAGCGGTAACGCTTATTGGCGGTAACGTTGAGGCGATTGCGGGTGATATCACCAATACGCACGATCGTTCTCGCCTGTTTGACACCATTCATGCCAGGGCAGGAAAGCTCGACATCCTCGTTTACTCGTCAGGGGTTTCCGAACCGGCGAGTCTTGAGGAGAGCACGGAAGAGCATATCGACCGCGCTTTTGGCCTCAACGTGCGCGCGATGGTGCTCACGGTGCAGCAGGCCGTCACGCAGATGGGTGAGGGCGGCACTGTCGTGCTGCTCGGCTCGATTGCCGGCAGCATGGCGGTTTCCGGTTACGGCACTTATGCAGCCAGTAAAGCCGCGGTGCGCTCCTATGCGCGAACCTGGACCAGCGAGCTGGCTCCGCGCGGCATCCGGGTCAACACCCTCAGCCCAGGGCCCACGGATACGCCGATGTTCAGCCAGGCGAGCGATGACGTCAGGCAGACGCTGAGCGCGCAGATTCCGGCGAAGCGGCTGGGACATCCCGATGAAGTGGCGGCTGCGGCACTGTTCCTCGCCTCGGACGAAAGCAGTTATGTCAGCGGCGCCGAACTGGTGATTGATGGCGGCATGTCTGCATAAGCGGCGTTTTTAATATCACCCGGCGCTGGCAGTAGCGGCGGCCGGGTGCGTGCTTTACGCGCATAACGAAAGAAAGGCGCCTCATAACAACTCATTGCGTGGTGAATTATTTCAGATGTGACATTGCAGTTCTGAATGAGTGGCACTATAGTAGCAACTTGTACAAGTTTGCATGGGTAAGTTGTACAACTTACCTCGCTACCAGGCTGCCGGCCCAACCATGCGTAATCCGGGCCCATTTAATGAGTGATAAAAATGAATAATCCGACCGCAACACTCCCGCAGACCCTTCAGTCAGTTTTTTCGGTCTTTGAGGCGGAAAAAGAGATCATTGATGAAGTGACACGCGAGCTTCAGGCCGTGAAAGCGACGGTGGCGAATAAAGACATCATGCTGGCGCTGATCGCCCGCGTTGAGACTGAAACGGATGTGATCCGCAAAGATGTCCTGCGTAACGCCCTTGAACTGGTGGTGCTTCGCACGCTGGACGTTTAATGTTTTATCCGCGCCTCTGCTCTGCCAGAGGCGCGGATGCTTCTCAAAAACCTGCGTTATAACTGCGCAAATAGCAGATCCAGAAAAGCACGCACGGCGGGATTCGCGCGGCGGCTCTCGGGCCACAGCACCGTGAGGTTGTGCTTTTCAACGGCAAAATCTGCCAGCACAGGGACAAGCGCACCGCGCTCAACCCATGACGCCGCCATAAAGCTTGCTGCCATTCCAATCCCTGCGCCTGCCGCTACGGTGGTCAGCACACCTTCGCTAGCATCAACGACGATTGCGGCGGGGAGCACTAACTCGATCTCCCGATCCCCTACGTTGAACGGCCAGCGAAACAGCTGCCCGCTGCTTTTATAGCGCAGATTTACCGTCTCATGATCCACCAGTTCATCGGGATGCTGCGGCATGCCGTACTTGTCCAGGTAGTCAGGCGAGGCGTAACAACAGAGACGATAGGGCGAGAGGCGGCGCGACAACAACCGCGAATCGGGCAGATCGCCAATGCGCAGTGCGACATCAATTCCCTCATCTATTACATTTACCCGTTCGTCGCCAAGGCGCAGATCGATGCGTACCTCGGGCTGACGCTGGCGAAACTGCGCCAGCAGGGGCGCGAGCATATAGAGCCCGACCGGCAGCGAGGCGGCAACCCGCACGGTGCCGCTGGGTTCAGCGCGGGCTCTCTTCGCCGCCTGCTCAATCTCTTGTGCATCCTGTAACAGCCGCAGTACCCGCTCATGCAGATCGCGCCCTTCCGGCGTCAGTGCCAGCGAGCGCGTGGTGCGCGTGAAAAGCACCACCCCGAGCTGCTGCTCCAGCCGCTGAATACTTTTACTGACTGCCGAAGGCGAAACTGACAGTGCCCGCGCGGCTGCGGTGTAACTGCCAAGAGATCCGGCGCGAGCGAAAGCAATCAGCCCCGTCAGGCTTTCAAAACCGATTTGTTCTTTCATGGCATAAGTAAAGCGAAAGGCAGGCCCATTATCAACCTGAAGTCGCTGTCATATTCTGCTGCTACTGAATACCAGGCAGAGGAAATAAGATGAGTGCAATGATGAAAGCCGTGCGACTGCACGCATTTGGCGGGCCGGAAGTGTTGCGTTATGAAGAGGCGCACCGTCCAGTGCCGTGTGCTGGCGAGGTGCTGGTGCGGGTGCAGGCGGCGAGCATTAACCCGCCCGATCTCTATCTGCGCGATGGCTACCGCACGTTACCGCCGCAATGGCAGCCTGACTCCGTTTTCCCGCTTATTCCCGGAACCGATATCGCCGGTGTGGTGGAGGCTATTGGTGAGGGTGCGCACGGTTTTCGCGCGGGTGATGAGGTCTATTCCATGGTGAGATTTCCGCAGGATGTGATGAAAGGCAGCGGAGCCTATGCCGAGTACATCGCGGTGCCTGCCGATGAACTGGCGTTAATGCCGCAGGGCATTGATTATTTGCAGGCTGCCGCCGCACCGATGTCACTGCTGACGGCCTGGCAGTTCCTGATCGATCCCGGTCATCATGAGCCTAATCCTTTCCAGCCTTTTCCACATATTCCTGTTTCGCTTAAGGGCAAAACGGTGCTGGTGAATGGCGCTGGCGGCGGCGTGGGGCACCTCGCGGTACAACTTGCCCGCTGGCGGGGCGCGCGGGTGATTGCCGTCGCTTCCGGTAAACATGAGGCGCTGCTGCGAGAACTGGGGGCGAGCGAGTTTATTGATTACACCCGGCATGCCGCAGAAACGGTCGCGCAGCCGGTCGATCTGGTGGCGGATGCCGTGGGTGGCGTAAATATGGAGCGCTTTCTGCCGCTTATCAAACCCGGTGGAACACTCTACCTGGTCAATCCGCTTGGCTTTGCCGGGCAACAAGAGGCTGCTCGACGTGGGATTACGGTCTCCTCGGCCCAGGTTCGCTCCAGCGGTCAGCAGCTTCAGCAAGCAGGCCAACTGCTGGCAAGCGGTGAAGTGCGCGTCGTGACGGACAGCATTTATCCTCTTCGTGACGCTGCCGCCGCGCATCACCGCGCTTCGCAGGGCGGTATTCAGGGCAAGATCATGCTTCGCGTCAACTAAGGGGATTCATATTGCCAGGCGCTTTTATGCTGACAGCGTTCGCCGGGCGCTTTATTGTGAACGCCGATAACTCAGGGCGGCGATGCGGATCCCGCTTTAATAAAAGGAATACCGATGATTACATTGCGCCCCATGCGTGAGGATGAATACCCGGCTTATCTGGACTATTTCATTGCGGACTATGCGCAAGAGATTGCCGCAAACTATCGCCTTTCTGAGGCAGAGGCGCAGGCCAGAGCCACCCGGGAGATCGCTGACGATCTCCCGGAAGGTGTTAATACGCCGGGCCATGTTTTACTCTGCCTGCTGGCGGAGGGCGAGAAGCATGTCGGCTACCTCTGGTATAAACCCGATGCTTCGATGCAAACCGTTTTTATTTATGATTTTCATATCTTCGACGCCTGCCAGGGGCAGGGCCTTGGCAAAGGTGCACTGCGGGCTTTTGAGGATGAGATGCGGGCGAAGGGCGTTGAGCAGATACGCCTTCGCGTGGCGGGTGATAACGCGCGGGCGCGCCATGTTTATGAAGCCATCGGCTTTGGCGTAACCGGCATCAATATGAGTAAGAATTTATAAGGCGAGCAGGAGCCGGTGAGTTAGCCGAAGGCAAAGAAAATCCACGCAAGTGCGTGGATTTTTAGAGAGTAGCTTTTCGTCTATTTAGTCAGGTGCATCAGGCCCTTACGGTGACTATTGACGTTTTAGTTGTCACCTGGTTGGTCGTCACTGAGGAGTCCGCCTTAGCAACTTGCCCTTTGATCACGCAGCGATACTGCCCCGCATCGCCCGAGGCGACGGCATCTTTAGTGTATGTCGCCTTGTTAGCACCGGAGATAGTGCTCCAGCTGGTGCCGTTGGTGGATTTCTGCCACTGATAACTGGCGGCATCATTGGCTTCCACGGTCAGGTTCAGCGTAGCGCCTGCGGCCACAGAAACGGTTGCCGCCGGCTGGGTCTTAATCTGCGGCGTAAAGGCGTAGTAAGGCATCGCATACTCAACGCCGTTGATATTTACCCGCATCCACTGATACGGCCTGGATTGCTCAACCGGTACGCTGGATGAGTCCTGCGCACGGGTGCTGATTGCCGCGACATCACTTTGCGCACCGAAGCCCGCTTTACCGTTGTGCATCGACGCGCGGGGTTCGGCGTCCACGCCGTTCGGTGCTTCAGCCTGCACCTGACCATCCGGCTTAAAGAGGGCCCATTCCCCTTTCTCCTGGCTGGTTTCACCGGTGCCGCGAACGTGCACCGCATACTCCCCAATGGTTGCCGGAAGTTTGATCCACAAGCCCGGCAGCAGCTTGTTGGAATCCTGAGCAATATACTTCACCTCGGTAATGCCCGGCGCACCTTCCATCCAGTAGGTTATGGCCGGAACGTCCGCAGCACCGCGCGCAACGTGAATATGCAGCGTTCCCGCAGAGCGATCGTTATTTACCGGCATCGGACCGCTTCCGCCCAGGCTGTAGTAAGTGCTGCGGCAATCGACTTCAATCTTCCAGTGGGTGCCCGTTTGCGGCATCTGGAACGAACCGATATTCAGCCACAGTTTTTTGCTGTCGATGGTGCCGCGCAGTATGCCGCTCAACCACTTAGCGCGTAGCGGATTGTCCAGATAAGTAATGTTATTTTGAAACAGCGACATGCCCATTTCATAGCCGGAAACCATCGCGGTGATCGCACTGCCGTCCGGGTTTTTCGGGTAGCTGAACCACTTATCGCTGCCAGGCGCGGTGGTGCGGTCATAATTGACGCCGGTCGGGTTTGACCATTGCGACATCACCACGCGTGAGTTAAAGAACACGGCGTCATAAGTGGATGACTCAATGCTCAGCGCCTCAATTAGCCACTGGCCGTTGTTGATATCCATCGGCACCGCGCTGTGCTCAATCCAGCCGTTGCGGATCAGACCCTGGCCGTGACGCGGGATCCAGATTGCCGGGGCATAGCAGTACTGGAAGTTGAATTCAGAAAGCTCAATCGCCGTAGAGTGATCCCAGGAGCCTACTTTGCGGTTACTCCAGCCCACTTTGATCACCGGCCCCGCCACCTTGCTGCAGTAGATCTGGGTAAATTTACTGTCGAGGCTGTCGAGATAGTAAATCGTCGCCTCGCCGGTATTGCTGGCCTTGAAGTAGGAGACGTTAGCAAAGGTGCCGCCCACGCATTCGTTGGTCAGAAACGGCTGCTTGTTGGAGGCAGTATCGTTGAACACCCCAAGCGTAGCGCCAATCAGCAGGTTACTCTTTTTATCCTGCTCGACGGTTTGCTGCCCCTCCCACTCAATGCCATAAATGGAGAAATAACGGTGGTTCAGCGCCAGCACGGCTGAATTCGATTTATCGGAGACAATGCGGGTCGCAATCTGTTTGCCGAAACTGGTGGTCACACCGCGCAGGACAAAGTCGCCCGCGGCAAAGTAACCGCTTGGGTTATAACGCAATTCAGCGTCGTCGGCAGCGATCTTTTTGCCGTAACGGCGCATGTCGAGCGGCTTAATCAGATAGGTACCTGCACCGAAACGGACGCCAACTTTGCTGGAAAGATTGTTGGTTGCGCCACGCGCAAAGGTACCGTTCATAAACTCGTACATCGCTTTGACGGCAGGGGCACAGTCAACGGTGCCGCCCGGTACAGCACCGAAATCGTGAACGGTGAGTGCGTCAATATCCGTATCGCGTCGCCAGTGGTATGCCCCACCGTTGCTGGCGATAAAACCGCCATCGTCACTGCCCGCCACCAGGTTCCCGATAAACCATCCTTCGCCATAATTGATGGAGCGATCGGAGGCTGCCCGCGCATTCCATGAGGTCAGAAAAACACGTTCACCCTCGGTTGCAGGTTTACGTGCACGCAGTGCTGCAAAAGAGGCGACTTCCGTAATGGCGGTGCTGTTTTCATTAGTAGCCATGATATGTGATCTCCTTTAAGTGGTGCTTGATACTGTATTTATATACAGTGTTTTTACTGTACGCCGACACCTCAGGCTTTTCAATAGCGATTTTTACTTTTAAATCAGTTGCATTTTTGTAGTGGTTCGTACTAAGGAAATTGCGCTCCGCTCTTTAAAACATAATTAAAATTAATCTATTTTTCGTTAGGTGAAAGAGGTAAACGAAGCGGGTGTTAACGCTGGAGAGAGGCAGAAACGCGCCAACGGAACCGTGCGCGCGACATAAAAACCGGCAATGTTAGCTCGCCGAAGTGACAATGATTTTGTCACTGAAAGAGCGGGCACTCATAAGGCTGTCTCGTGATAGCTTTTTGCGAAAAGGTCGAGACAGGGAGTGATAAAAAAGAGAATGGGTAGCGAATTTTTATCCCTCGTTAGCTTCAGAGGGTGAGGAAGGAGAAGATAAATGCCTGGCGCAGCGGCATAACGTCCCTGTCCGCCCGCCAGGCTATTCACTCATTTTTCAGCGTAATCAATACGGTATCCACTCCCATCCCGGAGAACGTGGGCAAACCCTGCCTGATTTAAATGCATGCCTGCAATGAGCAGTTTTTCGCTGACCGCTTGTTCCATTATTTTTTTCCGTGTCTCTTCGGCCTGCGCAGGATCGACGTCGAAGAGAATAGAAACAGCCGGTTGTGCTGATTGAATATGTGGGTAATGGACAATATCGCCCCATATTAATAAGCGTTCACTCCCGGAATCGATGCGAAAACCGCTATGCCCGGGGGTATGGCCTGGTAGCCATACTGGAAGAATGTCCTCAGCTATCTTCTCGCCATTGAAAAAACGGACGTTCGGGGCATAGGCATCTAAGGTTTGCCGCGCCAGCAAAAAATTACGCTGCCCGCGCTCATTCGCTATTTCGCGCTTTTTATCATCCCGCCAGTGCTGCGCTTCGAGAGGGTGCAGAATAATTTCAGCGCGTTTGAAAACCGGCTCTTTTTCAGCATTGAGCAGGCCGCCAATATGATCCGGATGGCAGTGCGTTAATAAAACGCTATCGACCTCGTCAGGGCGGACACCCGCTGCGGCAAGATTTGCGGTGAGCTGCCCCGGCGCGCCTGCGCCAGCGTCGACCAGAATAACCCGCCCCCGGCCGCGAATAAGGTAACTGTTTATATGAATATCGCCGGGCTTATCGATGCCGGCACCGCACTGAATAGCATCCGCATCAGCTATTTCAATGCCTGATAACAGTTCCAGACTGGCTGACATTGTGCCGTCACTCAGCGCGGTTATCTGGAAATCGCCAATCTGGCGGAACGGAAAAGGGTGGCTCATCACGACCTCGGGGTCAGTTGCGGGCAAAAAGGTGTTCTGCTTGCGATCCAAAGCAGCGAATACGGGCCGTCAGACCAGAGGCCTGTTGCGTGGCAAGATCCACTTCACGCATAAACTTCTCCATCATTTCGGGGGTTCGCAATGGAGTGAGACGGAAAAATAGCTCGGCATAGACCGGTTGCCCGCAGCCCGGCTTTACATTGATAAATATGATATGCACGTTTTTACGTTCTGCGCCGAGGATGTCACAGCAGAGGGCGCTGCATCTGACGGTTAACGCATCAAGGTTTTGAAACTTGTCAGCGTGGTTTTCAGAAAGATAAAAAGTCAGATTAGGCATGACGTTATGGCGTTCCTTTTTCATTGCTCTGCAACTGCGGTGTAAGGGACTCGTAGAGCCAGACACCGGGCATGTCCGCAAAGGGCGAAGCAACTTCAGCAGGCAAAACATAGGCAACGCGCCGAGCCGGGGTTTTATCCAGCGCCACCGCAGCCATTTCCAGGCCTCGATATCCCAGTTCTGATTCTAAAAAGCCGATTGGCGTTGCGCTCAATAGCAAAATTTCATTGGAAGCGAGGGCTGGCGCAGGGCCGTCACCGGTATAGAGGTTACGGTGCCAGTCAGTAATGCAGGCCTGCCAACGGGAAAAATTACCGCCTCCTTTTAAACGATACTCCTCACTGCTGAGCACATCCGCATCATCGACAGTGTGAATGGCAAGATAAGCCGGGCAGCCAGATTGGAGAGCACGAAAGCGTTGAGAGGTGGTAAAGCCAGTAACAGATATTAATGCGGGTAGCTTTTGCTGGCTGTAAAACGCATTCCATTCAGCCTCGCTTTCAGCATCGGTATACGAGCACTCCACGGTATAGAACATCAGCCCATCTCCACATGAGTCATAAACGCAAGCAAACAGATTTGCTCAATGATTTTTCATCATGCTACAAGCTGGTTTAGCCGCTTAAAATCGATACTATGTCATGCATCAGTGACATTTAGTCATCAAAGGCAACAGCAAGGAGTCTCTTCTATGCGCAGGAAAATACCCAGCAGTGCGTCGCTGCAGGCTTTTGATGCCGCGGCACGGCACGGAAATTTTGCCCGGGCGGCAGAGGAGCTATCGTTAACGGAAGGGGCGATTAGCCGTCAGATTGCGCGCCTTGAAGCGCTGCTGAACTGTAAACTCTTTGACCGTGTGGGAAGCCGGGTAAAGCTTAATCCGCTTGGCGTGCGCTACGCACATCACGTGCGTGAAACCCTCGATCGGCTGGAAAGAGATACGCAATACATAATGGGCATGCCGCAAGGCAGTAAAAGCCTGGATATCGCTGTCCTGCCGACCTTTTCCAGCCGCTGGCTGATCCCCCGCCTGAACAGCTTTAACGCGTTGTTTCCGGATATCACTTTAAATATCGCCGCCAGAACGGATCCTTTTATTTTGCCCGGCAGCGGTTTTGACGCCGTTATTCATTTTGAACACTCCGCGTGGGCAGGCATGCGGATGCAGTTTCTGTTTCAGGAAAATCTGCTGCCGGTTTGCCATCCTGCACTGTTAACCCATGATGACGTCCATCAGCAGTTAAACGCCCTTCCGCGCATTCACCGCCGACAGAATCCCGATGCATGGCATCGCTATGCGCAGGAGAGCGGAATAGACCTCGATAACCCGGCGCAGGGCGCACGCTACGATCTGCATGAAATGGCCATCGCGGCCGTGATGGCGGGGCAGGGCGTCGCGTTGGTTCCGCGTATGTATATCGAGAATGAGTTGCGTTGCGGCACGCTTGTTTCACCGTGGCCTGCATCAGAAAGCCTGAGCAAAAGATTCTGTTTAGTAAAACCGACGGAGACGGGAATCAATGAAGCCGCGCTGGAGAGTTTTGAAGGCTGGTTGCTGGCGGAAATGAATAGGCTCGGCAGCAGCGATTGAGAGTGAACTGTGGCGTTACGTTTGTTGTTTTATTGGTATTAAATGCACTTTATATGTTCTGAGAAGGTTTGTACCACCGAAGACCTGGAGAAGTATATGCAGCAAATTTTTGCTTTTTTTATGTTAATTGTTCCCGTCGCTCTGTTTTGGAGGCTAATGAGATCCTTCTATAAATCATTACGTCATCCGAAAAAAATCATTACGGAGAGCAACGGGCTAAAGAAAATTTCCACGCCACCGTCATTGTTCGGTTTATTCGCATCTCGCACGCTCTATTACTACGATGATGAGTTTTTTTATCAGATTAAGGAAACGGTGAAGCTTAAAGTTCCGCTTGCAAAAATAGTACGGGTGAAGCCGGGCTACATGAGGGTCAATAACAGACGAAACTGGGTGGTGACATGGCAGAGCGATGGCGCGGAAAAACAGGTCAGTTTTTATCACAACATTACCCTCTTCAACCATAATTTCGCTGATTTTTTACGCGCAGTTAAAGAAGCGAATCCGCAGGCAGAAGTGAAAGATATCTCCTCTTCTTCTCTCTGAATAAATATCCGCTTTCTCTGTTCCTGGCGGGCATTACGCCCGCTTTGCTTGAGGCCCGATAGATTATTGCGTTGCAATACCTGGCTCGGTTTTAGCCAGGTATTTCGCCAGCCCTGCCATTACCTCTGGGAAGTCGGCGCTGATGCCTTCGCCGAAAGCCTGCGCGTCCGGGCCTTCTGTGCTGATGGCATAGACCACTCTGCTCTGGTCGCTGCTTAAGGGTTCAATGCGGTGTTCCACAACGACGCGGGTTTGATCCACCCAGGTCTCATCAATAAAGTATTTTCCGTCGCAGACATCCACGAGCTGGCTGCGGATGCTGTCACCGTCCGGCAGCTCCATCGTGAACCAGGTTCCTGTTACAAATGGCCCCTCGGCGTGAATGGCTTTCACGCCTGCATTCCAGCGCTTCCAGTTCGCTGTGTCGGTAAATGCCTGCCATATCGCTTGCGGGCTGCTGTCGATGGTGAGCGTATAGGCGTGATTCCAGACGTTTTCGGCGCTCATATTTTTCTCGTTAGATTTAGGAAGTGAATAGTACCCGCTATACCTATAATCCAGTGCCGCTCACCAGGTCAAACCACCTGTCGCTGTTAGGCGCTATTACTACAAAAATCACCGCAGCGGAGTGAGGCTTTATGCCCGTCACGCTGCTGCGGTGTACGCCATTTATTCAGCAAACTTCAGCAGTGCGTCGCCATCAAGGCGGTAGCGTACCCATTCAGATTGCGGCAGCGCGCCGATGCTCAGGTAAAAATCAATGGCCGGCTGGTTCCAGTCGAGCACGCTCCACTCAAGGCGGCCGCAGCGGCGCTGCACGGCATATTGCGCAATCTGTTTCAGCATCGCTCTGCCCGCGCCCTGGCCGCGATAATCCGGGGAGATATAGAGATCTTCCATATAGATACCGTTGCGGCCAAGCCAGGTGGAGTAGCTGGTGAAGAAGACGGCATAACCGACGGTTTTACCCGCGATTTCACAGATTAACGCTTCGGTATTGCTGCCCGCGCCAAAAAGCGTCTCGCGGATCTCATCGGGGGTGGTGACCACCTCTTGCGGCGCTTTTTCATACACGGCCAGTTCATAAATCATGTCGTAAATAGCGGATGCGTCTTCCGGGCAGGCCGGGCGAATAGTGAGGCTCATCGGTTTTCCTGTTCGTTCAGTCAAGAGGTAAGATTGCTGGCGCTAAGCATAAGGGGTATTGTCTGAAGAATTAAGTGCAATGAAATCACACAATGATGAATATTATGCATCCGGCGCTGCGGCGTCTTGATCTCAATCTGCTGCCGGTTTTTGATGCTGTGTACCGTTACCGCTCGGTGCGCCTTGCGGCTGATGAACTGGCGATGAGCACCTCGGCGCTGAGCCATGCGCTCTCACGGCTGCGGACCGCGCTCAACGATCCGCTCTTTTACCGGGAAGGGCACCGGATGTGCCCCAGCGTCTATGCCACCCAGCTCGCGCCCTCAATCGCCTCGGCGCTGAAATTCCTCAACCAGGAGCTGACGCCGCAACCGGAGTTCTCACCCGCTACGACGACGGAGCGTTTGCAGATCGCCATCACCGACTTCACCGCGTTTTGCATCTTCCCCGCGCTGATGGAGAAACTGCAATACGACGCGCCCGGTCTCGGTTTTGATCTGGTTTACTTGCCGCATAGCCCGGCGCTCACTGAATTACTGGCCGGCGAGATCGATCTGGCGCTGGGCTTCAGCACGCCGGATGAGGTTCGCCATCCGGAGCTGGATGAGATCGACTGGTTCAGGGATGAGTATGTCGTTATCAGCAACAAGAGCCGCTCCGCGCTGACGCTTGAGGATTACCTTGCTGCGCGGCATCTGGTGGTGACGCCGTGGAATGAGAAGCAGGGGGTGATTGATTTACAGCTTGAGCAGATGGGGTACACGCGGCAGATAGCAATCAAAACGCCGTCGATGCTGAGCGCGCCATTTATCGTCGCCCGGAGCGACTTGCTGATGGCGATCCCGCGTTTTGCCGCCGAGAAAGTGATGCCAGCCGTGGATATCACACTCTTTGCCCTACCTTTCGACATCGCGCCGTTTGAAGTGAAGATTTACTCCCATAAACGCAGCGGCAAGCGAGGCGCGACAAGCTGGTTGCAGGCGACGCTGCAAACCCTGGCGCAGGAGATAAAAAGCGGGCGGTGAAACAGGGGGAGGAGAGGACGCCGCCTGGCGATGCGGGCGGCGTCGGAGTCGATTGCCCAGAACGGGTTCATTCTGAGCAGCAGCGGGTTACTGTGTTTTGAAGACGGCAACCAGCTGGCGCAGGCGCGCCGCGCGCTCGGCGAGATCGTCTGCCGAAGAGGCTGACTGCTGAACCAGCCCGGCGTTCTGCTGGGTCACCTGATCCATCTGGCTGACCGCGATATTAATCTGCGACACCCCGGAGCTCTGCTCGGCAGAGGAGGCGGAGACTTCGTTGATCAGCATTGAGGTCTGCTCGATTGCGCTGACGCTCTGCTTCACTTTGTCACCGGCGTTTTCCGCCATCTTAATGCCCGACTGCGCGTCGCTTACCGAGTTTTCAATCAGCTCTTTGATCTCTTTCGCTGCCACAGCCGAACGCTGCGCCAGGGCTCTCACCTCAGAGGCGACAACGGCAAACCCTTTACCGTGCTCGCCCGCGCGGGCCGCTTCAACTGCGGCGTTCAGCGCCAGGATATTGGTCTGGAAGGCGATGCCATCAATCACTGCGATGATCTCTTCAATCTGACCGGCGCTGTTACTGATCTTGTGCATCGAGGCCAGCACAGACTCCATCGCTTCGCCGCCAAGCAGCGCGGCATTGGTTGCCGAGCCTGCCATCGACGCGGCATGGCGGGTGTTGTCCGCATTCTGCTGAATAATTGAGGCGAGTTGCTCCATACTGGCGGCAGTCTGCGCCAGCGAAGCGGCCTGCTCCTCGGTGCGCGAGGAGAGATCGCTGTTGCCGCTGGCGATCTCTTCAGAGGAGGTCGCAATGGTCACGGCGTTGTTTTTAATATCATTCACCAGCGATGAGAGGTGTTCGCTCATCTTCATCAGGGACTGCAACAGCGCGCTCATCTCATTACTGCCGGTGACGGCAATACGGGAGGTGAGATCGCCAGTTGCCACTTCCTGCGCGATGCGCGCCGCTTCATTAACCGGGCCGGTAATCGAGCGAATGATAAATACCGTCAGGGTAATACCCAGCAGTGCGCTGAAGATCAGCACCGCCAGCAGGGTGATCTGTGCGCTACGCTGCGCCGAGATCTGTTTAGTTAACTGCTGCGAGAGCTCATCGCTCATGCCGTTACCCAGCACGGTGAAGTTGTTAATGGCTTCGGTAAAGATCGCTACATACTCCGTGGGGGCCATCGCCGGGCGCGAATGGGTAATAAAGATTTCGCGGGCGGTAGAGAGCGCCTGCGCAGCGCCCTGAACGGCACCTTCCGTTTTACGGCCAAACAGATTGCGGATCTCTTCGTTACCGCCCAGGTATTTCTTCATGCCGACGTCAAACAGCTGCAGCGCTTTTTCGCCGTTGCCAATCTGAAATTCCATGCGGGCATTGTCAGTCTCGCTGATGCCATCTTTCTTCGCCAGCAGGGAGGTGCCGCTGGCGCGGATTTGGCCCAGGGTCTCGGTCAGCTCAGGCAGGTGAAAGAGCGCCGCCGTAATCAGTTGCGAGGTATCTAAATCAGGATCCAGCGACAGGCCATAAAAATCCAGCACGTCGATATTGAAGTCCAGCAGGCTGCGGATAAGCACAGCATGGGAGACCAGGCTTTCCGGCGCGGTCAGGCTGCGGCTGTCGATCTGGTTTTGCAGCGCCTGCCACTGCTGATTGACCTTATCGAGCTGCTGTAAAGGGTGTGCCTCCGGGCTTTCAGCGACGATATCTTTTCTGATCTCATCAGCCAGCACGTTGATCTGATCGCGCAGCGCAATACGCGGCGGATAAGCAGGGTTCCCTTGCGTAACTGCAATAGCGGACTCGGCGCGGTGGCGCTGGATCAGGTTAAGCAGCTTTAACAGCTTTTTCTCAACCGGAATCGCTTTCAATTCAACCTGTTTGGCCTGCACTTTCTGGCTGCTTTCATTAACAAATAAAGCAGTCGGCAGTGCAAAGAGGAGAAGCGAAATGATACCCAGCACCATAAACTTCGTGGAGAGGTTAATTTTATTTAATAGGCTTTTCATTTTTACCCTGGTGATTGTAATGTTTTAAATGGCATCAATAAAATGGTTAATGCGCACATGATAAAAATTACCCCCCTGTATTCAGGAGGTTTTAATTTAAAGAAAGCTGGCGACAAAGGAATTATAGATACGCATGGTGAATTGTCCATGAAGTAAATTGTTTAAATTTTCTAATTAAAAGTAATGCTTAATTTAATTTATAATCAATGGCTTACGCGTGTGTAATGCTGGGGTTTTGCTGAAAGTATTCACTTGGCTTAACGGTTTGTTTTTATTTTATAAAAAGCATAAAGTTTTAATTTTTAGCGCCGATAACCACCCCTTTAATTTATTTTTTGTGGATTTGATAATTGAATAATAAGTCGGGTGGTGATTATATTTATGATAATGAGTCGCAATTAAAAAATAAGCTTACGCAAAGTAATGCTATTTAATAATAGTTACTAAATTAATTTCTATATTAGCCACAATGAATTATTGGCTCATTATTAATGTGGTTATAGGGTGTAGAACAGGTTTTATAGAAGTAACTTAATTAAACGCCGCATGATGCGGCGTCATTTAAACGCGCTCCACGACTTCAAATTCTTCCGCCACCAGCTCCATCTCTTCAGAGAAGATCCCGGCTGCGCTGAAAAAGCGCTGATGCTCTTTACGCCAGTATTCGAGGCTTAAGTCGCCTTCACCCTCTTTACGGGCAAACGCTTCGGTGACATCGCAAAAGCGCGTCAGGCGCAGCGAGATGATGCGGATCACGCACACCGGCTCATCCCGGCCGTTGAGAATAATATTGTAACTGCCCAGTTTGGGCGCGGGATCTTCTGCCTGCCAGCAAGCGAATGAACCGCAGGAGGCGGTTTTGATGCCGCTGGCGACTAATGTTGCCAGCTCATCAGCCAGCGCCGGGCTGTCGCCGATCTGCCACGCCTGCGCGCCGGGGTACTTTGCTTTTAATTGTTCGAGGGTGCTCATCATAAAACCTTTTTTACCAATCTGTTAACGGTTGACGATAGCACGTCTTGATGCGCAATGAATGTGCCGAAAATTGGGGGGAGGGGGGCAGGGAACGCGCCGACGGATTAAGCCAGCGCGTTCCGTGAAGAGAGAAGAGTGAAGTTATTTCAGCTCAGCCCAAGAAAATACTGGGCAATTTTGAAGTAGATAATCAGGCCGGTGCCGTCTATCAGCGTGGCAATAAACGGCGCGGAGACCACCGCCGGATCGATACCGACGCGTTTAATCACCATCGGGATCACGGAGGAGACTACCGCGCTCCAGAGCGTAATGCAGAGCAGCGTCAGGCTGACAATTAAGGTGATCTCCGGGCCGATGCCCATCATCCATGCGCGCAGGCATCCGGCAGCGGCAAGGGTGACGGCAATCATCAGCGCGGTAGTCATCTCTTTACGGATCACCCGGCCCATGTCGGCCATCCTCACTTCGCCCAGCGCCATCGCACGCACCAGCGTAGAGGTGATTTGCGTTCCGCTATTCCCCCCCGTACCGATCAGCAGCGGAATGAAGAACGCCAGCGCAATCGCCGATTCCAGCGCCTCTTCAAAGTGCTGGATCACGCTGCTGGTATAGGCTTCTGCGACAAACAGCAGTAACAGCCAGAGCGCGCGTTTTTTCCATAATCCGACCGGGCTTATCTCCAGATACGACTTTTCCAGCGGCAAGGTTGCACCCTGGCGCTGGGCATCCTCTGTCGCTTCATCGGCGAGCAGGTGCGCAATCTCTTTCTCTGCCAGACAACCGACCAGCCTGCCGTGCTCGGTTACCGGGATCAGCGTCATCCCCCGGCTTTCGATCAGCCGGGCGGTTTCATGGCGCGTATCATCAGGCGCGGCGTGAACCAGATCGCTGGTCATTAAAGAGGTGATGGGCTTCGCGACATTCTCCTCCTGCAACAATGCTCTGATGGGCAGAGCGCCGCGCAGCATCGCACCGCATACGATAAACACGTATGTCGGAAAATAGTCATCGCTAATCTGTTGCAGAAATGTCGAGCGACCCTCTTCAACGGTCAGATCGTCAGAGAGTGCAATAAAGTCGGCAGACATATAGTGGGCAAGCTTATCGCCAGCCTGATGCGCCTCTGGATAGTGTGCGCCGTGAGTATAAATATGTGACATACAACGTTCCCTATAGAAAACTGCTTACAGGGCGAACAAAACAGGAAGATATAGAAGAAGATCCCTACGTCCCGGTTTTAGCACTGAGCAACGTATCCGCGATAAACACGCCGGAAGTTACCTTGGCAACACCTTGATTCGATGGATGCCTGTATTTCCCTGTGTGGTCTCTCTCGACACCATCAGGGCGGTAACTTGTTTTTGCTCAGGAGCCTCGCCATAACAAGATCGAACTGCGGGCGGGAGTATACCCCTATATTTAAGGGGGGATAATGTGAACGTGCAGATGATTGAGGGAGCGTTTAAGTTCGCAAAAACGTTCCTGAATGAGGCGATAAATACAAAAAGTTTGCCGTTTGGCTTAAGCGGCTGAAGCCGCGCCACTCAAGCCTTCCGGCTTCTGCAGGCAGCCGTCCAGGTGTGTAAGCGGTTAAAATAATTAAACTTAAACGTTGCCAAAAGAAATTTGCTGTGTCTTAATAGCGCCATCGGTTTGGAAGACAGACCTTATGAAAGCAGTTTTAGTAAAGCAGTCCTCAGTTCAAGAGTTATCCAAAGATACCCTTCTTCGTGAGCCTCCTCCTAAGTGCCAAATAAGATACTCTCTAATTACAGGCCATTATCGCCGCGCTAAGTGGCTCATCTATTAAGGAATTATCTATGTCTAATAAAATGACTGGTTTAGTAAAATGGTTCAACTCTGATAAAGGTTTTGGCTTTATCACTCCGGACGACGGCAGCAAAGATGTATTCGTACACTTCTCTGCAATCCAGAGCGACAACTACAAAACCCTGGATGAAGGTCAGAAAGTTTCCTTCACCATCGAAAACGGCGCTAAAGGCCCTGCAGCTGGCAACGTTACTGCCCTGTAAGCCGCGCTGATTATCAGCAAGCCTTACAACCGCGATGACGGCGATAGCCTGAGCAGTAAGCGCAACTGATAATGAAAAAAACCCGCCATGTGCGGGTTTTTTTACGCCTTCGTTTTACTCAACCTTACTTCTTCTTGCCCAGCATCGACTTTAAATCCGCAAACGGGTTGTAGGTCGCCGCGCCCACATCTTTTTGCGCATCCTCTCCCGCAATCACATTCGTGCCGTACTGATCCGCTTCGGTATATTTCGAGTGCTCATGATCGTGGCAAAACAGACACAACAGCTCCCAGTTGCTGCCATCTTCCGGGTTATTGGTGTGATCGTGATCGATATGATGAACCGTCAATTCACGCAGGTTTGAGTAAACAAACTCCCGCGAGCAGCGCCCGCATACCCACGGATAGATTTTGAGTGCTTTTTCACGATAGCCGCTTTCCAGCCGTGCGTAGTTTTTAGGGATTAAAGCCATTACCGACATTACCTGTTTTTTAGAAGAGGGTATTTGTTGACGCAGGCTAGCCTGCCTGGCCTGCGAGTTCAACCTATTCTCTTCCCCCGCGCGCGATAGCAAAAATCTCAGGCAAGCAGCAGGGGCAGATTAGCGCCTTCCCGGGGGATGAGAAGGCGCTTGCCGTTACTTAAACACTTTCTGCACAAACTCGGCGTAGGCCGGGCGCCAGACATCCATCTCATGATTAAGGCCCGGGTACATTTTGTAGTCGAAATGGACGCCCTTGCTCTCCAACTCCGTTTTCAGACCGGCGATATCCTTGCCGGTAACGGAGTCTTTTTCGCCAACCACCACGGTGAAGTTATGCAACTGCTTATTCACCGCCTGGGCATTATCGAGCTGGCGGGTAATTCCGCTATCCGGCACCGTTGCGGTGGTCACGCCGCTGAAGGTCGCCAGCCAGCCAAAGTGCTCAAGATGGTGCATACCGGAGTAGAGCGCCTGGAATCCGCCCTGCGATAAGCCCGCCAGCGCGCGCCCGTCGGCATCTTTGCGCACGTTAAAGCGGCTATCAATCAGCGGAATAATGTCCTGCATCAGTTCACGGTCAGCGGCCTGCGCATTCAGCGGATAGAACTCCTTACGCCGCTCTTTCGGCGGGAAGTTCTCCGGGATCACCTCAGTAATATCCGTCTCCGTATCCGGCACCACCACCAGCATCGGTTTGATTTTTCCCTCCGCCAGCAGGTTATCCATGATCTGCGGCAGGCGGCCCTGGTCAATCGCCGACAGGCCGGTATCGCCAAAGCCATGATAGAAGTAGAGCACCGGCAGCGGCTCGCCTTTGCCGTCATAACCCGGCGGTGTCCAGACATACATCCGGCGCTCGGCCCCCAGCGCTTTTGCGTGGTAGGTAACCGTGCGCAGATCGCCATGCGCCACCGCGCGATCGTCAAGAATCGAGCCCGGCACCAGAATCAAACTGGTGTTCACCTGGCGCTGCGGTTTCTGAAAACGGCTGCCGGTATCGACCGAGCGGAAACCATCTACGTCGAAGTAATACTCGTAGAGGTTGGGTGTCAGCACCTCGCTTTTCCACGACCAGACGCCACGCTCATCTTTACGCATATCATGTGAAACATAGCTATCCGGGCTGGAGCCGGTTACTACCGAGACGCGTTTTGCACCCGGAGCAAAAAGGCGAAAGGTGACACTCTTATCGGTGTTGAGTTGCGTAATGTAGTGACTGACCGGCACCGATTGATCCGGCGTGACCGGAAGCGGCGCAGCCAACGCGGGTAGCGTCGAGGCGCCGAGCAGGGCGGAAATAGCGAGTGTCAGGCAGGCGAGGTTTCGTTGCATTGTTGATCCTTTTTATCGTTATAAGGCGCGTTCACCGGGCATCAAGCACTAAGCCCGGCGAACATCCGGTAAGGGATAAAAACAATACCATCTCCCGGGGCTGCGAACAGCCCGCTTAATCCGGAATGCAAACCCGGATGCGGTGACCGTCGGGATCGCGGGCGACAAAGGTCCGGCCGAAAACCGCCTGCGCAGGCGGCTGCTCCATCTCAACGCCCAGCGCCAGCCACTGCTGATAAAGCGCATCAACTGCCGCGCTATCCTGCACCATAAAACTCATCTCCATGCGGTTACCTTCGCCACCGGAGAGAAAATCCGCGGCGCGGGTGGACCATAATCCGAGGTTAAGCCCGTTAGTAAATGAGAACGCCGCCCAGGTGGGCAGCACCACATCGGGTGCTTGCTGAAACAGCGTCTGGTAAAAATCGCTGCTGCGTTGTGGGTCGGAAACATACAGGATGAATAAATTCGGTATCATTGGGCACTTCTCTCCTCAAGGTAATGGGGAGATGACTATCGCAGGGAGGAGTGACAAAACATGTCAGCATCAGGACCAGCGCGTGCCGCAAGATTGCTCGCGCTTTTGCAAATCCTTGCCCGCCACCGCTATCCGGTGAGCGGCGCAAGCCTGGCGGAGGAGCTGTCCATCAGCCTGCGCACGCTCTATCGCGATATCGCCTCGCTGCGCGCGCAGGGCGCGGATATTCAGGGCGAAGCGGGCACCGGTTATGTGCTTGCTCCGGGCTATCTTCTGCCGCCAATGATGTTTACCCCGGAGCAGCTGGATGCGCTGGCGCTCGGCCTGCGCTGGGTGGCGACTTATGGCGATGCGGAGATTGGCAAGGCGGCCAACGAGGTGGCGGGCAAAGTAATGCAGAGTATCCCGCCGCCGATGCAATCGCTTTTTGAACACGCCACGCTGCTGGTAGGCAGGGCAGAAACGGCAGTTGAAAGCGAGCACGTTGCCGGGCTGCGTGCTGCCATCCGGCGACAGTTGAAAGTGAGCATTCGCTATACCGACCGCCAGGGAAACACCAGCGAGCGGGTGATCTGGCCTTTCGCCCTCGGCTACTTATCCCGCGATCTGCTGCTCGCCGCATGGTGCGAAACCCGCGGCGATTTTCGCCACTTCGCCGTCGCGCAGATTGAGAGCGTGCAGCAGCTTGCGTGCGCCGCTCCCCATTCGCGCCAGCGCCTGCTGCGCATGTGGCGCGAGGCGGGCCGCGATACGCTTGATGAGATCAGTGGCGCAGCGCCTGCGTTGCGTCTTGATAGTACGCCGTAAGCTTATCGAGAAACTGGCACAGAATATCGTTCATCTCGCGGTAATCATGGGCGCGCAGCGCTTCAGCCGTTTCGACAAAACGGAACTGCGCGGCGCGGCTCAGATCCGCTTCGGAGTGGGCGATAAGCTGCTCGACCACCTCAGGCGTTAGCTCCATATGGCACTGGAAGCCGAACACGCGATCGCTGTAGGCGACAATCTGGCGCGGGCACCCTTCACTGAAGGCGAGCACCTGCGCGTCTGCCGTCAGGCCCGGCATATCGTTATGCCAGTGCCCGACCGCCAGCGTTTCAGGGAAGTGGGAAAACAGCGGGTGATTTTTGCCCGCCGCCGTCAGCGTAATGGGGAATTTACCGATCTCTTTCTCGGGGCTATGCGCGAAAGCTGCGCCCAGCGCCTCGCCAATTAATTGCGATCCCAGGCAGATGCCGATCACCGCTTTTCCGCCCGCGATCGCCGCAGCAATAAGCGCCTGCTCGGCACGGGCATCAAAATGGGGACACTCCGCCTGCGTAGTATCCGGATCCTGAGGCCCACCCATAACAATGAGCAGGTCAAAGGCGTCAGCCGTGGCCGGAAGCGCATCGCCCGCATAGACGCGGGAGTGGCTAACCGGGTAACCGCGCTGCTGCGCCCAGCTTTCATAGGCGCCGGGCGCTTCAAAACTCTCATGAACGATAAAATGAACCCGCATTGATGTTTGCTCCAGATTGCGATGGGGTGATATAACCCGGCCAATCATAAATGCAGGTTTTGAATCTCAAATGCCAAACAGCATAGATAAAGCGCCAAGACATGACGACGCCATTGGCTGGTCAAACCTTGCCAGAGGTTATCAACGCGGAGAGGTCGATCCGCCCCATTACCATCTGGAAGGGCAGTTGCTGTTTGCTACCCGCGGCGTGTTGCTGGTGGAGACCGGCGAGCGCCGCTGGGTGATCCCGCCGCAGCGCGCATTATGGCTGCCGCCGTTACAGGAGCATAGCTATACGCTGCTCTCGCAGACTGACCTGCGCACCCTCTACTTCAGCCGCTCGCTGATTGCGGAATGCAGCAACTTTACCAAGAGCGAATTGGTGCATGTGATTGGCGCGACGCCACTGGTGAAAGAGCTGATTGCGGGGCTGTTCAGCCATGAGTACAAAGCGCCAAGCCAGCGGAGAATGGCGCTGCTGTTGCTGGAGATCCTCAGCGAGACAGAGCAGCTTGCCGCTGAGCTGCCTCTGCCGCAGGACGAACGCCTCGCCCGCGCCGCCAATGAATTACTGCTCGGTCAGCGCTGGGACGCGTCGCTAAGCGATGTGGCCCATATTGCAGCGATGTCGGAACGCACCTTTTCGCGCCAGTTTATCCGCGACACCGGTTTCAGCTTCAGAAGCTGGAAGCAGCGGGCACGCATCTGCGCCTCGCTGGATCTGCTCTCTAACGGCATTCCGGTGAAGCAAGTTGCTTACCAGCTCGGCTTTTCCTGTCCCGCCGCTTTCACCGCGGCCTTCCGGGCGATTCTTGGCGCAACGCCGCACGAGTTTTTGCCCTGATCTGCTTGCCGTTACTCTCTACCCGCTTCTTGCTGTTGTTGGGCATAAACCACCAGCCGCAGGTGGCGATCTTCGTCGATAATCAGCGTGGTGTGCTCGAATGGCACGGAATGCTGATCAATCCAAAAATGGCGCACGCCGTTGCACGGGGCGTGGACATCATGCTGCCGCCACCAGCCGCTGAACTCAGGCGACACGCGCTCCAGCTCCTCTACCAGTTCGACAATATCGGTGCTCTGGCTGGCGCGAGCGAAGTCGCGGCGAAAGCTCGACAGCATCAGCGGAGCCTGCTTATGCCAGGCGACAAAACGCTCCTGCAGCAGCGGATCGGTGAACAGCAGCCAGAGCAAGTTACGCCGCTCGGGCGCGTGGCGACTGAAGCCGAAAAGCGCGTCTGCCGGGGCGTTAAAGCCCAGCACATCCCAGCGCAGGTTGAGCACAAAGGCGGGATGGGGGAGATCGTGCATCAGGCGGCGCACCAGCGGCGGCAGTACGCACCAGGTTTTGCCCGGTTCGGCCGGTGGGCGCGCGTGGGTGAGCATAAAGAGATGACGGCGCTCGGCCGCATCGAGTTTCAGCACCCGCGCGAGGTTGTCGAGAAACTGCGCCGAGACGCCAATATCGCGCCCCTGTTCAAGCCAGGTGTACCAGGTTAAACCGACCCCGGCCAGCGCCGCTACCTCTTCGCGCCGCAGCCCCGGCGTACGGCGTCGGTTGCCGCTCGGCAGGCCGACATCGGCGGGGGACAGGCGCTGGCGGTGCGCGCGTAAAAAGGCCGCCAGATCGGGGCGGGTTCGTTCCAGAGTTCGCATCTCGGCTCTCGTTGCTAAAAGTAATAGTATAAATGGTTAAATTGTAACGGCTTAATGAAGCAGGGAGAATCGTCGCACACTCCGCTGATAATGGAAATGCGTTATGAAATCCTCATCTTGTGCTGCGATCCCCTGCGATCGCACTCCCGCCGCCGCACCGCCGTGGGCAGGCTTAGCCGTGCTGCTGCTGGCAGGCTTTGTCACCATTTTCGATCTCTTTGTGGTGAACGTCGCCATCCCGAGTATGCAGAGCGGGCTGGGTGCCAGCTTTGCGCAAATCAGCTTTATCGTCGCAGGCTACGAGCTTGCCTTTGGCGTATTGCTGATCACCGGCGGGCGGCTTGGCGATCGCTTTGGTCGCCGTCGCCTCTTTGTCTTAGGTATGGCGGGCTTTACCCTCGCCTCGGCACTCTGTGGCCTGGCACCAGGCAGCGAGACGCTGATCGCCGCCCGCGTGTTGCAGGGGCTCGCAGCGGCGCTGCTCTTTCCGCAGGTCTACGCCTCGATTCGCGTTAACTTTGACGGTAGCGACCGACGCCGCGCATTTGGCCTGCTCGGCATGACGCTGGGGCTGGCGGCGATTGCCGGGCAAGTGTTGGGGGGAGCATTGATTCACGCCGATCTCTTTGACCTGGGCTGGCGCACTATCTTTCTGATTAACATCCCGGTTGGCGTGATTGCCATCGTTGCGGCTCGCGCTATTCCCGAATCTTTCGCGCCGCAAAAACCGCTGCTCGACGGGCGCGGCGTGCTGCTAATTAGCACCGCGCTCGCACTGTTACTGGTGCCGTTGATCGAGGGCCAACCCAGGGCTGGCCCGCGTGGACGCTCTGCTCACTGGGTGCGGCAGTGGTGCTGTTAGTGATCTTTTATCGCCAGCAGGAGCAGCGTCGGATTGCAGGCTTATGGCCGCTGGTGGATATGCGTTTGCTGGCGCAACGCCATGTCGCGCTCGGCGTAATGCTGGTGCTGCTGGTCTACTCCACCTCCAGCTCCTTCTTTCTCTGCTTTGCTCTGCTGGTGCAAAACGGGTTTGGGCTGGACCCGTTACAGGCAGGGCTGATTTTTGCACCCTGTAGCGTCGGTTTTGTGCTGGCATCACTCGCCGCACCGAGGCTGGCGGCGCGCTGGGGGATCCGGGCGATTATCGGCGGGGCGCTGATCTATGCGCTATTTATTGCCGCGCTGATTGCCCAGGTGGCGATGGCGGGGGCGCAGCTGAACCCCGTTACCCTGATCCCGGTGCTGGTGATTGTCGGCGCCGGGCAGGGGCGATCATGACGCCGCTGCTCAATCTGGTGCTCGGCTACGTTGACGAAGCGCAATCCGGCATGGCGTCCGGCATCATCTCCACCGTCCAGCAGGTCGGTGCCGCGCTGGGCGTGGCGGTAGTGGCGATGCTGTTCAATGCCGCCCTGAGCGATGCCGGGTCAGTTGCGCAGGCGGGGCAGTACGCATCGGCGTTTGTCGCGGGCATGCTCTGTAATCTGGCCGTCTCGGTGGCGATCTGCCTGCTGTTACTGGCGCTGGGCACGCAGCGGCGGGCAGTGTAGGGCAGCCCGCCGGGGCGAGTGCATCACGCTTTCTCCTGCCGCTCTTTTTGCACTTTGCGCAGCAGCAGCCACATTCTCACCGTGCGCACCGCCACATTGCGCGCGGCGGCGCTGGGCGGCAGCGGATCGGGGAGGGGGCGTGGTGGGAGAATTTAAACGGCGCGCTGCCGTTGAGGGTCAGGTTGGCGACAATTGCCGTCAGCGTGCCGATGGTGATGCCGCTATGCAGAAACAGCTGCACCGTCGGCGGAAACTGGGTAAACAGCGTCGGCACCAGCACCGGCATCATCCCCAGCCCGAGCGTCAGCGCCACCACCATGCCGTTATTGTTGTTGCGATAATCGACCTGCCCGAGGGTGCGAATGCCCGAGACGGCAACCATGCCGAACATCACAATCCCCGCGCCGCCCAGCACCGGTTTGGGGATTAACACCACCAGCGCCGCCAGTTTGGCAAACAGCCCCATCAGCATCAAAATCACGCCCGACATGGCGACGACAAAACGGCTGCGCACACCGGTGAGGCCGATAAGCCCGACGTTTTGCGCAAAGGCGGCATAGGGGAAGAGGTTAAACAGCCCGCAGATCATGGTTGCCAGCCCGCAGGTGTTAAGGCCGTTACGCAGCATCCGCGCATCGACGTTTTTACCGACAATATCGCCGGTCGCCATCATCGACGACATGGTTTCCACCATCACCACCACCATTACCATCGACAGCAGGGCGACGGGCAGCAGGTGAAACTCCGGTTTCGCAAACGGCAACGCCTGCGGCAGATGCAGCCAGGGCGTCGCCTGCACCAGCTGAAAATCGAGCGGTTTAAACACACTCCACAGTAGCGTGCCGACCACTAGTCCAATCAGCACCGAGGTGTTTTTAATCACCCCGGAGGCAAAGGTGTAGATATTGAGGATCACCACCAGCGTCACGGCGGCCATCAGGAGCGAAATCAGGTCGCCAAAGCCGTGCATATCGCTTGCGCCGCCGCCGACCCAGCCACCGGCGACGGGGAGAATCGACAGGCCGATAAGCGTGACGATACTGCCCATCACCACTCTGGGGAAAAAGCGGATCAGCTTACTGATCCACGGTGCGCAGCAGAGGATAAAGATCCCCGAGATAATCACCGCCCCGGAGATGCCGCCGAGGCCATACTCCTTACCAATCAGCACCATCGGGATCAGCGCGGCGAAGGTGCAGCCCTGGATCAACGGCAGCCGACAGCCAAGCCACTGCGTCACCCCCAGCGACTGCATCAGCGTTGCGCCGCCGCAAATAAACAGATCGGCGCTGATAAGCAAAATAATCTGTTCCGCAGGCAGCCCGACCGCGTTGCCCACCACTAGCGGCACCGCCACCGCACCGGCATACATCACCAACACGTGTTGCAGGCCATAAAAAAACATCTGCGTAACGGGCAGAACCTCATCAACGGATGCGGCCGAAGCCGCCATAGCACTCTCTTTCATGAGTTCTCTCTCCTGTGCGGATCGGGCAAACCACTCAACCCTACCGTGTAGCGCCTGCCCGCCCGGCTTGCACCCACGGGCGGGCTGGCGGGGTCAGTTCAGGGCATCCATCCTTGCCCACAGCCGTTTCGCCACCGCCTGCGCCTCGGCAAACAGCGGCGCGCAGTCGAGGGTAAAGCGGCGATCCTGGTAAATCATCCTGCCGTTCACCATCACGCTGTGCACGCTGTTGGAACTGAGGCCAAACGCCAGATGCCCGGCGACATTCGCATCAACCAGCGGCGTCGGCGGCAGATAGTCGCAGATGGTCAAATCCGCTTTATACCCCGCCTCGATACGGCCAAAGCGGGCGTTAAAGTTGCGGTTCAGCACCTCATTGCCGTTATAGAGCGCGCGGGCAAAGCTGTCGGGCCACAGCGCGCCGCCCGCATCGCGGTGCTTGAAGAAGGCGAACTTTAGCTCTTCAAACATATCGGAGCCGATGCCGTCAGTGCCGAGCGCAAAATGGCGGAACTGCGCCAGCCGGTGGTTATAGCCGACGTGGTTATTCATGTTTGAACGGGCGTTATGGATCAGAAAACCGTCGTGGGCATTGAGCAGCGAGATATCGATATCGGAGAGATAGAGCCCGTGGGCGACAAGGGTTTTGTCATCAAGCAGGTCATACGCTGCCAGCCGCTCTAGCGGATCTTTTCCGTAGTGGTGATGGCTATGGGCGACATCATAGCGATCCTCGGCGACATGAATATGCAGCCCGCGCCCGGTCGCTTTTCGCGCCTCACTGAGCATCACCAGCCCTTCGTGCGGCACGGTGAAGGGCGCATGCGCGCCAATACAGGCCTCGACCAGATAAGGTTCCTGCTCTCTTTGCCGCGCGGCGTCGATCTCTTTGGCAAAGCGGATATTCTCCTCCACGCCTTTACACACCTCGCGCAGCCCCCCGTTGCGGTCGGTGGTCTCAAAGCAGGTCATACCGCGCAACCCGACGGTAAGAAAAGCGCGGCGCAGCTGGCTGAGCGAACCAGCGATATACCCCGGCGAAGCGTGATGATCGATAACCGTAGTGCAGCCGCTGCGCACCGCTTCCAGCGCACAGATAAGCGCGCTGTAGTAGAGCGACTCGGCATCGATGGCGCGGTCGAGCCGCCACCAGAGGTTTTTCAGCGTCGAGATAAAATCGGGGCTGGGGGCGATTTTCGCCTGAATCCCGCGCGATAAACCGGAGTAGAAGTGGTTATGGGCGCAGACCAGGCCGGGCATCACCAGCCGACCCTGCATCTCAATCACCTTCGCGCCCATATAGCGCTCCTCCAGCCCGCTGTCGACCGCGAGGATCAGATCATCTTTAATTGCGATATCGACCTGCTGCCACACTTTCGCCGGGAAGAGCTGCGCGGCGGTGGCATTTTTCAGGATGGTGAGACTCATTGTTCTACCTCGCTAAGCAGATAGTGATAGTGCTCATGGATGTGGCCGATAATGCGGCACATCGCCTCCAGCTGCGGCGGCACATGGCCGAAATGGCCATCCGCATCGATATCCAACTGCCACTGCTGGTTATGCTGGCGGATATAGACGCGCTGGTTGTCGATGAAAAAGCCGGGATTGTGGCTAGTGAGGAAATCCTCTTCGAGGCTGAAGAGGGTCACTTTGTCCTGATAGGGCTTGCCCTGCCATGGGCAGAACTGCGCGCAGTTGCCGCACTCGTTGCACCAGGCATCCAGATGCAGGGTCTGGAAACGGTTGTTGAAGCCGGGGATCGGCAGCGAGATATTCGCCCGGTTCGGGCAGACATCGACACATTTGCTGCAAATGTAGTTGCAGGCCAGGCAACGGCTCGCCTCCTGGGCGACAAAGCTCTCCCGATCCGCCTTATCCGCCTGCGCCAGGGCGATGTCGCCTTTGCGCTGGTAAATCTCCGCCGGATCGACATTGCTCCAGTATTTGCTCTGTTGATGGCTGGCGAGACTTTCGCGTGCGAGGATCGCCTCCGCTGCCTGCCGGGCATTGCCGATGGCAGCGACAATCGACGCCGGGCCATTTTGCACATCGCCAATTAAAAAGACGTTGGCGAGGCGCGTTTCACCCTCGGCATTGACCGCCACGCGGCCCTTTTCATCAACGGGCAGGCCGAATGCCGCCAGCGCCGCGTTATCCTGCTGCTCGCCGATGGCGGTAATGACACTATCGACCTGCATGGTGCGCGTTTTGTCTGTGGCCAGCGGCTGGCGTCGCCCTGTGGCATCGGCCTCACCGAGCTGCATTACGCGCAGCGTCAACGTGCCGTCTGGCGCAAACTGCTCCGGGTTGCTCAGCCACGCAAACTCCACCCCTGCACGGCGCGCCTCTTCATACTCTTCGCGCCAGGCGGGCATCTCTTTGCGCGAGCGACGGTAAACCACGGTGGCACGCTCAACGCCCGGTATGCGCAGCGCCGCGCGGGCGCAATCCATCGCCGTGTTGCCTGCGCCGATAATCGCCACATGTTTACCGGGCTGCAAAGGCTCGCCGCGATGAAAGGCGCGCAAAAACGCCAGCGAGGCGTGAATATTCGGGTTATCGCCGCCCAGCGCCACCGCGTGGCTTTTATCCGCGCCGGTCGCCACCAGCACATAGTGAAAACCCTGCTTTTGTAACTGCCCGATGGTCAGGTGCGGATCGCAGCCATAGACGATCTTCACGCCGTGCTGCACCACGAAATCAATATCGTGCTCAATCAGCTCCGGCGGAATACGAAATGGCGGAATGATATTTTTCACCACGCCACCGGCGCTGGCTTCGCGCTCAAACAGCGTCACCGGATGCCCGGCACGGGCGAGAAAGTAGCCGGCCGCCAGCCCGGCAGGCCCGGCACCGATCACCGCTACCGGATGGCGCGAGCCGGAGCCTGCCGGTTTATACCAGCGGCGTTGGTACGCTTCCCACCCCTTTTCCAGCGCGACCTTCTTCAGCTCACGAATATTCACCGCGCTCTCATAATCCAGCCGCGTGCAGTTGTACTGACACTGGTGATCGCAGATATGCCCCGTCATGGCCGGGAGCGCATTGCGCTGGTAAATCAACGCCAGCGCATCGGCGTAGCGGCCCTCGCCAAGCAGGCGAATATACTCCGGGATATCCTGTTTGATGGCGCAGGCGTTAACGCATGGCGCAACATAGCAGTCGGTGGCGGGCAGCGGGCTGGCGACCTCGATGCGATCGTCCGGCTTCCACCCTTTCTGCGTGTACTCCATGGTGATGGCGCGTTCGGCCAACGCATCGAGCCGCGCGACATCAATAGCGGTCATCTCCCAGCCCTGCGCCTGCTCCAGCTCGCGCAGGCAGGCGGTGAGGCGCAGATAGCCGCCCGGTTTCAGCAGATCCGTTGCCAGTGTGATTGGGCGAATGCCGGTCTCGAAGATATCGCGGATGGTGAGCTGGCTGGCACCGCCGGAGTAGGAGATCGGCAGCTTGCCATCGAAGGCGCGAGAGAGCCGGGCGGCAACATTGATGGCGAGCGGGAAGAGGGCGCGCCCGGACATATACATCTCGCCGCCCGGTAACACGCCGCGGGTATTGACTGTGCCGAGGGTGTTGGTCAGCTTGACGCCGAAGCCGCGCTGCTGTTCGACTGCCAGCGCCATCAGCCGCGTCAGCATCGCCACCGCCGGGGCAAGCTGTAAGTCGTGGGCGAAGGACTCTTCATTAAGCACAATCTCCTCAAAGCCGCAGCGGTCGAGGATCTCGCGTACGCGCCCGTAGCCCAGCAGGGTCGGGTTGAGTTTGACGAAGGTGTTGAGCCGCTTCTCCACCAGCATATAGCGGCAGATGGCTTCAATCTCATCCGGCGGGCAGCCATGCATGGTGGAGAGCGTGACACCCTGCACCAGCGTGGCGGGAATGCGCTCCGAGAGCGATTGCAGCCTGGCCGAGCGGGCATGATTCGGCAGGCGGGCGAGAAAGTCGGCGTTATTCAGGCAGTGATGCAGGGTGGTGCGATAGAGGTGAAATTTTGGCTCCGCCGAGGCATCCATCATGCGGGCGATAAAGGTCTGCATCGGCGGCTGCTTGATGCCTTCAAGGTTGTAGCCGACGCTCATATTGAAAATAAACGATTTCTCTTCTGTTCTCGGCGTCTGCGGGAACACCGCATCAAGCAGATGCAGCACAAACCAGGCTTTCAGGTACTCATCCCAGGCCTTTGCCAGGGTGAACTCCGTCGACCACTCGGTATTAAAACCGGCATCTGCGGCATCAATACAGGGCTTTTCAATCTCAAGGCGATCGAGGATCTGCACGGTTTTTAATTCGATAAAACGCCCGCCCGTCAGCCAGGCGGTAATAATATTTTGCGCCAGCTGTGTATGCGGTCCGGCGGCGGGGCCAAGCGGGGTGGCGCAGGTTTCGCCAAATACCGTAATGGGCCGCGAACGATCGGCTGAATAGAATTGTTGTTCAGGAATGCCAAATATTGACCGCTGGCTCTGATACTCCGCAAAAATACGCGTCAGCAGCGCCTCAAACGGCACGGGGCGCATAATATCTCCCATAACCCTCTCCTCTGGCTTATTCAGATAAACGACATTGCCGCACTATTTTTCATCGCAGCGGCGAGGGGAGAGAAAGCAACAATCACACCACTCCTGGTTTAAGTGGTTGAAAGAGCATGAAAGTGTGAGGTGTATCTAAAGTCCTGGCGGTTGGGTTTATTTCGAGGGTGAGTATCAGGCAATCCTCAGGTCAGCGTGATTTTTATTTTCTCAAAAACCGCAGAGAAACTATCAGAGTGATAATTTCCCGCCCGCCGCTGCGTATTAGCGTGGTTATTACTGATTAGTCTTCAGGCAAATATCAGGTTCGTTTACGACGCGGCTCACGCTTTAAAAAATAAAACGGCAGACGAGTATAAATATTGCATTACTCAAAGGTGAAAAAGCGTGCCACGCGCGGACTAAATAACCTTGAGGATGTTATGACGATTTTTGCAGAAGCAGCAAAACTTGAAGAGCAGAACCGGCCTTTTGCCCTGGCGCAGATTATTGACAGCCGTGGGTCAGCCCCCCGGCACACTGCGCAGATGTTGATTCGCGATGACGGCACGATCATCGGCACCATCGGCGGCGGCGTGATTGAGCGCCACGTTATTAACGAGGCGCTGGAGGCGCTGCGGGAGAAAACCGCCCGCGTCTTTCATGGCCGTATGGCGCGCAGCGGGCAAAATGCGGTCGGCTCGGACTGCGGCGGCGCAATGACGGTACATATCAGCGTGCATGGCCTGCGCCCCCGGCTGGTGCTGGTTGGCGCAGGCCACGTTAACCGCGCAATGGCGCACGCTGCGGTGCCGCTCGGGTTTGATATCGCCGTTGGCGACACCTATCTTCAGAGCCTTACCTCTGATGCTTTTCTCCCTTCCATTCGCTTGGTGTATGGGCAAACTTTCGTCGAGGTGATCGACAACCTCGCAATTCAGCCGCAGGACTACGTGCTGATCGCCACCCATAACCAGGATCGCGAGGCGCTGGAGCTGCTGATTGACCAGCCGGTGGCGTGGCTCGGGCTACTGTCGAGCCGGCGTAAGGTGCAATCCTTTCTGCGCCAGATGCGCGATGCGGGCGTCAGCGACAGCGCGCTTGCCCGCCTGCGCGCGCCGGTAGGGTATGACATTGGCGCCGAGACGCCGCAGGAGATTGCCATCAGCGTGCTGGCGGAGATCCTGCAGGTGAAAAACCGCGCGGCGGGCGGGCTGCTCGGCCTCAATACGCCCGCGCAGCAACAGAGTGAAACGCCCATTGCGGTGAGCTGATCGGGCACGCCCGGCCGCCGGTTACTGGCTAATCAGCGTGCCGGTTTTCCCCTCAATGCCCGCTTTCGCCTGGCGTAGCTCGGTGATCAGCGCCTGGCGGCCAGGCCGCGAGTGGGCAAAGGCGACGGCGGCCTCCACTTTTGGCAGCATTGAACCTGCGGCGAAGTGACCTTCGGCGATAAAACGCTCCGCATTCCTGACGGAGAGCGTATCGAGCAACTGCTGGTTGGCCTTGCCGAAGTGCAGCGCCACTTTCTCCACGGTGGTGAGAATGATCAACATATCTGCATCGATCATGGCGGCGAGCGTGGCGCTGGCCCAGTCTTTATCGATCACCGCGCTGACGCCGCGCAGATGCTGCCCTCACGTACCACCGGAATACCGCCGCCGCCGCAGGTGATCACCACCTGACCCGCGGCCATCAGCGCTTTTACCGTCTCTTTTTCAATGATATCGACCGGTTTTGGCGAGGCGACAACCCGCCGGTAGCCGCGCCCGGCATCCTCCTTCATGGTGTAACCCTGGCGGATAAGCGCCTGCGCTTCAGCTTCGGAAAAGAAGGAGCCAATCGGTTTGTCCGGCTGGCTGAAGGCGGCATCGCCCGCCGCCACTTCCACCTGGGTTATCACCGTGGCGACGGGAATATCGAGGTTACGGGCGAGCAGGGCTTCGCGCAGGGTATTTTGCAGATCGTAGCCAATATAGCCCTGGCTCAGGGCGACGCAGACCGACATCGGCAGCATCGGCGTGTGTGCCTCGGTTCTGGCGGCGGCCTCGAAGGCGAGAGTGATCATGCCCACCTGCGGGCCGTTACCGTGGGTGATCACCACCTGGTGCCCCTGGGCGACCAGTTCCGCTATTG
Source organism: Kosakonia cowanii JCM 10956 = DSM 18146 (assembly GCF_001975225.1). Taxonomy (NCBI): domain Bacteria; kingdom Pseudomonadati; phylum Pseudomonadota; class Gammaproteobacteria; order Enterobacterales; family Enterobacteriaceae; genus Kosakonia; species Kosakonia cowanii. The sequence goes on along the minus strand of NZ_CP019445.1, from coordinate 4,509,951 downwards.
TTTGTGCAGTCTGCTGTAGCGCCTGCATCTACCCGGCGAGATCGCACCCGAGCGCATTTCCGCCGAGGGCGAGAACAATCTTTTTCTTCATAGCACACTCTCTTGTAGCAACGGTTCCGCTGACGGCAGCGTAAGCGGCTGAAAGGGTTGGCGGCGTAAAAAGCGCCCCTGGCCAGCAACGCCGGTGAATACGCCGTTATCGAAGATCACCCGCCCGCGCGACAGGGTCTGGCGGATCGCCCCCTGACAGATAAACCCCTCCCACGGCGAGTAGTCCGCATTGTCATGCAGCCGGTCGTGGCGAATGGTGGTGGTGCGCTGCGGATCGATAATCACCACATCGCCATCCGCGCCGGGAGCCAATAGCCCCTTTTGCGGCCACATGCCGAACAATTTCGCCGGGTTGGCGCTGGTAAGCGCCACAAAGCGTTCGGGCGAAATACGCCCGGTCATCACCCCATAGGAGAAGAGCAGCAGCAGGCGGTTTTCCACCCCCGGTAGCCCGTTCGGGCAGCGGCTGAAATCGCCGCCGGAGAGGGTCTGGCGCTGAGTCAGCGAAAAAGCGCAGTGATCGGTAGCGACGGTATCAATCGCGCCATCGGCAATGCCGCTCCACAGCGCATCGTTGTGGCGGGCGTTACGCAGCGGCGGGCTGAGCAGATACTTCAGCGCATCCTGGCGTTCGTAGCAGCGCTCGTCGAGCAGCAGATACTGCGGGCAGGTCTCTACCCACACCGGCTGCTGTTGCGCGCGGGCCAGACGCAGGTACTCCAGCCCCAGCTGATTGGAGAGGTGCACGATATAGAGCGGCGCGTCGCCGGCAAGCCGCGCGAGATTAATCACTCTGGCGATCGCTTCCGCTTCGCACTCCGGCGGGCGGCTCAGGGCGTGGTAGCGCGGCGCGGTTTTCCCGGCATTAAGAAACGCCGCGCGGCGCTGGGCGATGGCGGCATCGTTCTCCGGGTGGACGGTGGTCAGCGCGCCCGCCAGATGCAGATGGCGCATCGCCTGCAAAATCTCATCATCGTTCAGCTTGTACTGATAAGTGAGATAGAGCTTGAAACTGCTGATGCCGCTCTCCACCATCATCGGGATCTCATCCAGAATGCCGTGATTCACATGCTGGATCACGCCGTGAAAGCTGTAGTCGATCACTGCTTTATAGGCGGCATAGTTATGGTAAACCCCGAGCTGGTGGCGCAGATGGCAGCCGGGCGGGCCAAAGCCCATATGATCGACCACCGTAGTGGTGCCGCCGCAGGCCGCCGCGCGGGTGCCGGTAAAGAAGTCGTCGCAGCTGCGGGCAAGCCCGGTATCAATATTGAAATGGGTGTGAACATCGATGCCGCCGGGCATCACATAACAGCCCGTGGCATCAATCACCTTGCAGGAGGCATCGGCCTCAATCGTGCTGGCAATTTGCTTAACCCGCCCGGCATCGATAAGCAGATCCGCGCAGGCTCTCTTGTCAGCGTTGACGATAAGGCCATTTTTAATCAGTACGCGCATAGAGACTCCAGAACGCCCGCCGCGAAATCAGGCGGGCGTGACATCGACAAGCTACGCAGTCGCCAGCCAGCTCAGCGGGATCGCGGCATACATCGCCGCGCAGGTGACCAGATGCGACTTCCAGGTCTTCTCATTCGGCGCATGGGCTTCCGGCTCTTTACCGGGGCCAAAACCGATAACCGGAATGCCGTGCCGTCCCATAATTGAGACGCCGTTGGTGGAGAAGGTCCACTTATCGACCACCGGCGCGCTGCCGAACAACCCCTCATAGGCGTTGTAGAGCGCGCGCACCGTGAAGTGATCCTCCTCCACTTTCCACGTCGGGAAGTAGCACTCGGTAGGATAGATAAGCCCGGTCCACGACGGGCGGTCATAGCTGTACATCGACACTACCGCTTCGGCCTTTTTCACCGCCGGTAGCGCGCGGATCTCCTCCAGCGCGCCTTCCCAGCTTTCGCCCCAGGTGAGGCGGCGATCGATAGAGATGGCGCAGCTATCCGCCACCGCGCAGCGGCTTGGCGAGGTAAAGAAGATCTCGGAGACGGTGAGCGTGCCTTTGCCGAGAAAATCGTCATGTCCCAGACGTTGCGACAGCTTCTCCAGTTCGTTGAGAATCGGAGCCATTTTGAAGATGGCGTTATCACCGCGCTCCGGCGCGGAGCCATGACAGCTGACGCCATGCACATCGACGCGGATCTCCATGCGCCCGCGATGGCCGCGATAGATCTGGCAATCGGTCGGTTCAGTGCTGACGACAAACTCCGGGCGAATGCCGGACTGCTCGATAATGTACTGCCAGCAAAGTCCGTCACAATCCTCCTCCTGCACGGTGCCGGTCACCAGCAGGGTGTACTCATCCTCAAGGCCAAGATCTTTAATGATCTTCCCGGCATAGACCATCGAGGCCATGCCGCCCTCTTGATCGGAGGCACCGCGCCCGCCGATCAGCTCATCGGTTTCAATCCCGTGATAGGGATCAAAGCCCCAGTTTTTGATATTGCCGACGCCGACCGTATCAATATGCGCATCCATGGCGAGCAGCCGCGGGCCGTGGCCGATATAGCCGAGCACGTTGCCCATCGGGTCGATCTCCACTTTGTCGAAGCCGACGCGCTCCATCTCCTCTTTAATGCGGTGAACGACACGCTTCTCATCACAGCTTTCGCTGGGGATGGCGATCATATCGCGCAGGAAGCGTGTCATCTCCGCTTCGTAGAGGTGTGCTTTTTCAACAATCTGCTTAAACGGGATAGCTTTAGCCATCGCTCTCTTCTCCTGTTATGACGCTTGCCGCCTGGCGGGAGCGGCGCTGACGCCGGTGTAATTATTCAGCCGCCGGATGCTTGCCTGCCCACACCACCTCGCGATAGTGCTGCGCATCGGTATCGCCTTCGGTGCTGATCAGCAGCACCACCGAGTCGCGATTAAGCTGTAAGCTTTTTCTCAGCGACTCGCCCTGTGGGTGCAGCGGGATAGCGGCGAGCAGGCCCGCGCCAACGGCGCCGGATTCGCCGGAGATGATGCGCGGATCGTCGCCCAGCGGATGGCCGAGCACACGCATGCCCAGCGCGGCGACGGCGTCTTCACAGGCGATAAACTGGCTGGCGCAGTTGCGCAGGATCGTCCAGCCGAGCGGGTTGGGTTCGCCGCAGGCGAGGCCCGCCATAATGGTCTCCATCTCGCCGCCTACCTTGACGATCTCCCCCTTTACGGCGGAGCGGTAGAGGCAGTCGGCATGCTCCGGCTCAATAATCACGCTGTGCAGATGCCGGGCGTCGAAGATGTCGGCGAGGTAGTTCAGCACGCTGGCTGCCATTGCGCCGACGCCCGCTTGCAGGAAAACGTGAGTGGGGTGGGGTGAGCCCATCGCGGCCATCTGTTCGATCGCTTCATCAATCAGTGTGGCGTAGCCCTGCATAATCCAGGTGGGAACTTTGGTGTAGCCAGGCCACGCGGTATCCTGCACCACCTCCCAGCCATTTTTTTGCGCCCGTTGCAGGGTAAAGCGCACGGTATCGTCGTAATTCATATCGGTGACGATGCACTCAGCCCCGAGGCGCAGAATGGCATCGACTCGCGCCTGCGCGGAGCCTTTCGGCATATAGATCACGGCGTTCTGCCCAAGCTGCTGCGCCGCCCAGGCGACGCCGCGCCCATGGTTGCCATCGGTGCAGGTGGCGAAGGTGAGCTTCTCCTTGCTGCTTGCTTTGAAGTGCTCAAACGAGAAGGCGTTGATATCAAGATGATATTTCTCGCATAACAGCTGCGCGATGGCGTAAACGCCGCCGAGCATTTTGAAGGCATTAAGGCCGAAGCGCTGCGACTCATCTTTCACCAGAATCGTATCGACACCGACGCACGCCGCCAGCGCGTTCAGGGCATAGAGCGGAGTGGGCTGATAGCCCGCCAGTTTTTGGTGAAACTGGCGCGCCTGCTGTGCCTGCTGGCGGGTGAAGCGCGGCGAGGCTTCGCCGGTAAAGAAGTGGTTTTCTGCAATATTGATACGCAATGGAAGTGCGGACATGTTCTAACCTTCTCCATAATGTCAGAAACAGTAAGTGGCCGACCGGGCTGCCGGACGGTTACAAAATGCGTTTTTGCGCGTCGGTAAACAGCTGTTCCAGTAGCTGGCCCGGCTCGGCATATTTGCGACAGAGGATCATCGAGGCGATGATGTAGGGCTTCCAGCTCGCCTCTTTGTAGGTGGCAATGCGGTATTTTTCGAACACTTCAGCCGCGACTTCGCCTTCGTCGCAGGAGACGCCGCTGATATCCGCTGGCAGGCAGTGCATATAGAGCGCTTCGCCGTTGCGGGTGGTCGCCATCAGCGCCTCGGTACACTCCCACTCTTTATGGCGGGCGTTCTGCGCCAGGCAGTGCTGCTCCAGCGCTTTCAGCCCCTGATGATCGCTGGCGCGCAGCAAGTCCGTGCGCTGCTCCATTACGGTGTAGGGCGCCCAGGATTTCGGGTAGACGATATCGGCATCCTTAAACGCTTCTGCCATATCATTGACCTGGCGGAAGCTGCCGCCCGAGGCTGCGGCATTGCTTTTTGCCACTTCAATCACATCCGGGATCAGGTCGTACCCTTCGGGGTGCGCGAGGGTGACATCCATTCCAAAACGCGTCATCAGGCCGATGATCCCCTGCGGCACCGAGAGGGGTTTGCCATAGCTTGGCGAGTAGGCCCAGGTCATGGCGATTTTTTTGCCCTTCAATGCCTCCAGTGAGCCGAAGTGTTCGCGCAGCCAGGCGAGATCCGCCATCGACTGGGTCGGGTGGTCAATGTCGCACTGTAAGTTAATCAGCGCCGGACGCTGCGGCAGCACGCCCTGTTTATGGCCGTCATCCAGCGCTTCACCCACTTCCCGCATATAGGCGTTACCGGCACCGAGATACATGTCGTCACGAATGCCGATGGCGTCCGCGCAGAAGGCGATCATATTGGCGGTTTCACGCACCGTTTCGCCGTGGGCAATCTGCGATTTTCCCTCATCAAGATCCTGCTGCGCGAGGCCGAGCAGATTCAGCGCCGAGGCATAGGAGAAGCGGGTGCGGGTGGAGTTATCGCGGAACACCGAAATGCCCAGCCCGCTTTTGAACACGCGGGTGGCGATATTCTCTGCACGCAGCGCCTTCAGTGCCGCGGCGACATCAAGCACCTGCTTCAGCTCATCCGGTGACTGCTCCCACGTCAGCAGAAAATCTTTCTCATGCAGATGCGAGTGAAGGGTGCGGATCTCCTTGATTAATTCATTAACAGTTTTCATTTTGCAATCCTGATTAAGAATGACGGGCTTACGCATGGCGGTGCGGTTGCAGGGGGAGTGTGACGCGCGACGGCCAGCGTGTAGTGGCACCCTAACAATAAGTGTGCCACTTCCCACAGGCTGTGCTGGATGGCGGGTAAAGGGCCGGGATTATGCGAGCCATATCACGGATTCTTGCAAGATTGCGCAGAAAAGAAGCAATACGCTGAGGCGAGTGAACAGACGATGCGGTGGCGAGGTAAAGGCGAAAAGGGACGTGCGGGAAAAATAGCCGGGAAATAACCGCTAAATTGATAAACTACGCCGCGGAATTATCATATTGATAGCGAAATGTGATAGCTATTACATATTTACCATTCGTCACAAAGCGGTTGGGTGTGGTTATTCCGTAATACGCGAAGGGGAGTGTTATCCTGCAACGACGGAAAGCAGAGCGGAAAGATGCTGTTAAAAGTTTGTGAGCAATAAATAAGGACGATTATGATTCCATCCACCACGCCCTCCATTTTGATGCAGATTCAACCTAAGATACAAAAATTCGCCGGAATGCTGGCGAGCGTTCTGCAACTGGAAGTGGAAATTGTTGATAATTCATTATGCAGGGTCGCCGGAACGGGAATTTTTGATACGCAAATTGGGCGTAAATTAAATACAAGTTCACAACTATTGCGCCACATTGTTGAGACAAAAAAGGAGAAAGTGGTTACCCACTCCCGCTTCGATCCCTTCTGTAATGGCTGCCACAGCAAAGCGAACTGTAAAGAGAAAGCCTTTATCGGCACCCCGGTTATCTATCATGGGCAGTGTGTTGGGGTGATTAGCCTGGTGGCATTAACCCATGAGCAGCAAGTTCGCATCAACGATAATATTCAGGCCTTCTCCGATTATGTTCGCCACGTCTCGTCGATATTTGTTTCACGTTTTCTTCAGGATCTCTCCAGCAACGATAATATTCAGAAAGTCTTTTTGACCATGATTGAATTTATGGATCAGGGCGTGCTGGTGGTCGGCCACGATCATAAAATTAAATTCGCTAACCCTTCGGCGCTGAAAATTATCGGTGCGTCAGCGGGAAATATGATCGGCAAGAGTATACATTTTCGTCCTCTGAGCTTTGAGGACCATTTCCGCCACGGTCATATGCTGCACGTCGTTTCATTCGATGATAAGAAAGAGCTTATTATCGGTCAGCTGCATGCGGTTCAGGATCAGTGGTTATTTTTAATGGCTTTTCACCAGTCCCACTCATCAGCAGAATTAAGCGCTGCCCACGAGGAGCCCTTAATTGAGAGCCTGATCGGAGAGTGCCGCCCGATGCAGCAGTTGAAAAAGCTGATTCACCGCGTCGCGCCCGTCCCCTCAAGCGTGATGATTGTTGGCGAGAGCGGTACTGGAAAAGAGGTGGTCGCCAGAGCGATCCATAAGCTGAGCGACCGCAGCGTCAAACCTTTCGTCGCCATCAACTGCGCGGCGATCCCTGAGCATCTGCTGGAGAGCGAGCTGTTCGGCTACGTTAAAGGCGCGTTTACCGGCGCATCGGCTAATGGCAAAACGGGTCTTATTCAGGCGGCAAATCATGGCACCCTGTTTCTCGATGAGATTGGCGATATGCCATTAACCCTGCAGGTGAAGCTGCTGCGCGCCATTGAGTCGCGGGAAGTGCAGCCAGTGGGCGCCTGCCACCCGGTGCCGGTAGATATTCGTATTATCTCCGCGACCAATCAAAACCTTGCACAGGTTATTGCCGAGGGTAAATTCCGCGAAGATCTCTACTATCGCCTGAATGTGATCCCGCTACGATTACCGCCGCTGCGCGAGCGCCAGCAGGATATTGAACTGCTGATCCACTACTTTCTTCATCTGCATACGCACCGGCTGGATCTGGTCTATCCCGGCGTTGCGCCGGAGGTGGTGGCCTTTCTGCAGCGCTATCGCTGGCCGGGCAATATCCGTGAACTGAGCAATCTGATGGAGTATCTGGTCAATGTTGTGCCCTCCGGGGAGGTTATCGATATCTCGCTTTTGCCGCCCAATCTGTTGAGCAGCGACAACGTCAGTGTATCGAGCGAGCGCGTCAACTCCTCGGCTGCCGAAGGGCGGGCAGAGAGCGTCACGGCGCTGGAGGAGATGGAGCGGCAGATGATCTGTGACGCGCTTTCGCGCTACGGAAATAAAAAGCAGGCAGCAGATGTGCTGGGGATTGGTATTGCCACGCTCTATCGCAAAATTAAAAAGTATGCGCTGGAAGGAGTGTGAATAAAGGGGAATGGTCGGGGGCAGAATATCAGTATGTCCCCTGCAGGAATCGAACCTGCAACTAGCCCTTAGGAGGGGCTCGTTATATCCATTTAACTAAGGGGACGCAGAGCGGGGCCGTGAATTGGCGTGCGTATGCTACCGTAACTGTTTGCTGCGCTTCAAGGTTTTTGTTCTTTTGTTTTAGCGTGAGGCGATATGGTGTAGGGGAAGGATGCCATCCTGAGATGGCATCCTTCTGTTCAGGCTTTTTTTAATAAGTACTTTCTGAACAGAGAGCTGAGCTTTTTCTCTAACAAATAGTGAGAGATGACGGCAAAGATAAATGAGAGGATCACCGCGAGCACAAAGAGCATTAAACCGCCCCAGGCAGATTGATTATGGTGCAGCGCTTTGCTGAGCAGTGATTTCGCACGGTAATGCACAAGGTAAAGAGAGAAAGAAATTTTCCCGGTATAGAGCACCGGCTTCGGTGCCCAAAAAGCGTACTGCGCTTCGTGATTGGTCAGGGAAAATACCAGTGCAAAGGCGGCGAGAATATAACCGAGGCCGCCAATCTTGCTGTAATGGGTTAACAGAATAAAGAGAAACAGCGCGAAGCTAAGCACGATTAAGGCAATGCTGACACCTTTGCCATAGGTGATCTTTTTATTCACCACCAGCCAGCCGATAAAGGTGCCGACAAGAAATTCGAGCATCAAACTATTGGTGAGGGTGGCGAGATAGCCCGGATAGTTATAGTGGTTTGAGGGTGAAATCGCCACGTTGTGCAGCCAGGCAGGGATGGCGACCGCCAGAGCCACAATCACAAACAGCACACTGTTTTTACGCGTTTTGAACAACATGCAGAGGGTGAACAGCGTGTAGAAAATAAATTCGTAATTGAGCGTCCAGCCAACAAACAGTTTAGCCACGCCAAACCAGGGCGCGATTTGCGTCGTGTCTAACGGAATAAACAGCAGTGAAGTGGCGGTTTGCATCCACGACTCAACGCTACTGCCAGCCACCAACAGCGTAATAGCGAAATAGGGTGGGAAGACACGGCAAAAACGCTTAATAAAGAAGAGCTTTGCAGAAGTTAAACCGCCGTTGTCGTCGCGGGTAATGTAGTAAATAATAAACCCGCTGATGACGAAAAAGAGATCGACGCCGATATCACCGTTGAGAAAAAGTCGATCGCCCCAGCCTTGAAATGACTGATTAATAAAGCTTTTAAAATGAAAGCACATCACTATTACCGCAGCGAAGGCCCTCAATGCCTGTATTGAATAGAAATTTCTATCAGTCATCACATCATCCATATTTTATGAGTTTTTACTGCCACGTGTTTTTTATTGTGATGTCGCTAACACGCATTTTAAGAGTTATTAAGTCAATCTAAAACCAGGCTAAATGCCCGAAGAGAAGCAAACCTCCCCACCATTACCGCGTAGGGAGGCTAAAAATTACAATGAGACCTTTTCTACATGACCGTCAGGAATATGGCTGTAATACCAGTGCTCGCCATTGATTTCCGTTGATTTCAGTTTCTCTGCCGCGAGCGTACGGTGCGTGTGACCCACTTCAACGGTGACCGGCTGAGTAATTGGCTGCGGGCTAATGATAATTAAATCACCCTGCGCGTTGCTGTAGGCGGTGATGTTGTCTGCAAGCCGGATAACTTCACCATTGGCGATAGCGGAGTAATCAAAGTCCACCGTTTCGGGTAAATATTATCAACACCAAAATATTGGCCATAGATTTCAGGATCGTGGAACAGGCCAAACTGACCGCCGCTGTTCTGCATTTTAATAAAGTGGTAATCAGGAATGGTGATCTCTCTGTTTCCCTGCGCGGACTCTTTTTCGATAATGCTCATCCGCACCTGCTCTTGCAGCGCAATACGCGTGTAGCTTTTATGCATCAACGTCCATGACCAGGCAAAAGTGCCTGCGCACAGCAGTGTGACAATTGCCGTGCAGATAACGGCTTTTCTGACACCGCTCATTAAAATGCCGTAGGCGATAAAAGCGATGGTCAACAGGAAAAACATAAAGGTGCCGTTGACGACCCGGTCCGGATAGGAGGGCGAGGCGAACATAATCAGCACCGTGCCGACGCCAAAAATCGCCGTCAGGATAGCGGGCAGCACCGTGCGGCGGGTAATTTTCGCTTTCACCTCTTTATTAAAGAGAATAACCAGCACCAACAGCAGCAGCACAACGTAGCTAATCCAGATTAGCGCCAGATGGTTGTGTACTCGTTCGGTTAAGTGAATGGTAATACGCTCCAGCAGCGGTTTGCCGTACCAGTAGGTTTTACTGGCCGCACGCACAAAATTACCCGGCGAGAAGATCAGCGTACAGGAGCCCGCCAGCGCTGAAAGAGCATAAATAATTTTGTTTTTGGCCACCGATTTCGCTGTGACCATTTCATAAATAATGGCGACCAGCGCGAGAAGCACGACAAAAGGTGACACGCTCTCATTCGAGCAGCCCGCCATAAAAGCGAGCACCATCAGTAATGGATTAATGGTTTTAATATTATCGACGGTGATGCGGTAGAGATAAAAAATCCATGCGGCGACAAACAGGTTTGTCCAGAGATAGTTGGCCGCACCGACCAGCCAGAAGGTGGTCTGCCCCAGGTTAGGGTTAGCTATCCAGTAGGTGCAGAAGACCAGCGGCAGCAAAATATTATCGCTTTTTTGCCAGCGCAGGGTTTTGCCCGGCGTTTTGGCAATGAAATAACAGAAGGCCAAAGCCGCAAACGCGGTTGAAAAAGCGTAGACAAATTGCGACTGGGTGATGAGTATCAGTGAGCTGGCGTAATCTGCCACGATCCTGCCGCTCCAGGTCATATACCATTGGTAATGGCTGGCAGGGGAGATACCCAACAGATAGTAGCGGTAATCATCTGAGTGAATCGGCGTTAGCCACTCAATGGCGAACAGGCTCGCAAAAACGAGCGCAATAAGCAGAACTTTATAAGATTTCTCTAACATAATAATTAACGTTCCAGGGTTCTTTTTCTGTTCTTAATTAGATAACGCGGTCTCTCTTTCACTTCGGTATAAACGCGTCCCATATATTCACCAAGAATACCTATGCCGATAAGCTGAATACCGCCTAAAAAGAGGATCGCCGTCATCAAAGAGGGATAACCGGGTACCGGATTTCCCCATAACAACTTATCGATCACCATCCAGATGGCGTAGAAAAAGGAGAGCAACGAGACGCTAAGACCGATATAGGTCCAGATACGCAGCGGGAAGGTGGAGAAACTGGTGATGCCATCAAGCGCAAGATTCCACAGTTTCCAGCCATTGAATTTTGACTTACCGGCCACGCGGTCAGCGCGAATATATTCAACAATATCGGTGTTGCCGCCAACCCAAGAAAGGATGCCTTTCATAAACAGATTACGTTCGGAAAGCAGTTTGATATTTTCTACGACCTCCCGCGACATCAGGCGAAAATCACCGACGTTCTCTTCTATCTGCGGATAGCTGATTTTATTGTGCAGCTTATAAAACCACTCTGCTGATTTGCGCTTCATGCGGCCATCGGTTGAGCGATCGCTACGCTTCGCCAGCACCATATCGGCACCCGCCTGCCATTTAGTAATCAGATGGGGAATGACCTCAACTGGATCCTGCAAATCGACATCTATCGGGATAATGGCCTCTCCCGTTGCGTGCTCAAGCCCGGCAAATAACGCCGGCTCTTTGCCGAAATTACGCGTAAAAGATAACGGCACGACCAGCGGATCGGAGAGCGCGAGGGTATTAATAATGGTTTCAGTGGCATCTTTGCTGCCATCATTAATAAAAACCAGTTCTACGGTATAGGGCTTTAACGCGTCAAAGCCGCGCACCGTTTTATAAAAGATGGGTATCGCCTCTTCTTCATTAAAGACGGGCACCACCAAAGAGATTTTCATTTTGCATCCCTGAAAACAATTAACTTTGACCAGGCGAAGCCGCATACCAGGCTGATAGCGGAAAAGAGAATCAGCGTCACGATGGGCGGCATGCCGGATTTGTCGGCAAGCCAGCCGACTGCCACGCTTAGCATGCCCATAAATCCGACATACATCAGGTAACGCCCGGTAGTGGTTGATGATTTGAAGGTGAATTTCGCATTCGCGAAAAAACTGAAACTGACCGCAACAATAAAGCCGGCAAGGTTAGCCAGCGCCTGGCGCGTGGAGAAACCATAAACGCACAGACAAAAAATAAGCCAGTGCAGCGCGGTATTTAATAAACCAATAGAGGCGTAAGTAGAAAATCGTTTAAACATAATTCTGAGCAATGAGTCGCTGATGCCGCGAGTGTAGCAGACAACCCCTGGAAGGTCATTAGAGGGTGCCAGTCCGCGATAATCAGCGCTCACTGCTCAATGTGATATATCACCGTAATTTATCAGTCGCTGACAAATTACGCCTCACCACGCGCTTGTTTCTCCTCTTTCGCTTTGGCTTTCGCCTCCGCTTTGCGGGCGGTGCTCATATCGTTGCGGATCTGTGCATGGCTGAGCAGGGCGAAAATAAAGGTGCCGCCGCAAATATTCCCGGCGAGCGTCGGCAGGGCGAAGGGCCACAGGAATTCGCTCCAGTGCAGCGTACCGTTAAATACCAGGTAGAAGATCTCTACGGCACCGACCACGATATGGGTGGTGTCGCCGAGTGCTATCAGCCAGGTCATTAAAATAATCACCACCAGTTTTGACGCACCCGCTGCCGGGAACATCCAGACCATGGTGGCGATGATCCAGCCGGAGATAATCGCGTTGGAGAACATCTCCAGCGGCGTGTTTTTCATCACGTCCATGCCGATTTTGACAAAGGCGTCGCGGGTTGGCTCATCGAAGATCGGCATATACTCAAAGGCGAATGCGGCAACGGCGGTACCGACCAGGTTACCCAGCAGCACCACGCCCCATAGCCGCCCGAGCAGGCCCATATTTTTCCAGCTTGGGTTTTGCATTACTGGCAGAACGGCGGTGACGGTGTTCTCCGTAAAGAGTTGCTGACGCGCCATAATGACGATAATAAAGCCGAAGGTGTAACCGAGGTTTTCCAGCAAAAAACCGCCGGGAATGCCCTCCAGCTGGACATGAAAAATGCCCTTTGCCAGTAACGATGCGCCCATCGATAAGCCTGCGGCAATCGCTGACCAGAAGAGCGCCATTGCGTCGCGCTCCATCTCTTTTTCGCCATCCTGACGAATATGTTCATGGATCGCCATCGCCCGCGAGGGCAGATGCTCCTCATCAACCTCTATCTCCTCGCCGCGCTGCTTCTCTTCGCTTTCGACTTTCATATCATCGCTGTGCTGGTCGATCTTCTCTTCTTCTATTTTGTCCACGAAGGCCTCACTTCATTGATTTTTGTGCGTTAAGCGTAGCGGCTTTCTCCCTGTATTCAGGGCGGTATCCTCCGAAATTATAGTGAAGAGCAAAAAAGGCGATAGATTGCCTGGAAACAATGTATAAGATTATTAACACGCCGCACCGGCAACTGCGGCTATGCTGAAGTGAATCACACAGTCCACGACATAGACATCATAAGACGCGCTGTTACAATGCGTTGCATTTGATGAATGGCCTCGAAGAAGGCCGTATTCTGCAGGGAGAGAATGATGAAATACCGCCTGTCGGCGCTTGCGCTGGCCACCACTGTGCTGGTCGGCTGCGCCAGCTCGAACGAGACGCAAGGGCGCTCGGACCCGTTAGAAGGGTTTAACCGCACCATGTATAACTTCAACTTCAATGTGCTGGATCCCTATGTTGTCAGACCGGTTGCCGTTGCCTGGCGTGATTATGTGCCGCAGCCGGCGCGTAACGGGTTAAGCAACTTCACCAGTAACCTTGAAGAGCCGGCAGTGATGGCGAACTACTTCCTGCAGGGTAATCCTTATCAGGGGATGGTTCACTTCACCCGCTTCTTCCTTAATACCGTATTGGGGATGGGCGGCTTGATGGATGTGGCCGGGATGTCAAACCCGAAACTGCAGCGCGAAGAGCCGCACCGTTTTGGTAGCACGCTGGGCCACTACGGCATGGGTTACGGCCCGTACATGCAACTGCCGTTCTATGGCAGCTTCACCCTGCGTGAAGATGGCGGCGATATGGCGGATACGCTCTATCCGGTGCTCTCCTGGCTCACCTGGCCGCTCTCCGTTGGTAAATGGACGGTTGAAGGCATCGAATCGCGTGCCCAACTGCTTGACTCCGACGGCCTGCTGCGCCAGTCCTCCGATCCCTATATCCTTGTGCGTGAAGCCTACTTCCAGCGCCATGACTTTATCGCCAACGGCGGTAAGCTGAAGCCGCAGGAGAACCCGAACGCACAGGCGATTGAGGGTGATTTAAAAGATATCGACTCGGAATAAAAGCCAATAAAAAAGGTGAGCCAGAAGCTCACCTTTTTTTATCGCTACGCGCTTATCAGAAGGCGTAGTTAAAGTTGGCACCGTACAGCCAGGCGCGACCTTCAGATTTGAAAGTGTACGGCCCTTCGGTGAACTTCACTTTCTGACCGTGCATATAGGAGACGCCGACATCCACTGATGCATCTTTATTAAATGCATAGGTTGCACCGGTGCTCAGCCACAGGCGATCCTGGTCCGGAATGGAGATAGAGCGTTTGTCAGCCGGAACCGGGCTGTCATCAAAGGCGATACCGCCGCGGAAGGTCCAGTTATCATCCATGTAATAGGTGGTACCGAGTGCGATACGGTAGGCGTCTTTAAAGCCCTCTTCTTTATAGAAGAGCTGCTGACCCTGGTTACCCGTCGCTTTCAGCTGCTGGAACTGGCTCCAGCTGGTGTAAGCGAGGCTGTAGTGGATTGCCCACTGCGGATCGACACGGTTATAACCCGATACTTCCCACATTTCCGGCAGGTTAAGCGTCAGTGAACCTGGAATCGTCGCGCCGCCTGTAGCAAAAGGCAGGCCGTTCAGACCGAGCGCGGGTGCCAGCGTATTCACTGCTGTCGGCAGGCTGCTCTTATAGTCGCCATCGAAATCAACTTTCACTTCCGAGCGATAAGTCAGACCCCAACGGTTATTTTTATCCAGCTCATACAGAATGCCGGCGTTCCAGCCAAAGCCCCACTCGTTGCCTTTCAGATGCGCAATCTGGGTATCTGGCGGAATCAGCCCGCTAAGGCCAAATGCACCGCCCGTCGCGGCGTCAACCTGCTGCGGCAGATCGCCCGCGTAGCGTTCAATTTTCGCGCGTGCATAGACAGCGTCGAAACCGAGGCCGAAGCTCCAGTTGTTATCAAGACGGTATGCGCCGCTGAGGTTCAGGTTCAGGGTTTCAAGGTCGGTTTTACCGCCCATTGAGCCAGCCGTGTAGTTGTTGTTGAACTCTGTCGCCAGACCGTAGTTGGAGGTGACGGATGCGCCCCAGCCAAACTGATCGTTAATCGGCGCAACAAAGTGCAGGTTCGGCACCCATGCTGTCGGTGCAATATTATCCTGACTGGCGTTGTTGCCAATCGCAGAGCGTCCGGTTACATCTACGCCAGGATCGACAAACACCGCGCCGCCGGAGAAGGTCGGGCGATCAAACATAGTGATCAGTGCCGGGTTACGGCTGGCGTTGCCCGCATCATCAGCAATCGCGCCTTCACCAGAGTAAGCGCGACCGAGGCCGGAGGCGGAGAATTCGTTGAGTTGAAAGCCTGCGGACCAGGCCTGGGTAGAAACGAGTGCCACTGCGACTGCCAGAGCAGACTTGGTAAAACGGGTTTTCTGGCTCATGACCATAACCTCATTCGAAGCGAGTTATTTTTATACAAACTTTCTTACGCCTTGTTAAAGAAGCGCGAAGTGTAGGGTCTGAGCTACCGCAGAGAAATCAGACCAGTGGCGAGAGTATAGGTCTGACCAGAACTAATGTTGCAAGTATGTAATCAAGATTTTTCAATTGTGATCTCCGAAACGGGATCTGCGTGGCAAATTTAGCCGTAGCACGGATCCCCGTTTTCGGTAGTTTTTGTTTTAGATCATTTTTAATTGTGATTTCGGTCACTTAAGGCGGTTCCGGCGATTAACGACTGGAGCGACCCTGCGCGGCGGCGTAAAATATGTGCAATCTTGACCTGGTACCCAGGGTGCAAATTTAGAGGAAATCTTCTATGAGTAAATGCAGTGCTGATGAAACCCCGGTTTGCTGCTGTATGGATGTCGGAACCATTATGGACAACTCCGACTGTACCGCCTCCTACAGCCGCGTATTCGCTAACCGCGCCGACGCCGAAGAGACGCTGGCGGCACTGACCGCCAAAGCACGTAGCGTCGAGTCTGAACCGTGTGAAATCACTCCGACTTTCACCGAAGTGGCAGACGGCGTTAAAATTGATATCGATTTTGTTTTCGCCTGCGAAGCGGAAACCCTCATTTTCCAGCTCGGTCTGCGCTAAACCCCGCGCTCAACGCTCCCCCCTGCGGGAGCGTTTTTTTATCCGTTTATCTGTGCCTTAGCTCGCATTTTTTCCTCCCTGTCATTGGCTAAATGTAAAAGATTGGTTAAGACTGTTATCAGGTCAGACCACTTTATCGATTCCGTTGTTAACAGGGGAGTGTTATGAGTCAGGCGTTACCGCTTGTCACCCGTCAGGGCGACCGTATTGCCATTGTCTGCGGGTTACGAACCCCATTTGTCCGTCAGGCGACCGCCTTTCACGGCGTGCCGGCGATCGATCTCGGCAAAATGGTGGTGGGGGAGATGCTGGCGCGCAACGAAATTCCCCCCGAAGTGATTGAACAACTGGTCTTCGGCCAGGTGGTGCAGATGCCGGAAGCGCCGAATATCGCGCGTGAAATCGTGCTCGGCACCGGCATGAGTGTGCACACCGACGCCTATAGCGTCAGCCGCGCCTGCGCGACCAGTTTCCAGGCGGTGGCGAACGTAACGGAAAGCTTGCTGGCTGGCACCATCCGCGCGGGTATCGCCGGAGGGGCGGACTCCTCTTCTGTACTGCCTATTGGCGTCAGTAAAAAACTGGCGCGCGTGCTGGTGGATGCCAACAAAGCGCGCACCGTCGGGCAGAAACTCAAACTCTTCTCGCGCCTGCGTCTGCGCGATCTGCTGCCCGTTCCGCCTGCGGTCGCCGAGTACTCGACCGGCCTGCGCATGGGCGATACCGCCGAACAGATGGCGAAAACCTACGCCATTAGCCGTCAGGAACAGGATGCGCTGGCGCACCGCTCTCACCAGTTCGCCGCTCAGGCCTGGGCCGAGGGCAAACTGGCTGAGGAGGTGATGACCGCCTACGCGCCACCGTTCCGCGATCCCATCGGGCAGGACAATAACGTGCGCGGCAACTCCAGCCTCGCCGATTACGCCAAACTACGCCCGGCTTTTGACCGCAAACATGGCACCGTCACGGCAGCCAACAGCACGCCGCTTACCGATGGCGCGGCGGCGGTGATTTTAATGACCGAATCACGCGCCAGAGAGCTGGGCCTTGTGCCGCTGGGCTATCTGCGCAGCTACGCCTTTACGGCAATTGGCGTGCAGAAAGATATGCTGCTCGGCCCGGCCTGGGCGACGCCGCTGGCGCTGGATCGCGCCGGGTTAACCCTGGCCGATCTCACTCTGTTTGATATGCATGAAGCCTTTGCCGCCCAGACCTTAACCAACCTGAAACTGATGGCCAGCGATCGTTTTGCCCGTGAAGTGCTGGGGCGTTCGCAGGCCACCGGCGAGGTGGATGAGAGCAAATTTAACGTGCTTGGCGGCTCGATTGCCTATGGTCACCCCTTTGCCGCCACCGGCGCGCGGATGATCACGCAAACCCTGCATGAGCTGCGGCGTCGCGGCGGCGGTTTCGGTCTGGTCACCGCCTGCGCGGCGGGAGGATTAGGCGCGGCAATGGTTCTGGAGGCGGAATAATGACGGTTTCTGCGTTTACCCTTAATGTGCGCCCCGACAATGTCGCGGTCGTTACCATCGATGTACCCAATGAAAAGATGAACACCCTGAAAGCGGAGTTCGGCGCACAGGTGCGCACCATCTTAAAAGCGATCCGTGATAACCGCGCTCTGCGCGGTGTGGTGTTTATTTCGGCGAAGGCGGACAACTTTATTGCTGGTGCCGATATCAACATGATTGGGCGCTGCCAGAGCGCGAAAGAGGCGGAAGAGCTGGCCCTGCAGGGGCAGAAGATCATGGCGGAGATCCATGCTCTGCCGATCCCGGTTGTTGCCGCCATCCACGGTGCCTGTCTTGGCGGCGGGCTGGAGCTGGCGCTGGCCTGTCATCGCCGCGTCTGCTCGGACGATGGCAAAACCATTCTTGGCCTGCCGGAAGTGCAGCTCGGCTTGCTGCCCGGCTCCGGCGGCACCCAGCGTTTGCCGCGGCTTGTCGGTGTCAGCACTGCGCTTGAGATGATCCTGACCGGCAAACAGCTTCGTGCGCGTCAGGCGCTGAAAGTGGGGCTGGTGGATGATGTGGTGCCGCACGATATTCTGCTGGAAACCGCAGTCGAACTGGCGCAGCAGGAGCGCCCGCTCAGCCGCCGTTTACCGGTGCGCGAACGCATTCTCGCCGGGCCGCTCGGCCGTACGCTGCTGTTTAAGATGGCGGCGAAGCGCACCGAACAGAAAACCCATGGTAACTATCCTGCCGCACCACGCATTTTATCGGTGATTGAGACCGGCCTGGCGCAGGGGCGTAGCAGCGGTTATGAGGCGGAAGCGCGCGCCTTTGGTCAGCTGGCGATGACGCCGCAGTCGCAGGCGCTGCGTAACATCTTCTTTGCCTCGACCGACATCAAAAAAGATCCCGGTAGCACCGTTGCCGCCGCGCCGCTGCACACCGTCGGCATTCTCGGCGGCGGGCTGATGGGCGGCGGCATCGCTTATGTTACTGCCAGCAAGGGCGGGTTGCCGGTTCGCATTAAAGATATTAATGCGAAAGGCATTAACCATGCGCTGAAGTACAGCTGGCAGGAGTTGGATAAAAAGGTGCGTCGCCGCTTTATCAAACCCGGCGAGCGCGACAGCCAGATGGCGAAGATCTCCGGCTCGCTTGATTACCGCGGCTTTGCGCATCGTGATGTGGTGATCGAAGCGGTATTTGAAGATCTCTCCCTCAAACAGAAGATGGTGAGTGAAGTGGAGGCGCACTGCGCGCCGCATACCATTTTTGCTTCTAATACCTCGTCGCTGCCCATTGCGGATATTGCCGAAAACGCGGCGCGTCCGGGAAAGGTGATCGGATTACATTTTTTCAGCCCGGTGGAGAAGATGCCGCTGGTGGAAGTGATCCCGCACGCCGGTACCGATGAGCAGACTATCGCTACTACCGTGAAGCTGGCGAAGAAGCAGGGCAAAACGCCGATTGTGGTGGCCGATAAAGCGGGCTTTTACGTTAACCGCATTCTGGCACCTTATATCAGTGAAGCGATGCGCATGCTGAGTGAAGGCGAGCCGATTGAAGCCATCGACCGGGCGCTGGTGAAGTTTGGTTTCCCTGTCGGCCCCATCCAGTTACTTGATGAAGTGGGCATCGATACCGGCACGAAGATCATTCCGGTGCTTGAGGCCGCTTATGGCGAGCGTTTTAGCGCGCCTGCAACGCTTGTCTCCGCGATTTTGAATGACGATCGCAAAGGGAGAAAAAATGGTCGTGGTTTCTATCTTTACCCGACAAAAGGGCGTAAAAGCAAAAAACAGCCTGACCCCTCGATCTACCGTTTAATCGGCGTGTCGGCAAAAGGGCAGTCGTCGGGGCAGCAGATTGCCGAGCGCTGCGTCCTGCTGATGCTTAACGAAGCGGCGCGCTGTTTTGATGAACAGGTGATCCGTAGCGCGCGCGATGGCGATATCGGTGCCGTTTTCGGCATTGGCTTCCCACCTTTTTTAGGGGGGCCTTTCCACTATATGGATACGCTGGGCGCGGCAAGCGTCGTGGCGTCGCTGCAGCAGATGGAGGCGCGTTATGGGGCACGATTTGCACCGTGTGAAGCCCTGTTACGCATGGCTCAGGAGGGGAAACGCTTCTGGCCGACAGCGGAAAGTGAGCCTGTAAATTAAGGTCGAAAAAAGTAAATGTGTTATACCTCATGGCCTTTGCGGTTATTTCATAAACAGTGATTGACTATACTTGCGCCATTGAGGTAAAAAACAGCGTTTCATTCAACGAATGAATCAGGCAAAATGCCCGGCCATCCCGTTTTTTTGCCAGCGTGATCTCTTTTCACCGGCAAAAGCGCGATGCTTCTGGTTAACAAAAGCGGTGCAATATGCAAGTTTTTATCATGCGTCACGGCGATGCTGCCCTCGATGCAGCCAGTGACTCCGTTCGTCCGCTTACCCCTTGCGGCTGCGACGAATCGCGTCAAATGGCAACGTGGTTGAAAGGCCAAAAAGTGGATATCGATCGTGTTCTGGTTAGCCCGTTTTTACGCGCTGAGCAGACGCTGGAGAAGGTAGGGGAGTGCATGAACCTGCCTGACAACGTGGATGTCCTGCCGGAGTTGACGCCCTGCGGCGATGTCGGCCTGGTAAGCGCTTATCTGCAGGCGCTGGCCAATGAAGGCACCGAAACGGCGCTGGTGATCTCGCACCTGCCGCTGGTAGGCTACCTGGTTGCCGAGCTCTGTCCCGGCGAAACGCCGCCCATGTTCACTACCTCGGCTATCGCCAGCGTCACGCTGGATAAAGAGGGCAAAGGGGTGTTCAACTGGCAAATGAGTCCCTGCAACCTGAAGATGCCGAAAGCCATCTGATTCATCGGACCGATGCAAAAAAAGAGCCGCACTGTGCGGCTCTTCTCATTTCTGCCTCACGGCAACTCCGGCGGCTGCCACTCTTCGACTTCAATCAGCACCAGCACTGCCGCATCGCCGCCGTACTCTTTTGGCGCCTGGTGAAACGCCATCACGTGCGGATGTTGTGCCAGCCAGAGCGGCGTTTGCTGCTTAAGAATGTGTTTGCCGTGGCCGTGCATCACGCAGGCGCAAAAGACATGCTCGCGCCGACAGGCGGCAATTAGCGCGCCAAGCTCCTGTTTGGCCTGCATCTGCGTTAAACCGTGCAGGTCGAGAAACAGCTCCGGGGAGTAATCGCCGCGGCGCAGTTTTTTCAACTCAAAGTGGCTGACATCGCTGCGAACATATTTCACCGGGCCATCGGTGTTGAGCAGCGGCTGAAACTCGTCGGAAAAGTAGTGGCTGTTATCCGCCTGCTCCTGCAACAGGCGCTTGACCGGCACTTCGGCGATCTTCTTGCGCGCCGGGCGGTGAACAACGGTGTCCTGCTTCATCTGGCGCGTCCCGATCATCAGCTGCCGGAACAGGGCCTGCTCCTCCTCGCTAAGCGATGGTTTCTTTTTCATTTGCGCATCCTGTTTTTTCTTTGCGCCAGTGTACCCGACTGCAGGCGGCTGCGGTGCAGCAAAATGCATTTTTACGCCGCGCAGATGCGCGTGGATGCTGATTTATCCCCATCTTCATGGCAAACTAGCCGCCGAATTTATTGCGAGCATGCCCTGGGGGATAGTATGGATAAAATTTTCGTCGACGAAGCAGTGAACGAGCTGCACACCATTCAGGACATGTTGCGCTGGTCGGTCAGCCGATTTAGCGCCGCCAACATCTGGTACGGCCACGGCACCGACAACCCCTGGGATGAAGCGGTGCAGCTGGTGCTGCCAACTCTCTATTTACCGCTGGATATTCCCGAAGAGATGCGTAACGCGCGCCTCACTTCCAGCGAGCGCCACCGCATCGTTGAGCGCGTGATCCGCCGCGTTAACGAGCGCATTCCGGTGGCCTATCTCACCAATAAAGCCTGGTTCTGCGGCCACGAATTTTACGTGGATGAGCGCGTGCTGGTGCCGCGTTCGCCGATTGGCGAGCTGATTAACAACCACTTCGCCGGGCTTATCGACCAGCAACCGCAGCACATTCTTGATATGTGCACCGGCAGCGGCTGTATCGCTATCGCCTGCGCGTACGCCTTCCCGGAAGCGGAAGTGGACGCGGTGGATATCTCTGCCGATGCGCTGGCGGTAACGGAACACAATATTGAAGAGCATGGCCTTATTCACCATGTCACGCCAATCCGCTCCGATCTCTTCCGCGATCTGCCGAAAGTGCAGTACGACCTGATTGTCACCAACCCGCCGTACGTTGATGAAGAGGATATGTCCGACCTGCCGTCAGAATACCGTCATGAACCGGAGCTGGGTCTTGCCTCCGGCAGCGATGGTCTGAAATTGACGCGCCGCATTCTCGCCTGCGCTCCGCAGTACCTCTCTGATAACGGCATCCTGATTTGTGAAGTCGGTAACAGCATGGTACATCTGATGGACCAGTACCCCGATGTGCCGTTCACCTGGCTGGAGTTCGACAACGGCGGGGACGGTGTCTTTATGCTGACCAAAGCGCAACTGATTGCGGCACAAGAACATTTCAGCATCTACAAAGACTGATCAACGCGCAAACACACAACGAATAACGGAGCCGTGATGGCAGGAAACACGATTGGACAACTCTTTCGCGTCACCACTTTCGGTGAATCGCACGGGCTGGCGCTGGGCTGTATTGTTGATGGCGTGCCGCCGGGCATTCCGCTGACGGAAGCGGATTTACAACACGATCTCGACCGCCGCCGTCCCGGCACCTCGCGCTACACCACCCAGCGCCGCGAGCCGGACCAGGTCAAAATCCTCTCCGGCGTGTTTGAGGGCGTGACTACCGGCACCAGCATCGGCCTGCTGATTGAAAACACCGATCAGCGCTCGCAGGACTACGGTGCGATCAAAGATCTCTTCCGTCCCGGTCATGCGGATTACACCTACGAACAGAAATATGGCGTGCGCGACTATCGCGGCGGCGGTCGCTCCTCCGCCCGTGAAACGGCGATGCGCGTCGCGGCTGGCGCAATTGCGAAAAAATACCTCGCACAGAAATTCGGCATCGTCATTCGCGGCTGTTTAAGCCAGATGGGCGACATTCCGCTGGAGATCAAAGCGTGGGATCAGGTTGAGCTTAACCCCTTCTTCTGCCCGGATCCGGACAAGATCGAGGCGCTGGACGAGCTGATGCGCGGCCTGAAGAAAGAGGGCGACTCTATCGGCGCGAAAGTGACAGTGGTTGCTGACAACGTTCCACCTGGCCTTGGTGAGCCGGTATTTGACCGTCTGGATGCTGATATTGCCCACGCCATGATGAGCATCAATGCGGTGAAAGGCGTTGAGATTGGCGACGGCTTTGAAGTGGTGAAACTGCGCGGCAGCCAGAACCGCGATGAACTGACCCGCGACGGCTTCCAGAGCAACCATGCTGGTGGCATTCTCGGCGGTATCAGCAGCGGTCAGCAGATCGTTGCCAATATCGCGCTCAAGCCCACCTCCAGCATCACCGTGCCGGGTAAAACCGTGACGCGTTCTGGCGATGAGGTGGAGATGATCACCAAAGGGCGTCACGATCCCTGCGTTGGCATTCGCGCGGTGCCGATCGCCGAAGCGATGCTGGCGATCGTCTTAATGGATCACTTCCTGCGTCAGCGCGGTCAAAACGCTGATGTCACTCCTTCACTTCCACGCTGGTAACCGATGAAAAACACGGCAATCGCGCTGTTTGCGCTGCTGCTGAGCGCCGCCGCTACGGCGGCGACACCGTGGCAAAAACTGACCCATCCGGTGCCCGGCAGCCCGCAGTCGATTGGCGCATTCTCGAATGGCTGCATCGTCGGCGCGCAGGAGCTGCCGCTGCAATCTGACACTTATCAGGTGATGCGCACCGATCAGCGCCGCTATTTCGGTCACCCGGATCTGGTGCTGTTTATTCAGCGCCTTAGCACCCAGGTGCATAACCTGGGTCTTGGCACCGTGCTGGTGGGCGATATGGGTATGCCGGCGGGCGGGCGCTTTAACGGCGGTCACGCCAGCCATCAGTCGGGGCTGGATGTGGATATCTTCCTGCAACTGCCGACTACGCGCTGGAGCGCGGCTCAGTTGCTAAAACCGCAGGCGCTGGATCTGGTCTCACAGGATGGAAAAAGCGTGGTGCCTTCGCTGTGGAAGCCGGAAATCAGCAGCCTGATTAAGCTTGCCGCGCAGGATGATGAGGTGACGCGTATTTTCGTTAACCCGGCGATCAAACAGCAGCTCTGCCTCGATGCCGGCACGGATCGCGACTGGCTGCGCAAGGTGCGTCCGTGGTTCCAGCATCGCGCGCATATGCACGTGCGCCTGCGCTGCCCGGCCGACAGCCTTGAGTGTGTCGATCAGCCAGCGCCGCCGCCGGGCGACGGCTGCGGCGCGGAACTGCAGAGCTGGTTTGAACCGGCGAAACCGGGCAGCAGCACGCCTGAGAAAAAGACGCCGCCACCGTTGCCGCCTTCCTGTCAGGCTCTACTGGATGAACACGCCCTCTGATGGAACTCTTTGATTCGCTGTTTATGATGACACCGCTGATGCTGGCGGTGCTCTTTTTTGTCGCGATGCTGGCAGGCTTTATCGATGCGCTGGCGGGCGGTGGCGGGCTGTTAACCGTTCCGGCGCTATTAGCCGTGGGGATGAGCCCGGCGCAGGCGCTGGCGACCAATAAGCTGCAGGCCTGCGGTGGATCCCTCTCCGCCTCGATCTACTTTATTCGCCGCAAAGTGGTCAATATCGCCGATCAGAAGCTCAATATTTTGATGACCTTTATCGGCTCTACCAGCGGTGCGCTGCTGGTGCAGTATGTGAAATCAGACGTGCTGCGTCAGATCCTGCCAATATTAGTTATATGTATCGGTCTCTACTTTTTATTGATGCCGAAGCTTGGTGAAGAGGATCGGCAGCGTCGTCTGTATGGCCTGCCGTTTGCGCTGGTAGCCGGCGGCTGCGTCGGCTTCTATGACGGCTTTTTCGGCCCCGGTGCCGGGTCGTTTTACGCGCTGGCGTTTGTCACCCTCTGCGGATTCAACCTCGCGAAATCGACCGCGCATGCCAAAGTGCTAAACGCCACCTCCAACGTCGGTGGGCTGCTGCTGTTTATCATCGGCGGCAAAGTCGTATGGGGCACCGGTTTTGTGATGCTTGTCGGCCAGTTTCTTGGCGCGCGCATGGGATCGCGGCTGGTGCTCAGTAAAGGGCAGAAGCTTATCCGTCCGATGATTGTGATTGTCTCGGCGGTGATGAGCGCAAAACTTCTCTATGACAGTCACGGCCAGGAGATCCTCCAGTTTCTGGGGGTGAATGTATGACGCACCACTATCAGCAATTAATTGATATTTTTGATGGCTGCTTTGCCAGCGATTTTAATACCCGTCTGATTAAAGGCGACGACGAACCGATCTATCTTCCCGCTGATGCCGACGCGCCTTACAACCGTGTGGTGTTTGCCCATGGCTTTTACGCCAGCGCCCTGCATGAGATTTCACACTGGTGCATCGCCGGGGCAGAGCGGCGCAAGCTGGTTGATTTCGGCTACTGGTACTGCCCGGACGGGCGCGATGCCGCCACCCAGGGGCAGTTTGAAGATGTCGAAGTGAAGCCGCAGGCGCTGGAGTGGCTCTTCTGCGCGGCAGCGGGCTTCCCGTTTAATGTCAGTTGCGACAACCTTGAAGGCGATGTCGAGCCGGATCGCGTGGCGTTTCAGCGCCGCGTACACGCCCAGGTGATGGTGTGGCTGGAGCAAGGGATCCCGGCGCGTCCGGCGCGCTTTATCAAGGCATTACAGGATTATTACCAGACGCCGCCATTAGCGGCAGCACAGTTTCCGTGGCCGGAAGATCTGTAGGGCCACGTTTTTACGAGAGGAAGAGAGATGATCGCGGAGTTTGAATCACGCATTCTGGCGTTAATTGACAATATGGTGGATCACGCCAGTGATGATGAACTGTTTGCTGGCGGTTATCTGCGCGGGCACCTGACGCTGGCGGTGGCCGATCTGGAGAGCGGCGACGACCACTCGCCGGAAGCGGTATCCGCACGCGTGACCACCAGTGTGGAACACGCCATTCAGGCCGGTGAGCTGTCGCCGCGTGACCAGGCGCTGGTGCTCAGCATGTGGGAAAATCTTTACCAGCAGGCGAAGGCGCACTAAGCCTGCTTTAACCTGTGGCGGAGTTGCCGGATGGCGGCTCCGCCTTATCCGGCCTACGGGTCGGGGCTGCTGAAACCGCGTGGTCGGGTATGCATGGATTGCCAGGTGGCGGCTTCGCCTTATCCGGCCTACGGGTCGGGGCTGCTGAAACCGTGTGGTTGGGTATGCATGTATTGCCGGATGGCGGCTCCGCCTTATCCGGCCTACGGGTCGGGGCTGCGGAAACCGTGTGGTCGGGTATGCACGGATTGCCGGATGGCGGCTCCGCCTTATCCGGCCTACGGGTGGGGGATGCTGAAACCGTGTGGTTGGGTATGCACGTATTGCCGGATGGCGGCTCCGCCTTATCCGGCCTACGGGTCAGGGATGCAAAAACGTGTATGGAGCGGCTGAAACGGCGTAGGCCGGATAAGCGTTTACGCGCCATCCGGCAATCGGTCTACGGCGATCTACCTGCCGCACCCCTTATTTCACCGCTTTTCCCTTCAACAACTTACGTACCCATAACCGATTCGGGTTCATCGCCGCCAGCGTTTCTCCATCCAGCGGAATAGGCTCGTTGCTCATCTGCGCGGCGAGGATTTCCGCCGCCAGCGGTGCGCTGCACAAGCCGCGCGAACCGAGCGCACCGATCATAAATAATCCCTCATGCACCGGCGCACTGACCGCTTTCTGCGGATCTTCTGCAAGCTTTGCATAGGCTGACAACGTGGCATCGTAATCCGCCACGTTACCAACCATCGGCAGGTGATCGCGCGTGGCGCAGCGTACGCCGCAACGCGCCTCTCCGGCGCTGACATCCACCGTTTGCGCCCACTCAGCCTGCGGGAAGCAGTCAATCAGGCGCTGGCGGTTCTGCTGCTGATCCGCTTCACTGTAGGTCGCTTCCTGCTGGCCGCGATGATAACTGGCGCCGATACAGTGCTGCTGATTATGCGGGTTGTGCGGCGTCAGATAGCCGTCATAACAGAGCACCTGGCGCAGACGGGCCAGCGGCTCAGTGGTGGGAATATGGCTTACCTGACCGGCGACCGGGTAAACCGGCAACTTCTCCGTTTGGGAAAAGTGCTGAATGCGGTGACCGTTGGCAAGCACCACGCTCTCATGCTGGCGCTCACTGCCATCGGCAAAACGCAGTTGCCAGCCATCGTTATGGCGAACAAGCGCTTCAACCTCATGACGATAGTGCACCTGCAAACCCTGTTCGATTCCCAGTGCGATAGCGCCCGCGGTTAATTGCGCCGGGCACAACCAACCGCCGGCAGGGTAGGTGATGCCGCCGCAGCCAGTCTCCACGCCGCTCTGTGCCAGCACCTCCTGCGCATTGATGCGGTGCGCCAGCTCGTGGGGCAGTTCCAGCGTCAGCATCTGTTCGATTTTATGCTGGCTCTTCTCGTCCCAGCCAAGCTGCGTAACGCCGCACCACTGGTGATCAAATGCCACCGGCAGCCCACCATACAGCCTGCGGGCAAAGGTAAACGCGGCGCTGAAAAAGCGTGCCAGCGCCGGATCGTGCGCGCTAAGCAGCGGATAGAGTGCGCCCTGGCGATTACCGGATGCGCCCTCTGCCGGGGCGGCATCCGCGCAGTAGAGCGTGACCTGCCAGCCACGGCGCAGCAGCGCAAGGGCAAGCAGCGCGCTCGCCACGCCGCCGCCGACCAGCGCGACCTCCCGCGTCTCTGTTCCGCTGCGGGCAAACCACGGCGCGCGCGGCGCGCAGATAACACCATTCTCCATTACACCGCTCAGCATCTCCCGCTTACGGCCAAAGCCCTTGCGCTTTTGCATGGTAAAGCCCGCTTCCTGCAAACCACGACGCACAAACCCGGCGGAGGTAAAGGTCGCCAGCGTCCCGCCTGCGCGGGTGAGGCGCGCCATCGCCTGAAAAAGCGCGGGAGTCCACATATCGGGGTTTTTCGACGGTGCAAAGCCATCGAGGAACCAGGCATCGACTTGCTGGTTCAGGCTCTCATCAAGGGTGTCGGTCAACTGGTTGATATCGCCGAACCAGAGATCGAGCGTCACACACCCCTCATTCAGTAACAGCCGATGACACCCGGCAAACGCCTGCGGCCACTGCGCCTGCAACTGCCCGGCAAAGGAGGCCAGTTCCGGCCAGTGGGCGTGGGCCTTTCGCAGGTCATCACGGGTAAGCGGAAATTTTTCGAAACTGATGAAATGTAATCTTTCCAGGGTAGCGTCAGGATGCTCGGCGCGAAAAGCGGCGAAAGCCTGCCACAGCGTCAGGAAGTTGAGGCCGGTACCAAAGCCACTTTCCGCAACAATGAATAGCTTCCTTGAATGTTCTGGAAAACGCGTCTGGAGGCCGTTACCGCCGAGAAAAACATAGCGGGTCTCTTCAAGCCCGTTATCATTAGAGAAGTAGACATCGTCAAAATCTCGGGAAACAGGTGTACCCTCAGCGTTGAATTCGAGGTTAGCGGTCTGTATAGCGGTGTGTTTCACGTAAGTTACTCGTCCGGCAAGCAGTGCGTCGATCTTAACGAGGGTCAAAGAAAGGCGCAAATTTCTCTGTGAAATGTCTGATCGGACTTGTTCGGCGTACAAGTGTACGCTATCTTGCGACACGAAACTTAATTAGTGCGACTTAGGGGTATTGAATGAAGCGTGCAGTAATTACTGGCCTGGGCATCGTTTCCAGCATTGGTAGTAACCAGCAGGAAGTCCTGGCATCTCTGCGTGAAGGACGCTCAGGGATCACATTTTCTCAGGAGTTCAAAGATTCCGGCATGCGCAGCCACGTCTGGGGTAACGTTAAACTGGACACTACGGGTTTGATCGACCGTAAAGTGGTTCGTTTCATGAACGATGCCTCTATCTATTCCTACCTCTCCATGCAGCAGGCTATTGAAGATGCCGGCCTGAAAGAAGAGGTTTATCAGAACAACCCGCGCGTGGGCCTGATTGCAGGTTCCGGTGGGTCGTCTAAAGCGCAGGTTTTCGGCGCGGATGCGATGCGCACCCCGCGCGGCCTGAAAGCCGTTGGTCCTTATGTAGTGACCAAAGCGATGGCATCTGCGGTTTCCGCCTGCCTCGCCACGCCGTTCAAAATTCATGGCGTTAACTACTCAATCAGCTCCGCGTGTGCCACTTCCGCACACTGTATCGGTAACGCGGTAGAACAGATTCAACTGGGCAAACAGGACATCGTTTTTGCCGGCGGCGGCGAAGAGCTGTGCTGGGAAATGGCCTGTGAGTTCGACGCCATGGGCGCGCTCTCCACCAGATACAACGAGACGCCGGACAAAGCGTCCCGTACCTACGATAAAGAGCGTGATGGCTTTGTTATCGCTGGCGGCGGCGGCATGGTAGTGGTTGAAGAGCTGGAGCACGCGCTGGCGCGCGGTGCGCACATCTACGCAGAGATCGTCGGCTACGGCGCAACCTCCGATGGCGCCGACATGGTTGCACCATCAGGCGAAGGCGCAGTGCGCTGCATGAAGATGGCAATGCACGGCGTTGATACGCCGATCGACTACCTCAACTCCCACGGTACCTCCACGCCGGTTGGCGACGTGAAAGAGCTGGGTGCGATTCGTGAAGTGTTTGGCGACAACACGCCTGCCATCTCCGCCACCAAAGCGATGACTGGCCACTCACTGGGTGCGGCTGGCGTGCAGGAAGCGATCTACTCTCTGCTGATGCTGGAGCACGCCTTTATCGCGCCGAGCATCAACATTGACGATCTGGACGATCAGGCGGCGGGCATGAATATCGTGACCAAACCGACCGAGCAGACGCTGAACACGGTAATGTCCAACAGCTTCGGCTTTGGCGGCACCAACGCCACGCTGGTGATGCGCAAGCTGAAATAAGTGAGCGATTTCATTCATCTGATGCCACGGCATGACATGAATGATTGAGCAGCTGTATTAAAAAAGGGAGCCCTCGGCTCCCTTTTTTTGGTATTGACAAGCCGTTGTTACGGCAGGCAAACTCCAGCCCAACATTATCGTTTTGATAATGCGTAAGCGTTCAACGTCAACCAACGCACCCTAATCCTGACTGTCAGGCGGAGGGGGCGTGGTCAAAATCTCTTCCCGCCTTGCTCTGCCCTATGGAGTAATGCATGTCCGTTCAAGCAGACGCTGTTCATTCCCCTTCAGCCACGCACTCGCTGTTTCGCATCGCCTTCGCGGTGTTCCTGACCTATATGACGGTTGGCCTGTCGCTGCCGGTCATTCCACTGTTTGTTCATCATGAGCTGGGCTATGGTAACACCATGGTCGGTATTGCCGTCGGCGCACAGTTTCTCGCCACGGTCTTAACGCGCAGCTACGCCGGTCGGCTGGCCGATCAATATGGCGCAAAACGCTCGGCGTTACAGGGCCTGTTTGCCTGTTCGCTGGCGGGTGTCGCCTTGCTGCTGGCGGCACTCTTGCCGGTTGATGTATGGGCCAGGTTTGCGCTGTTGATCGTCGGGCGATTGATCCTCGGTTTCGGTGAAAGCCAGCTGCTGACCGGCACGCTCACCTGGGGTGTTGGCCTGGTTGGCCCGGCACGTTCAGGCAAAGTGATGTCATGGGTCGGTATGGCAATTTATGGCGCGCTGGCCGCCGGGGCACCGCTCGGGTTGCTGATCAACAGCCATTTTGGCTTCACAGCGCTGGGAGCGATCTCTCTTCTCTTACCGCTGTTCGCCTGCCTGTTTAACGGCGGCGTGCGTAAAGTTCCGGCCCATGCCGGTGAGCGCCCGTCGCTCTGGAGCGTGGTCGGCCTTATCTGGCAGCCGGGCCTGGGGCTGGCACTGCAGGGCGTCGGTTTTGCGGTGATTGGCACCTTTATTTCCCTCTATTTCGCCAGCGAAGGCTGGTCGATGGCTGGCTTTACGCTCACCGCGTTTGGCGGCGCATTCGTTCTGATGCGCATCCTGTTTGGCTGGACGCCGGACCGTTTTGGCGGCGTGCGGGTGGCGCTCGTTTCTCTGCTGGTGGAAATCGCCGGGCTGTTATTGCTGTGGCAGGCCAGCGGGTCGTGGATGGCGCTATTCGGCGCGGCGTTAACCGGCTGTGGCTGCTCGCTAATCTTCCCGGCGTTAGGGGTGGAAGTAGTGAAACGCGTACCGCCGCAGGTTCGCGGGACGGCACTGGGCGGCTATGCGGCGTTTCAGGATATTGCCTATGCCGCCAGCGGCCCGCTGACCGGCTTTCTGGCCACCTCGCTCGGTTACGCCTCCGTCTTTCTTGCAGGGGCAATCTCAGCGGCAATCGGGATTGTCGTAACGCTGATCGCGTTTCGCCCGCGCAATAAATAGAAGCAAATACTCTCTTTGCAACCGGTTTCACAAAACGCGACCGCGGCGATGTCATCTCTGCGCGGTCGCGTTTATGCTTTTCGCACTGATGAGCGAAAGGAGAGAGATATGTCCGGTTTTAAAGCGGATTTTCTGTGGGGCGGAGCGGTTGCTGCGCATCAACTGGAAGGCGGCTGGCAGGAGGGCGGTAAAGGCGTCAGCGTAGCGGATGTGATGACCGCAGGCGCGCACGGCGTACCGCGTGAGATCACCGATGGCGTACTGCCGGGGAAAAACTACCCTAACCACGATGCCATCGATTTCTATCACCGCTACAAAGAGGACATCAAACTCTTTGCCGAGATGGGCTTCAAATGTTTTCGCACCTCGATCGCCTGGACGCGTATCTTCCCTAATGGGGATGAGCTGGAGCCAAACGAAGCCGGTTTGCAGTTCTACGACGATCTGTTCGACGAGTGCCTGAAGTACAACATTGAGCCGGTAATCACGCTCTCCCATTTCGAAATGCCTTATCACCTCGTCAAAAAGTATGGCGGCTGGCGTAACCGTGAAGTGATCGCCTTCTTTGTGCGCTTTGCCAACGCCGTCTTCACCCGTTATCGCAGCAAGGTCAAATACTGGATGACCTTCAACGAAATTAACAACCAGGCCAACTACAATGAAGATTTCGCGCCGTTTACCAACTCCGGCGTGAAGTATCAGCCGGGCGAAGATCGTGAAGTGATCATGTACCAGGCCGCGCACTATGAGCTGGTAGCCAGCGCGCTGGCGGTGGAAGCGGGTCATAAAATTAACCCCGATTTCAAGATTGGCTGCATGATCGCCATGTGCCCGATCTACCCGCTCACCTGCGATCCAAACGACATGATGATGTCGGTAGTAGCGATGCATCGCCGCTACTGGTTCACCGATGTACACGTGCGCGGTTACTACCCGCAGCATCTGCTCAACTACTTTGCCCGCCGGGATTTCAAGCTTGATATTACCGACGAAGACTTGCAGATTCTGACCCGCGGTTGCGTCGACTACATCGGCTTTAGCTACTACATGTCTTTTGCCACCAAAGCGACGGAAGATAACCCGCAGCTTGATTACGACGAAACCAAAAGCCTGGTGAAAAACCCGTATGTCAAGGCATCGGACTGGGGCTGGCAGATTGATCCGGTTGGCCTGCGCTACTCGCTGAACTACTTCTACGACCACTACCAACTGCCGCTGTTTATTGTTGAAAACGGCTTCGGCGCTATCGATCAGTTGGGAAGCGACGGCGTGGTCGACGATCAATACCGCATTGAGTACCTGCACAACCACATCCGCGAAATGAAAAAAGCGGTGGTGGAAGATGGGGTCGATTTGATGGGGTATACGCCGTGGGGCTGTATCGATCTGGTTTCTGCCGGCACCGGCGAGATGAAAAAACGCTACGGCTTTATCTACGTCGATAAGGACAACGAAGGGAACGGCACGCTGGCGCGCAGCCGTAAGAAATCTTTCTGGTGGTACCAGGATGTGATCAAACAGAACGGCGATAACATCAAGTAAGAGGGTGATCCGTAGGTCACTAAAGCGCCATCAGGTCTTTGCCTGATGGCGCTTCGCTTATCAGGCCTACGTTTTTTTCACAGGCTTACAGAAAGCTAGATCACCAGCCACAGTACAAACATCACCACCAGCAGGGCAATAAAAAAGAGGCCCGGACGCATCGACATCGCTTTTACCGTATCGACTATCGGCGCGACGAAGGGGCTGTAAATCGGCTGCACATCACGCACTTCGATCATTCCCGACGCGCGCTCGGTGCGTCGTAAAAAGACCTGGTTGAGAATATCCTGCACCTGAGCATTGGTCAGCACCGTCTGCGGCGTCACCTGGAACGTCTGCTGCGCATAGTCGCTGATGCCGCGCCACTCGGCGCTGTCCAGCGGCTGTTTCAGCGTGGCCTGCACCGTTTGCAGTGTCGGTGCCGTATGCGTCGCCAGCGTCTGGCGCGCCTGTAGCCAGGTCATCAGCGGCGTAAAATGTTTCGCCGGGATTAGCTCACCGCTCTTCACGCCGGAGAGCTCCAGCATCGATTGCCAGATAAGCTTGCTCGACTCGCCGGTTGCCGCCGCCAGTTTCGTCACCGCCTGGTTGAGGGAGTTGTGCTCCGCCGCCACCAGAGGACGCTCGGTTGCCGGGCGCTGCTGCGGCTGCGGGATCGCAATCTGGTTGTTCTGCAACATCGTCAGCACAGTCTTTAGCTGCTGCGGCGTAAGCTGGCTGAGCGCCGTCTGGCCGAACTCCTGACGAATAAAATCGCTCACTGCCTGGCGATTGTTCCCCTTGCCGAGCAGCTCGGTCAACTGGGTCACCATCTGGCGCGTGGTGTGATTCTGCGTGGCCGTCTCCATACGCTGAGTCAGATTCTGCTCAGCCGCAGGGAAGTGGCGCGAGAGCAGGGGCGCATCGTTTTTCAGCCCCAGGTCATGCTTTACGCCTGCCCAGACCTCAGCGCTCTGCTGTTGCGTCAGGGCGATCAAACGCGTCACCAGCCGCTCCAGCACCGTACGCTGCTGAGTGGATAATGGCTGCTCGCCGACAGGGTTAGCGGCTTGCGGTGGCTCTTGCCCGGGAGGACGCGCGGGTGCGCCCGGAATGGGTTGAATCATGGGTTTCCTCTTACTCTCGCATGGCGGTGGCCGGCATTGCGGGTATGCCTGGCGGCGAGATTATGGCACACTTGCGCGCTCAACTCCCGCTCTCAAACAGGTACTGTAGTGTGAAAATCCTTGTTGATGAAAATATGCCTTACGCCCGCGATCTTTTTAGCCGACTGGGCGAGGTTAAGGCCGTGCCCGGACGCCCGATTCCGCTGGCGGAACTGGCTGATGCAGAAGCATTAATGGTGCGATCCGTCACGAAGGTGAATAACGATTTACTGCAAGGGACCGGGATCAAATTTGTTGGTACCGCCACGGCGGGTACCGACCATGTTGATGAGGCTTTTCTGAAACAGGCGGGCATCGCGTTCTCCGCAGCACCAGGGTGTAACGCTATCGCCGTGGTGGAGTATGTTTTTTCTGCATTGCTGATGCTGGCGGAGCGCGATGGTTTTGCACTAACCGATCGCACCGTGGGGATTGTCGGTGTCGGCAATGTCGGCGGCCGCTTACAGGCGCGGCTGGAAGCGCTGGGCATCCGCACGCTGTTGTGCGATCCGCCGCGCGCCGATCGCGGTGATGCGGGCGACTTCCGCTCGCTGGATGAGCTGGTAAGTGAAGCAGATATCCTCACCTTCCATACCCCGCTGTTTAAAGAGGGGCCTTATAAAACCCTGCATCTGGTCGATGACGCGCTGCTCAGCCGCCTCAAAGCTGGCACGATTCTGATTAATGCCTGTCGCGGGCCGGTCGTGGATAACGTCGCGCTGTTGCAGCACCTGCAGGCCGGGCAGGATCTTAGTGTCGTGCTGGATGTCTGGGAGCCGGAGCCGGATCTCAACGTTGAGCTGCTGGCGAAGGTCGATATCGGCACGGCGCATATCGCGGGCTACACGCTGGAGGGGAAAGCGCGCGGCACCACGCAGGTGTTTGAAGCTTATAGTGAATTCCTCGGCCAGCCGCAGCAGGTGGCGCTGAATACGCTGCTTCCTGCGCCAGAGTGCAGCCGCATCTCCCTTCATGGTCCGGTTGGACAGGCAATGTTAAAAAGGTTGGTGCATTTGGTGTATGATGTGCGCCGCGACGATGCCCTGCTGCGAAAAGCGGCGGGCACACCGGGTGAGTTCGATAAGCTGCGTAAGCACTATCTTGAGCGCCGTGAATGGTCGTCACTCACCGTTGAGTGCGACGACGCGGACGCCTCGGCGTTGCTGCAAAAACTGGGCTTCGACGCCGTTTATCACCCGGTACGTTAATTCATCTTTATGCTCCCCGTCGCCGACGGGGACGCTTTTTTCTGGAGTGAATCACCATGTCTGAAGGCTGGAATATTGCCGTTCTCGGCGCCACCGGCGCGGTCGGAGAAGCCTTGCTCGAAACGCTGGCGGAGCGCCAGTTCCCGGTTGGCGAACTCTATGCGCTGGCAAGGAGCGAAAGCGCCGGAGAAAACCTGCGTTATGCCGGTAAAACCGTACGCGTAGAAGATGCTGCCGATTTCGACTGGACGCAGGCGCAGCTGGCATTTTTTGTGGCCGGTGCGCAAGCCACTGCCACCTATATTGAAGAAGCGACCAACGCCGGTTGCCTGGTGATCGACACCAGCGGTCTGTTTGCCCTTGAGCCGGACGTGCCGCTGGTGATGCCGGACGTCAACCCGTTTGTGCTGGCGGACTACCGCAACCGCAACGTTATCGCTATTCCGGACAGCCTCACCAGCCAGCTGCTGGCAGGCCTCAAGCCGCTGATTGACGAAGGCGGTCTGTCCCGTATTGCTGTAACCAGTCTGCTCTCTGTTTCCCGCAGCGGTAAACAGGCGGTGGATGCGCTGGCAGGGCAGAGCGCCAAACTGCTGAACGGTATTCCCATTGATGATGATGACTACTTTGGCCGACAGCTGGCATTCAACATGCTGCCGCTGCTGCCGGACAGTGAAGGCAGCGTGCGCGAAGAGCGCATCATTATCGATCAGATGCGTAAAATCCTGCAGGACGACGGGCTGATGATCTCCGCTAACTGCGTACAGTCGCCGGTCTTCTACGGTCACGCGCAGATGGTGAATTTCGAAGCGTTACGCCCGCTGGCAGCGGAAGAGGCGCGTGATGCATTTGCCCGCTTTGAGGATATTGCGCTCTCTGAAGCGAATGCGTTTCCGACCCAGGTAGCAGATGCGTCCGGCCAGGCGCATCTCTCCGTCGGCTGCATACGCAACGACTACGGCATGCCGGAGCAGATCCAGTTCTGGTCAGTCGCTGATAACGTCCGCTTTGGCGGCGCGCTGATGGCAGTGAAAACCGCCGAGAAATTGGTGCAGGAGTATCTGTACTGATGCAGGAAGAAACCACCGCGCCGCGCTACAAAATCGCGCTGGGAATTGAGTATGACGGCAGCCACTACTATGGCTGGCAGCGTCAGCAGGAAGTGCGCAGCGTGCAGGAAAAGCTGGAAAAGGCGCTCTCACAGGTGGCCAATGAGCCGATCTCGGTCTTCTGCGCCGGGCGCACCGATGCTGGCGTGCATGCGACAGGACAGGTGGTCCATTTTGAGACGACTGCGCTGCGCAAAGACGCCGCGTGGACGCTGGGCGTAAATGCGAATTTGCCTAAAGACATCGCGGTGCGTTGGGTCAAAGATGTGCCCGATGATTTTCATGCGCGTTTTAGCGCGACGGCGCGCCGTTACCGCTACGTCATCTACAATCATCGCTTGCGTCCGGCGGTGCTCGGTCATGGTGTTACGCACTATCATCAGCCGCTGGATGCCGAACGCATGCACCGCGCGGCGCAGTGCCTGATTGGCGAAAACGACTTTACCTCGTTTCGCGCCGTGCAGTGCCAGTCGCGTACGCCCTGGCGCAACCTGATGCACATCAACGTCAGCCGCTACGGCACTTATATTGTGGTCGATATCAAAGCCAATGCCTTTGTACATCATATGGTCAGGAATATTGTCGGCAGCCTGATGGAAGTAGGCGCCCACAACCAGCCGGAGAGCTGGATAGCAGAGCTGCTGGCGGCAAAGGACAGAACGCTGGCGGCAGCAACGGCGAAAGCGGAGGGGCTCTATCTGGTGTCGGTGGATTATCCATCCCACTTTGCGCTACCCGCTGCGCCAATGGGCCCGCTGTTCCTGGCGGACTAGTCGCACATTAATAAGGCATAAGTAGATGGACTTAATACGCTTCCTGATTGACTTCATTCTTCACATTGACGTTCACCTCGCTGAGCTGGTGGCGCAGTATGGCGTCTGGGTCTATGCGATCCTGTTTATTATTCTCTTTTGCGAAACGGGTCTGGTGGTGACGCCGTTCCTGCCGGGCGACTCGCTGCTGTTTGTCGCGGGCGCGCTGGCTTCGCTTGAGACCAACGATCTCAATGTGCATATGATGGTGCTGCTGATGTTGATCGCCGCCATTGCGGGCGATGCGGTGAACTACACCATCGGGCGGCTGTTCGGTGAGCGGTTATTCAGTAACCCCAACTCAAAGATTTTCCGTCGCAGCCATCTTGATAAAACACATCAGTTTTATGAGAAACATGGCGGGAAAACGATTATCCTTGCGCGTTTTGTGCCGATAGTGCGTACTTTTGCACCTTTCGTCGCCGGCATGGGCCATATGTCCTATCGCCATTTTGCTCTCTATAATGTCGTGGGCGCGTTGTTGTGGGTGTTACTTTTCACCTACGCCGGATACTTCTTTGGCACCATCCCGATGATTCAGGACAATCTCAAGCTGATGATTGTCGGAATTATCGTAGTGTCTATACTTCCCGGGGTCTTTGAGATTATCCGCCATCGCCGCGCTGCGTCCCGGCAGACAAAATAATCACCTGTTGGCGGTTCGACCACTTTTTTATCCCAAGTTGCGAACCGTTATGTTTTAATGTGCCCCAGTCAAGGGCTACCAGGTTCATGTAGAAAGGTTATCAATGAGCTGGATTGAAAGAATTAAAAGCAACATCACCCCCACCCGTAAGGCGAGCATCCCTGAGGGCGTGTGGACAAAATGCGATAGCTGTGGTCAGGTGCTTTACCGCGCCGAACTGGAGCGTAACCTTGAAGTCTGCCCGAAATGTGATCACCACATGCGGATGTCAGCGCGTAATCGCCTGCATAGCCTGCTGGATGAAGGATCGCTGGTTGAACTGGGCAGCGAACTTGAGCCGAAAGATGTGCTGAAGTTCCGCGACTCGAAGAAGTATAAAGACCGTCTGGCGACAGCTCAGAAAGAGACCGGCGAGAAAGACGCGCTGGTAGTGATGAAGGGCACGCTGCATGGCATGCCGGTTGTCGCAGCGGCCTTTGAGTTCGCGTTCATGGGCGGTTCAATGGGTTCCGTAGTTGGCGCGCGCTTTGTGCGTGCGGTTGAGCAGGCACTGGAAGATAACTGCCCAATGATCTGCTTCTCCGCTTCCGGCGGTGCGCGTATGCAGGAAGCGCTGATGTCGCTGATGCAGATGGCGAAAACCTCTGCGGCGCTGGCGAAAATGCAGGAGCGCGGTCTGCCGTATATCTCCGTGCTGACCGACCCGACCATGGGCGGCGTCTCTGCCAGCTTCGCGATGCTGGGCGATCTCAATATCGCTGAGCCGAAAGCGCTGATCGGTTTTGCCGGCCCGCGCGTTATCGAGCAGACCGTGCGCGAGAAACTGCCTGCCGGTTTCCAGCGCAGTGAGTTCCTGATCGAAAAAGGCGCTATCGATATGATCATTCGCCGCCCGGAGCTGCGCTTTAAGCTGGCGCGTATTCTGGCGAAGATGATGAATCTGCCGGCGCCGGATGCAGACGATACGCATATTGGCACGGTGGTGACGCCAGAGCCGGATCAGGAAGGCGAAGCCTGATAATACACGTCACGCTTTCTGCTGCAGGTGCGTTGATGCGCCTTGCTTAGCTCGCTCTTTCTCCACACAGGAAAGCGGGATGGCTATGTGACCACGCGCCAGCAGCGAAAACGAGCATGTGTATACTCATGAGGGCAGGGCCAAAAGGCACTGCCCTTTTGCTTTTCACACCGCACACTATCAACGGGCATCATGGACACTCTCTCTACTCCGCAAGCCACGTCGCCCCTGGCCGCATGGCTCTCTTATCTGGAACAGCTGCACAGTAAACCTATCGATTTAGGGCTC
Organism: Kosakonia cowanii JCM 10956 = DSM 18146; assembly: GCF_001975225.1. Taxonomy (NCBI): domain Bacteria; kingdom Pseudomonadati; phylum Pseudomonadota; class Gammaproteobacteria; order Enterobacterales; family Enterobacteriaceae; genus Kosakonia; species Kosakonia cowanii. The sequence continues at coordinate 4,471,336 of NZ_CP019445.1, read as the reverse complement.
GATCGCGTAAGCCAGGTGGCGGCGCGGCTTGATGTGCTGCGTCCCGCACCTTTTGTCTTCACCGTCGCCGGAACCAACGGCAAAGGCACCACCTGCCGTACGCTGGAGTCGATCCTGCTGGCGGCCGGTTATCGCGTTGGTGTTTATAGCTCGCCGCATCTGGTGCGCTACACCGAACGCGTGCGCGTACAGGGCGGGGAGCTGGCAGAAAGCGCGCATACCGCTTCCTTCGCGGAGATCGAAGCCGTGCGCGGCGATATCTCTTTAAGCTATTTTGAATTTAGCACCCTGTCAGCGCTGTGGCTGTTTAAGCAGGCGCAACTGGACGTGGTGATCCTCGAAGTGGGCCTCGGTGGACGTCTCGACGCCACCAATATGGTCGATGCCGATGTCGCGGTGGTCACCAGCATTGCGCTCGATCATACCGACTGGCTCGGGCCGGATCGCGAAAGCATCGGCCGTGAAAAAGCGGGCATCTTCCGTGCCGGTAAACCCGCGGTGGTTGGCGAGCCGGATATGCCGCACACCATCGCTGATGTGGCGCAGGAGAAAGGCGCGCAGCTGTTACAGCGCGATGTGGCGTGGCACTACGAGGTTGGCGCGCAGAGCTGGCGTTTTCGCGATGCGCAGGGTGAGCTGAGCGATCTGCCGCTGCCGCAGGTGCCGCAGCCGAACGCGGCTACCGCGCTGGCCGCGCTGCGCGCCAGTAAACTGGCAGTAAGCGAGCAGGCGATCTGCGACGGCATAGAACGGGCGATTTTACCCGGTCGTTTTCAGATTGTGAGCGAATCACCACGTCTGATCCTTGATGTCGCGCATAATCCTCATGCCGCAGGCTATCTTGCCGGGCGGCTGGCGGCGCTGCCAAAAAGCGGCCGCGTGCTGGCGGTGGTTGGCATGCTGCATGATAAAGACATTAGCGGAACGCTTGCCTGTCTGGAGCCGGTGGTCGATAGCTGGTATTGTGCCCCTCTGGAGGGGCCGCGCGGCGCGACGGCGGAGCAGCTGCTGGCGCACCTGACGTCGGGGCAAGCATTCCCGGACGTGACCCAGGCCTGGCAGGCGGCAATGGCGGAGGCCGACGCCTGCGATACCGTGCTGGTGTGTGGCTCGTTCCACACCGTGGCGCATGTCATGGAAGCGATGGAAGCGGGGAGAACCGGTGGCAAGTAAGTTTCAGAACCGTTTAATGGGCACCGTTATACTGGTCGCGCTCGGGGTGATTATTCTGCCCGGGCTGCTCGACGGGCAGAAAAAGCATTATCAGGATGAGTTCGCAGCGATCCCGCTGGTGCCGAAGCCGGGCGATCGTGACGAGCCGGATATGATGCCGGCCGCAACCCAGGCGCTGCCCGCGCAGCCGCCGGAAGGCGCTGCCGAAGAGGTGCGTGCTGGCGATGCCGCGGCACCGTCCCTGGATGCCTCAAGGCTTGCGGCAAACAGCAATCCCGATCCGGAAGTGACCACCACGTCGGTGACGCCAAAGCCAAAACCCGTTGAAAAGCCGCAGCCTAAACCGCAGCCGCAGCCGCAGCCGCAGCCGCAGCAGCCTGCGCGCGAGCAGCCGACGACGGCGAACGCGGCACCGGCTAAAGCGCAGGAGGAGAAACCTGCTCCGACCGGCAAAGCCTATGTGGTCCAGCTGGGCGCGCTGAAAAACGCCGATAAAGTGAATGAAGTGGTGAGTAAACTGCGCGCGGCGGGCTATCGCGCTTACACATCGCCGACTACGCCGGTTCAGGGTAAAATCACCCGCATTCTGGTCGGCCCTGATGCTTCGCGCGATAAACTCAAAGCGTCGCTGGGTGAGCTGAACCAGCTGTCAGGCCTCAATGGCGTGGTGATGAACTACAGCGCCAATTAACCGCGCAACCCTGCGCTATTTTGCTGGCAACGGCCCGTAAAACGGGGCAGGGAAGCCAGATAAATGCGCGGTCATTAAGGCCAATGTTCTGCTGGCGTTGAATATTTTTTCAGCGCCATTTTTATTTCCGCGCGGGAAGGAAATCCCTACGCAAACGTTTTCTTTTTCTGTTAGAATGCGCCCCGAACTGGATGACAGGGCGTAAAATCGTGGGACACATATGGTCTGGATTGATTACGCCATCATCGCGGTGATTGGTTTTTCCTGTCTGGTAAGCCTGATCCGCGGCTTTGTTCGTGAAGCGTTATCGCTGGTGACATGGGGTTGTGCTTTCTTTGTCGCCAGCCATTACTACACTTACCTGTCAGTCTGGTTCACGGGCTTTGAAGAGGAACTGGTACGTAATGGAATTGCCATCGCGGTGCTGTTTATCGCGACGTTGATTGTGGGCGCTATCGTTAACTACGTTATCGGTACGCTGGTGGAGAAAACCGGCCTGTCGGGTACAGACAGGGTGTTGGGGATCTGCTTTGGTGCGCTTCGCGGCGTGCTGATCGTCGCCGCCATTCTGTTCTTTCTGGATACCTTTACAGGCCTGTCGAAAAGCGAAGACTGGCAAAAGTCGCAGCTTATCCCGCAATTCAGCTTCATCATCAGGTGGTTCTTTGACTATCTGCAAAGCTCGTCGAGTTTCTTGCCCAGGGCTTAAGCCCTGAGATGTGGCTTAGAGTTTGGTTTAACAGGCGGTTTTCGCGCGCTGTCCCTCTTCAAGAGGTCTTTGACGATTACGCCTGGTAAACCAAGCTCTTAACGAGGAAAAGACGTATGTGCGGTATTGTCGGTATCGCCGGTTTCATGCCGGTAAACCAGTCGATTTATGACGCGTTGTCGGTGCTGCAGCACCGTGGGCAGGATGCAGCGGGCATCATCACCATTGATGCCAATAACTGTTTCCGTCTGCGTAAAGCGAATGGCATGGTGAATGATGTATTCGAAGCCCGCCATATGCAGCGTCTGCAGGGCAATATGGGGATTGGCCACGTTCGTTACCCTACCGCGGGCAGCTCCAGCGCTTCAGAAGCGCAACCCTTCTACGTTAACTCCCCGTACGGCATTACGCTTGCGCACAACGGCAACCTGACCAACGCGCACGAACTGCGTAAAAAGCTGTTCGAAGAGAAGCGTCGCCACATTAACACCACCTCAGATTCTGAAATCCTGCTCAATATTTTCGCCAGCGAGCTGGATAACTTCCGTCATTACCCGCTTGAAGCGGATAACGTTTTCGCCGCGATTGCCGCGACCAACCGCCAGATCCGCGGTGCCTACGCCTGCGTGGCGATGATTATTGGTCATGGTATGGTCGCTTTCCGCGACCCGAACGGCATTCGCCCGCTGGTGCTGGGCAAGCGCGAACTGGGCGATGGCCGCACCGAATATATGGTGGCATCGGAGAGCGTTGCGCTCGATACGCTGGGCTTTGAGTTCCTGCGTGATGTCGCACCGGGCGAAGCGGTTTATATCACCGAGAAAGGGCAGCTTTACAGCCGCCAGTGCGCGGAAAACCCGGTCAGCAACCCGTGCCTGTTCGAATATGTCTACTTTGCGCGCCCGGACTCCTTTATCGACAAAATCTCCGTCTACAGCGCCCGCGTCAATATGGGCATGAAGCTCGGCGAGAAGATCGCCCGCGAGTGGGAAGATCTTGATATCGACGTGGTGATCCCGATCCCGGAAACCTCCTGCGATATCGCGCTGGAGATCGCCCGCATTCTGGATAAGCCTTACCGTCAGGGTTTTGTGAAAAACCGCTACGTTGGCCGCACCTTTATCATGCCGGGCCAGCAGCTGCGCCGTAAATCGGTGCGCCGCAAGCTGAATGCCAACCGCGCCGAGTTCCGCGACAAGAACGTGCTGCTGGTGGATGACTCCATCGTGCGCGGCACCACCTCGGAGCAGATTATCGAGATGGCGCGCGAAGCCGGGGCGAAGAAGGTTTACCTCGCTTCCGCGGCACCGGAAATTCGCTTCCCGAATGTCTACGGCATTGATATGCCGACCGCCAATGAGCTGATTGCCCACGGTCGTGAAGTGGATGAAATCCGCCAGATCATCGGCGCCGACGGGCTGATTTTCCAGGATCTCAACGATCTGATTGATGCCGTACGCGCAGAGAACCCGGACATTCAGCAGTTCGAGTGCTCGGTGTTTAACGGTATTTACGTCACCAAAGATGTCGATCAGCAGTATCTTGATTACCTCGACTCCCTGCGTAATGACGATGCCAAAGCGGTACAGTTGCAGAACGAAGTTGAAAGCTTAGAGATGCACAACGAAGGCTAATCCCGCCGCGCCCCTCGCATGAGGGGCGCAACTTGTTGCAACACCCTCTATAATCAGGCAAAGTTTGCGCTTATGTTAGCGGGTGGATAAGCAGATGAAACGACTGATTGTGGGCATTTCCGGCGCCAGCGGCGCAATTTATGGCGTTCGCCTGTTACAGGTGCTGCGCGATGTCGCTGAAGTAGAGACCCATCTGGTGATGAGCCAGGCCGCCCGGCAAACTCTCTCCCTTGAAACCGACTACTCCCTGCGCGATGTGCAGGCGCTGGCAAACGTGGTGCATGACGCCCGCGATATCGCCGCCAATATCTCCTCTGGCTCGTTCAAGACCGCAGGCATGGTGATCCTTCCCTGTTCCATTAAAACCCTCTCCGGCATTGTTCACAGCTACACCGACGGGCTTCTGACCCGTGCGGCAGACGTGGTGCTGAAAGAGCGTCGCCCGCTGGTGCTCTGCGTGCGTGAAACCCCACTGCATCTTGGCCACTTACGTCTGATGACCCAGGCGGCAGAACTTGGTGCGGTGATCATGCCGCCGGTGCCTGCGTTTTACCATCGTCCGCAAAGCGTGATGGATATTGTCGATCAGACCGTCAACCGCGTCGTGGATCAGTTTGATATCGAACTGCCGGAAGATCTTTTTGCCCGCTGGCAGGGTGGCGATGCTGCAAAATAGTGCAACGTATCGCCGGATGCGCTTTTTTAGGGCAATTTTGTAAGCGCGATCATATCCTCAACATTTAATCCTCTTTTCCCCCGCTTACTGCTGCGGTTCGTTCCGCAGACCTGCTATCTTTCATCACAACGGTCAATCTGCAACGTTTTATTAACATTTCCCGCGCCGCATCATTTGGCCCTCGGGAAAGTGGCATAAGACGTGCAAGGCTACTGGCTGCAACACAACACATGACACAATAAAAAAACAGCACACTTGAGGGTAATGTATGAAGAAGACGGTCCTCGCTCTGTCTTTACTGCTGGGGCTCTCCGCCACCGCCAGCGTTTATGCAGCGCTTCCCCAGACAGTCCGTATCGGCACCGATGCCACCTATGCACCTTTCTCCTCGAAAGATGCCAAAGGGGAGTTTGTGGGCTTTGATATCGATGTTGGTAATGAGATGTGCAAACGCATGCAGGTGAAATGCACTTGGGTCGGCAGCGATTTCGATGCCCTCATCCCCTCGCTGAAAGCGAAGAAGATTGACGCCATTATCTCGTCGCTCTCCATTACCGAAAAACGCCAGCAGGAGATCGCCTTCTCCGAGAAGCTCTACGCGGCGGATTCACGCCTGATTGCAGCCAAAGGCTCGCCTATCAAGCCGACACTGGAGTCGCTGAAAGGTAAACATGTCGGCGTGCTGCAAGGCTCAACGCAGGAAGGTTACGCCAACGATAACTGGCGCAGTAAAGGTATCGACGTGGTGGCCTACCAGAACCAGGATCAGATCTACTCTGACCTGGCTGCCGGTCGTCTCGATGCGGCATTCCAGGATGAAGTGGCCGCCAGCGAAGGCTTTCTGAAACAGCCTGCGGGCAAAGAGTTTGCTTTTGCTGGCCCGTCGGTGAAAGACAAAAAGTACTTTGGCGACGGCACCGGGATCGGCCTGCGTAAAGATGATACCGAGTTGAAAGCGGCATTCGACAAAGCCTTTACCGAGCTGCGTAAAGATGGAACCTACGACAAGCTTGCCAAAAAGTATTTCGACTTTAACGTCTACGGCGAGTAAGGCTGTATGGCCTGCGCCAGCGGGCCGTGAGGGAAAACGGTGCGCCATGCGCCTTTCGCGGCATGGTGCAGCAAACGGTGTCTGTTCCAGCGTGGTGCAGTGGCTGCATCACAATAGTGCAGCGCTGCATAGCTACGCACTCAGATTGCAAAAAAAGTTATCCTGCCGCGTTTATCTTTTGCCTTGCCGGGGGAGATGATGGCACGATAACGCACCGTTAAGTTGTGAGAATTCCCTTAGGAAAGACAGTCTGTTGAGGATAATGATGAAAAAATTGGTGCTCTCCCTTTCTCTGGTGCTCGCTGTTTCCAGCGTCTCTACTGTATTTGCTGCAATCCCGCAAAAATTACGTATCGGTACCGATCCTACTTATGCCCCGTTTGAATCAAAAAATGCGCAGGGTGAGTTGGTCGGTTTTGATATCGATCTGGCAAAAGAGCTCTGTAAGCGCATTAATACGCAGTGTGTGTTCGTTGAGAACCCGCTGGACGCGCTGATCCCTTCGTTAAAAGCGAAGAAAATCGACGCGATTATGTCCTCGCTGTCGATCACTGAAAAGCGCCAGCAGGAGATTGACTTCACCGACAAACTCTACGCGGCGGATTCCCGCCTGGTGGTAGCAAAAGATTCTGACATTCAGCCGGAGCTGGACAAGCTGAAAGGCAAGCGCATCGGCGTATTGCAGGGCACCACCCAGGAGACCTACGGTAATGTTCACTGGGCACCGAAAGGAGTCGAAATCGTCTCCTATCAGGGCCAGGACAATATCTACGCCGACCTGACCGCAGGCCGTATTGACGCGGCGTTCCAGGATGAAGTGGCTGCCAGCGAAGGTTTCCTGAAAACCGCGATGGGCAAAGCCTATAAATTCGGCGGGCCGTCGATTAAAGATGAGAAGCTGTTTGGCGTCGGCACCGGCATGGGCGTGCGTAAAGGCGATAGCGAACTGCGTGACGCGCTGAATAAAGCTTTCGCCGAGATGCGTGCTGACGGCACCTACGACAAGCTGGCGAAAAAGTATTTCGATTTTAATGTTTACGGTGGTTAATCCCACACCCTATTAACGTGCGACCCCTCCCGCAAGGGAGGGGAAGAGACACGGCAAACACCACACACGACAGGACAGGCTGCATGCTGCACGGGTTTTCTCAAGTGATATTCCAGGGCGCGCTGGTGACCCTCGAGCTGGCGCTCAGCTCCGTGGTGCTGGCGGTGCTGATTGGCCTGGCGGGCGCAGGCGCAAAGCTCTCCAAAAGCCGCGCGCTGGCGCTGATTTTTGAAGGTTACACCACCCTTATTCGCGGCGTGCCCGATCTGGTGCTGATGCTGCTTATCTTCTACGGCCTGCAAATTGCCCTTAACGCCATTACCGACGCGCTCGGCATGGCGCAGCTGGATATCGATCCGATGGTGGCCGGTATCATTACCCTCGGCTTTATTTACGGCGCTTACTTTACCGAAACCTTTCGCGGCGCTTTTATGGCGGTGCCGAAAGGGCAGATTGAAGCGGCGACGGCGTTTGGCTTTACCGGCCGCCAGGTGTTCCGCCGTATTCTGTTTCCGGCGATGATGCGTTTTGCGCTGCCGGGCATCGGCAACAACTGGCAGGTGATCCTGAAAGCGACGGCGCTGGTCTCCTTACTCGGGCTGGAAGATGTGGTGAAAGCGACCCAGCTCGCCGGCAAAAGCACCTGGGAGCCGTTCTACTTCGCCATTGTCTGCGGCGCGATCTATCTCATTTTTACCACGGCCTCCAACGGCGTCCTGCTGCTGCTTGAACGCCGCTACTCGGTGGGTGTGAAGAGGGCCGACCTGTGATTGAGATTATTCAGGAGTACTGGCAATCCCTGCTCTGGAGCGATGGCTACCGCATTACCGGCGTGGCGATTACGTTATGGCTGCTGATCGCTTCTGTGGTGATGGGCGGCATACTGGCGCTGTTTCTCGCGATTGGGCGCGTCTCCAGCAACAAATTTATCTGTTTCCCGATCTGGTTATTCACCTATATCTTTCGCGGCACGCCGCTCTATGTGCAGCTACTGGTCTTCTACTCCGGCATGTACACGCTGGAGATCGTAAAAGGCACCGAGCTGTTAAACGCCTTTTTCCGCAGCGGCCTCAACTGTACGGTGCTGGCGCTGACGCTCAACACCTGCGCCTATACCACCGAGATTTTCGCCGGGGCGATCCGCTCGGTGCCGCACGGTGAAATTGAAGCGGCGCGGGCGTATGGCTTCTCATCTTTTAAAATGTACCGCTGCATTATTTTGCCTTCGGCGCTGCGTATCGCGCTGCCGGCCTACAGCAACGAGGTGATCCTGATGCTGCACTCCACGGCGCTGGCCTTTACCGCGACGGTGCCGGATCTGCTGAAAATCGCCCGTGATATTAACTCCGCCACCTACCAGCCCTTTACGGCGTTTGGTATCGCGGCGGTGCTCTATCTCATTATTTCGTATGTTCTGATTAGCCTCTTCCGCCGGGCGGAAAAGCGCTTTTTACAGCATATGAAGCCCTCTTCGACGCACTGAGAGCATGATGTCTGAGAATAAATTAAACGTTACCGATCTGCATAAGCGCTACGGCGAGCATGAAGTTCTGAAAGGCGTGTCGTTGCGGGCTAACGCCGGGGATGTGATTAGCATCATCGGCTCTTCCGGCTCCGGCAAAAGCACCTTCCTGCGCTGCATCAACTTCCTTGAGAAACCGAGCGAAGGCACCATTGTGGTGAGCGGGCAGAATATCAATCTGGTGCGCGACAAAGATGGCCAGCTGAAAGTCGCCGATAAGAATCAGCTGCGTCTGCTGCGCACGCGCCTGACGATGGTGTTCCAGCACTTCAATTTGTGGAGCCACATGACGGTGCTGGAGAACGTGATGGAAGCGCCGATTCAGGTGCTGGGGTTGAGCAAGCAGGAGGCGCGCGAGCGGGCGGTAAAATACCTGGCGAAAGTGGGTATCGATGCGATGCAGCAGATCAAGTATCCGGTGCATCTCTCCGGCGGCCAGCAGCAGCGCGTGTCGATTGCCCGTGCGCTGGCGATGGAGCCGGAAGTGCTGCTGTTCGATGAACCAACCTCAGCCCTCGACCCGGAACTAGTGGGTGAAGTGTTGCGCATCATGCAGAAGTTGGCAGAAGAGGGGAAAACCATGGTGGTGGTTACCCACGAAATGGGCTTTGCCCGCGATGTCTCCAGCCACGTGATCTTCCTCCATCAGGGCAAAATTGAAGAAGAGGGCACGCCAGATGAGCTGTTCGGCAACCCGAAAAGCCTGCGCTTGCAGCAGTTCCTCAAGGGATCGCTGAAGTAAGCCATGATTGCCTGATGGCGCTGCGCTTATCAGGCCTACGGGGGAGTGCAGTTGTAGGCCGGATAAGGCGAACGCCGCCATCCGGCACTGCACCGTCGCACTGTCACTTATCCGGGCGATTAACCGGCCACCAGCCTTGCGGAATGCCCGAGGCGGAAATAAAACGGTAATGGGTAAATATCGCCCCACGTGCGGAGACCCGCTTCTCAAGCTGAACCGTTCGCGCGCCAGGCGGCACAAGCGCGTCGCGGGTGCAGAGTTCAATCGGGCGGTTTAACCACGCATCATAAAAGCGCAGCCCCGCCGGGCAACGGTTGGTGCGGGTGATGGGCGGGCCTGGGTGACCAATAGTAAAGGTCACCTCCCTCTCTACTATTTCGCTTGCGGTAAACTTTACCCACGCTTCCGGCACGTTCCACAGGGTTGCGAGGCTAAGCAAACACAGGACAACAAAACAAAGCAGCTTATTGCGCAGCGTCGTAAAGGGGCCGCGCCAGGCCGCCAACAATCCCACCAGCACGGCAACGATCAGGATAATCCAGGGATCCGGCTCACCGTTTTTCAGATAGACCTTGTGGCTAAAACCGCTGGAGAAAAGCAGCCATATCACCCACAAAAAGAAGATCACAACCCCGAGAGTGGCTTTCGCTTTGGCTGATTTGAACATCCTCTTAGTGCTTTTCACGGCGATAGATCCAGTCATCATAATATTTCCCGCGCAGCAAATAGGCCTGCTCCAGCACCTGTACGCGCGTGAAACCGCTCTTCTCCAGCACCCGCACCGAGCCGAGGTTGTCCGACAGCACCCACGCGTTAAGGGCGTGAATATCGCGCTCACGAAAAGCGAAGTCGCAGAGTACCGCCAGCACTTCTGAGGCCACGCCCTGGCCTTGCGCTTCAGGCAGGATTGAGTAGCCGACATCCGCTTCCTGCAAAAGATGTGGGCTCGGACGCAGGCCGACATCGCCAATTGCATGACCCTGTTCATCGCGGATCACAAAGGCATTCGGATCGTTAAGCCGATCTTCAAACAGGGTGCGGATCTGGCTTTCAGAGGCGATCTCCGCCATATAGCGCATCACGCTTTTATCCTGACGTATCTGCAAAAAGAAGGGCCAGTCAGACGCCTGAAACGGCGTCAGGGTAAAACGGGGGGTCTGCAACGTCATGACGCATCCTTGTGAGAATCAAACGAAGAAGCTTAGCACTGCAAAGGCGCGCGCGAGTGCCACAAAAATTAGGGGGTAGCAGGCTGCCAGGCGTAGGTTTTGCCATTCTCAGCGATAAAACGGTAGCGGGTAAACCAGGCACCGCGTGCAGCGGTGCGTTTTTCGACCTGCACCGAGCTGGCGTCGCGCGGCACGCTCTCTGTGTGGGTGCACAGCGTGACCAACCGCCCGAGCCATGCATCGTCAATGCGTAGGCCCGCTTCGCAGTGGCTTTTACGCCCGAGCGAAGGGCCGGGGTAGGTGAGGCGAAAGGTTACCTCGCTCCTTATCGTTTCGCCTGCGGTCAGGCGCACCCAGCCTTCCGGCACATTAAGCAGCGTGACGCCAACAAAGGCCGCGACGCAGAGGAAAAGCTGCCACGGGGCTAATGCGTTAAATGCGCTCGCCTCACCGCGTACTGCCCTGCGCCAGCCACACCAGAGGCCAGTCAGCAGGGCAACCGCCAGCAGCACTGGCGTATCGGGCGCATCGTCACGCATAAAAACCGTGACGCCCAGTCGGGTGCTCTCCCACATCCACAGCGCCCATATCAGAAGCAGCAGACAGAGTGCGAAGAGACGGATTTTTTGCGACCTGGTCAATGGCAGCCCTTTTGCTTCAAAAGGCGTAGCTTACCACCATCATCCCAGGCTCAAGGCGACAAAATTTATGTGTTTACCACATCCGTCAACGCCTCTTCGAGATCGTGCCAGCGAAAGGCAAACCCGGCCTCTTGCAGGCGTTTAGGCAGCGCGCGCTGGCCGCCGAGCACCAGCACCGAGGATTCCCCCATCATCAGGCGCACGGCCGTGGCGGGCGCGCGCATAAACGCCGGGCGATGCAGGGCATGGCCAAGCGCATGAGCGAACTGCTCATTACGCACCGGGTAGGGCGCGACCATATTAAACGGCCCGCGCAGATCGTTATCCAGCAGCCAGAGGATAGCGTTGACCATATCGTCGATATGGATCCAGGCCATATATTGCCGACCCGAGCCAATCGGCCCGCCGAGACCAAGGCGGAAGAGCGGCAGCAGCTTGCCGAGAATGCCGCCTTTCGGCGTCAACACCACGCCGGTGCGCAGCAGGCAGACGCGGGTGCGGTCGCTTTGCGCTTCGCAGGCGATCTGCTCCCAGCGCGCGCAGAGCTTATGGGTAAACTCGTTATGCGGCGGCTCCTGTTCTGTTACCACCACTTCGCCGAGATCGCCGTAATAGCCGCAGGCGGAACCGGAGATCAGCACCTGCGGTGGGTTGTCGCTGGCTTTGATCAGATCCGCCAGTTGCTGCGTAATCTGCCAGCGGCTGTTGCATAAGCGCTGTTTCTGCTCCTCGGTCCAGCGCTTATCAGCAATCGGCTCGCCCGCAAGATTGATCACCGCATCAAAGGTGTTGAGATCCGTAAGATCGTTAAGCCCCTTCAGCAAGCTGACGCGGGCATCAAGCTTTTGCTGCGCTTTGGCCGGATTTCGCGTGACCACCGTTACGCTGTGGTGCAGCTCCAGCAGACGGGGGATCAGATGGTGGCCAATCAGGCCAGTACCGCCAGTAACGAGTATCTTCATGCTTCCCTCCGAAGCGTGATTATCCTTAAAACGCGCAGCTTATGGCAGCTGCGCTTTCTGCAATGCACTCTCGGTGGCCGGGCGCGTGCGAATGCGCTCAAACCAGTTAAAGACCGCCGGGTAATCCTCAAGCGTAATACGCTGGCGCGCGTGGGAGTTAATCCAGGGCCAGGCAGCGATATCCGCAATGCTGTAGTGCTGGCCCGCCAGCCATGGCACCTGCTCAAGACGTTTATTCATCACCTGGTAGAGCCGCTGCGTTTCCACCTGGTAGCGCTCAATGGCATAGGGCACCGGCTGTGGCGCGAAGTGGTTAAAGTGATGATTCTGCCCGAGCATCGGCCCCAGTCCCGCTACTTGCCAGAATAGCCACTGTAGCGTGACATGACGCTCGCGCAGTTCACCGCTCAGGAGCTGGCCGGATTTTTCTGCCAGATAGAGCAGGATCTCGCCCGATTCGAACAGGCTGAGCGGCGCGCCGCCGTCGGCGGGTTCATGATCGACAATCGCCGGGATCTTATTATTCGGTGAGATATCTAAAAATTCCGGGCGAAACTGCTCGCCTTTACTAATATCTACGCGGATCAGACGATACGGCAGCCCGGCCTCTTCGAGAAACAGCGTGATCTTATGGCCGTTCGGTGTCGGGGCGAAATAGAGGTCTATCATCGAAACTCCTGTGAGCGGAATGGGCGTCGCCTGTTAAGTATAGGTGTTCCCGGTAATGACAGCGTTTTCCGCGAGTGACAGACGGCAGAAGAGGCTATATTTTGGACAAAACCTACCCGCTAAACGAGGATGTTATGAGCGAACCGGCAATCACGTTGTGGTCTGACAATGAGTACTTCTCCCCGTATGTGCTGTCGGCGTACGTTGCCCTGCATGAAAAGGCGCTGCCCTTCACGCTGAAAACTGTCGATCTGGCGAGCGGCGCGCAGCATAGCGCGGGCTGGCCCGGCTTTCGTCTGACGCAACGTGTTCCCTCCTTAGAGATTGATGGCTTTGTGCTGAGCGAGTCCTCGGCGATTACCGAATATCTCGACGAGCGTTTTGCGCCGCCGGAGTGGGAGCGTCTCTATCCCCATGACCGCGAGAACCGCGCCCGCGCGCGGCAGGTGCAGGCCTGGCTGCGCAGCGATCTGCTGCCGATCCGTGAAGCGCGCTCAACGGATGTGGTGTTTGCCGGGGCGAAAAAAGCGCCGCTCAGCGAAGCAGGCCAGGCGAGCGCCGATAAGTTGTTTACCATCGCGGGTGAATTGCTGGCACACGGCAAGCCGAACCTGTTTGGCGAATGGTGCATTGCCGATGTCGATCTCGCTCTGATGCTTAACCGGCTGGTGATGCACGGTGACCCGGTGCCGGAACGCTTAGCGGAGTACGCGACCTTCCAGTGGCAGCGCTCCTCGGTTCAGCGCTATGTTGCACTTTCCGCTAAGCGCGCGGGCTGATAAGCGGTTCGCGTTCCGGTATCATAAGGGCGTTTTTTTTTCAAAGAGGTGCAGTGATGAAACTGATGTTTGCATCGGATATTCACGGGTCGTTGCCCGCGACGGAACGCATACTGGAACGGTTCGCGCAAAGCGGCGCCCGCTGGCTGGTTCTGCTTGGCGATGTACTTAATCACGGGCCGCGTAACGCGCTGCCGGAGGGGTATAATCCGGCGCAGGTGGCAGAACGGCTCAATACGCAGGCCAGCCGGATTATCGCCGTGCGCGGCAACTGCGACAGCGAAGTGGATCAGATGCTGCTGCGCTTTCCCATTACCGCGCCCTGGCAGCAGGTTTTATTACCCGCGTGCCGCCTGTTTTTGACCCACGGCCATCTCTTCGGCGCGGAGAATATTCCGCCGCTGGAAGCAGGCGATGTGCTGGTGTATGGGCATACCCATATTCCGGTTGCCGAGAAGCGTGGTGAGATTGTGCACTTCAACCCCGGCTCGGTCTCTATCCCGAAAGGTGGGTTTGCCGCCAGCTACGGCATGCTGGAAGAGAATATGTTACGTGTTATCGCACTTAATGATCAGCGGGTTATTGCGCAGGTTGCGATTAATCCGTAATTTACCCGTCAACCGAAACGCGCCGTAAGAGCGCCATAAAGAGAAGATGTCCCGATGGTGGAACAGAGTCATTTTGCAGGCATGGAATGGGTAGATATTGTCAACGAAGACAATGAGGTGATTGCTCAGGCCAGCCGGGAGCAAATGCGCGCGCAGTGCCTGCGTCATCGCGCAACCTATATTGTTGTGCATGACGGGATGGGCAATATTCTGGTGCAGCGTCGTACCGAGCTAAAAGACTTTATGCCCGGTAAGCTGGACGCCACCGCGGGCGGCGTGGTGCAGGCGGGTGAAAACCTGTTGGAGTCCGCGCGCCGCGAAGCGGAAGAGGAGCTGGGCATTGCCGGCGTACCGTTTGCCGAGCATGGTCAGTTCTACTTTGAAGATGAGCATTGTCGGGTGTGGGGCGGGCTGTTCAGCTGCGTCTCCCATGGGCCGTTTGCCCTGCAGGAAGAGGAGGTGAGTGAGGTCTTCTGGATGACGTCGGAAGAGATCACCGCCCGCTGCGACGAGTTTACCGATGATTCGCTGAAAGCGCTGGCGCTGTGGATGAGCCGTAACGCCAGCAATGATGTGGAAAAGCGCGAGCAGGAGACGGAGTAACCTCTTTTGCTTTGCAGAAAAAAGCGACCTTAAGGGTCGCTTTTTTATTGCCGGTTTGCGGCTGCGGAGGGTGTGTTTTTTGCCGGATGGCGCTGCGCTTATCCGGCCTACACTGCTCAGTATAAAAAAGGCGACCCGAAGGTCGCCTTTTTTGTCTGGTGGCGGAGAAGCTTATCAAACCGTAGGTCGGATAAGGCGCAGCCGCCATCCGACATCTTACTGCTGCTGGGACGCCTGAATCGCGGTCAGAGCGATGGTGTAGACGATATCGTCTACCAGCGCGCCACGAGAGAGGTCGTTCACCGGCTTGCGCATACCCTGCAGCATCGGCCCGATGGAGATCAGGTCGGCAGAGCGCTGTACCGCTTTGTAGGTGGTGTTACCGGTGTTCAGATCCGGGAAGATGAACACGGTAGCGCGACCGGCAACCGGCGAGTTCGGCGCTTTGGATTTCGCCACATCCGCCATGACCGCGGCGTCATACTGCAGCGGACCGTCGATAACCAGGTCAGGACGTTTTTCCTGCGCCAGGCGAGTCGCTTCACGCACTTTCTCAACGTCGCTACCCGCGCCGGAGTTGCCGGTGGAGTAGGAGAGCATCGCCACGCGCGGCTCGATGCCGAACGCGGTCGCGGAGTCAGCGGACTGAATCGCGATCTCGGCCAGCTGCTCAGCGGTCGGATCCGGGTTGATTGCACAGTCACCGTAAACATAAACCTGTTCCGGCAGTAGCATAAAGAACACGGAGGAGACCAGCGAGCTGCCCGGCGCAGTTTTAATCAGCTGCAGCGGCGGGCGAATGGTGTTCGCAGTGGTGTGAACCGCACCGGAAACCAGGCCGTCAACTTCATCCTGCTCCAGCATCAGCGTGCCGAGCACCACGTTGTCTTCCAGCTGTTCGCGCGCCACGGCTTCGGTCATGCCTTTGCTCTTACGCAGCTCAACCAGGCGAGCGACGTAGCTTTCACGCACCACGTCCGGATCGACGATTTCGATACCGGCGCCCAGCTCAACACCCTGTGCTGCCGCAACGCGATTGATCTCATCCGGGTTGCCCAGCAGGATACAGGTCGCGATACCACGTTCGGCACAGATAGCGGCCGCTTTCACGGTACGCGGCTCGTCGCCTTCCGGCAGTACGACGCGTTTGCCCGCTTTACGCGCCAGCTCGGTCAGCTGGTAACGGAAGGCTGGCGGCGAGAGGCGACGGCTGCGCTCGGAGGTGGCGGTCAGGGAGTCGATCCACTGCGCGTTGATGTAACGGGCAACGTACTCCTGCACGTTTTCAATACGCTCGTTATCGTCAACCGGCACTTCCAGGTTGAAGCTCTGCAGGCTCAGGGAGGTCTGCCAGGTGTTGGTGTTCACCATAAATACCGGCAGGCCGGTGGCAAACGCGCGTTCGCACAGCTTGCGCACGCTCTCTTCCATCTCGTAGCCGCCGGTCAGCAGCACGGCACCAATCTCAACGCCGTTCATCGCCGCCAGGCAGGCAGCAACCAGCACGTCAGGACGATCGGCAGAGGTCACCAGCAGCGAGCCCGGACGGAAGTGTTCCAGCATGTGCGGAATGCTGCGCGCACAGAAGGTGACGGACTTCACGCGGCGGGTTTTGATGTCGCCTTCGTTGATGATGGTCGCATTCAGGTGGCGCGCCATATCGATCGCACGGGTGGCGATGAGATCGAAGCTCCACGGCACCGCGCCCAGCACGGGCAGAGAGCTGGTCTCTTGCAGCTGCGCCGGATCGATATGCACCACTTTTGCTTTTGAGGAGTCATCAAAGATCTCAGAGAGATCCGGGCGCGTACGGCCCTGCTCATCAACCGGGGCGTTCAGTTTGTTGACGATAACGCCGGTGATGTTGCTGTTTTTCACGCCGCCGAAGCTGTTGCGCGTCAGCTCGATGCGCTCTTTCAGCTGCTCCTGCGTGTCAGTGCCCTGGGACATGACGAAGACGATTTCCGCATTCAGCGTTTTCGCGATTTCGAAGTTCAGGGACTGGGCGAACTGGTGTTTACGGGTCGGGACCAGGCCTTCAACCAGCACCACTTCAGCGTCTTTGCTGCTTTCGTGGTAGCGGGCGATGATCTCTTCCATCAGCACATCTTTCTGATTGCTGGAGAGCAGCGACTCGACGTGGCTCATTTTCAGCGGTTCAGCCGCCGGCAGCCCGGAGTTGGCGCGCACGATAGTGGTGGTCTGGTCAGGCGCATCGCCGCCCGCACGTGGCTGGGCGATCGGTTTAAAGACGCTCAGACGAACGCCTTTGCGTTCCATAGCACGGATCACGCCAAGGCTGACGCTGGTCAGGCCGACGCTGGTTCCGGTAGGGATCAGCATAATAATACGGGACACGGTTAATCCTCTTTCGTTACCGTCGAAGCGGACGGGTTACAAAACAGCACCGCCAGCGTTGGCTGGCGGTGTGGGTAAGCTATCAGGCAGTCAGGCGGCTTGCGTCTTGCGCAATCACCAGCTCTTCGTTAGTCGGGATAACGATCGCCGGGCGGGTGCCTTCTTTGTTGATAAAACCAGACTTGCCGAAACGGGCAGCCAGGTTGCGTTCGTGGTCAACTTCGAAGCCGAGCACGCCCAGTTTGCCCAGGGAGAGCTCGCGTACCATCGCTGCGTTTTCACCGATACCGCCGGTGAAGATCACCGCGTCCAGACGACCATCCATCAGCGCCGTGTAAGAGCCGATGTATTTCGCCAGGCGGTGGCAGTAAACGTCCATCGCGCGCTTCGCGTCTTCTTTGGTTTCGTAGTTATCTTCTACATAACGGCAGTCGCTGGTGACTTCGGTCAGGCCCAGCAGGCCGGACTCTTTGGTCAGCATTTTGTTGATCGCTTCAACGCTCATGCCCAGGGTGTCATGCAGATGGAAAATGATCGCCGGGTCGATATCACCAGAACGGGTACCCATTACCAGGCCTTCCAGCGGGGTCAGACCCATGGAGGTATCGACGCACTCGCCGTTACGGATAGCGGAAACAGAACCGCCGTTGCCGAGGTGGCAGGTGATGATGTTCAGTTCAGAAACCGGTTTGTTCAGCACTTTTGCCGCTTCCTGGGTTACATAGAAGTGGCTGGTGCCGTGCGCGCCGTAGCGACGAACGCCGTGCTCTTTGTACAGTTTGTACGGCAGGGCGTAGAGGTAGGACTCTTCCGGCATGGTGGTGTGGAACGCGGTGTCAAACACGGCAACGTTCTTCTCTTTCAGGCTCGGGAAGGATTTCAGCGCTTCGGCGATACCGATCAGGTGAGCCGGGTTGTGCAGCGGGGCGAAAGAGGCCGCATCTTTAATACCCTGGATCACAGACTCATCGATCACCACGGAACGGGTGTATTTTTCACCGCCGTGGACGATACGGTGACCGATTGCGGTCAGCTGAGCAGACAGTTCTGGTTTTTGTGCCAGAATAGTGTTAACGATAAAGTTAAGCGCTTCGCTGTGAGCGGCACCTGCACCTAAAGCCGCTTCTTGTTTACCGCCATCCATTTTCCACTTGATGCGTGCTTCAGGAAGGTGGAAACATTCGGCTAAACCAGAGAGGTACTCTTCACCGTTAACAGCATCAATAATTGCGAATTTCAGTGAGGAGCTACCGCAGTTCAGAACCAGTACTAACTTACTCGACATGGAAGTACCTATTTATGATACGTGGCTAAAAAAGGTCAGTGAGTCGCACAGCGTAGCGCAGGTTGACGCTGACATTTATGATTAACATCATGTCGAGAGAACTTTCTGACACGATGAAAGAATAGTTAAAATTTTAAGCTATTTTGCGCAATTTTCAGACAGTGGCATAATGAGCTTATTATTTGACGACTCAAACCTATTCGTCTAAGGCCTGGTAAAGGCCGCCACAGAATACCCGATAGCAGGTGGGATTGACAAAAAATTTTAACGTTGTCATTCACAGTTGTTGTTTTGCATAAAATTTTTAATTTTTATACGTGAAGTTGAGGTAAAGCCATGTCAAATCCTGAGATTCGACCCGTCAGTTTCTTCAGTTTATTTCGCCGGGGTCAGCACTATGCGAAGACCTGGCCTATGGAAAAACGCCTCGCTCCCATGTTTGTAGAGAACCGTACCATTCGCGCGACACGCTACGCGATTCGCTTTATGCCGCCGCTGGCAATCTTCACGCTTTGCTGGCAAATCGCCCTCGGCGGGCAGCTCGGCCCGGCTGTCGCCACCGCGCTGTTTGCCCTGAGCCTGCCAATGCAGGGGTTATGGTGGCTCGGCAAGCGCTCGGTCACGCCGCTGCCGCCCTCGATTCTGAACTGGTTCTATGAAGTGCGCGGTAAGTTGCAGGAGGCGGGCCAGGCGCTGGCACCGGTTGAAGGCAAGCCGGACTACCAGGCGCTGGCGGATACCCTTAAGCGCGCCTTTAAGCAGCTGGATAAAACCTTTCTTGATGAGCTGTAAAGTTGTGCGTGATTGATAAGAAGAGAGCATCCCCGGATGCTTTCTTTTTTGGTAGATACGCGCAACACCCCCGGCAAATCAAGAAAGCACCTTTTACTCACAGGTAGACTGAGGCCAACTTATTTTACTGCGCCGAAGTGCCACAGGAGTCGAAGATGGAAATGACCAATGCCCAACGTCTGATCTTATCCAATCAATACAAGATGATGACCATGATGGACCCGGCCAATGCGGAGCGTTATCGCCGTTTGCAAACCATTGTCGAACGGGGATATGGTTTGCAGATGCGCGAGCTGGATCGCGAATTCGGCGAGCTGAAAGAGGAAACGTGCCGCAACATCATCGATATCATGGAGATGTATCACGCACTCCACGTCTCCTGGACCAATATGAAAGATAACGCCACCATTGACGAGCGTCGCGTCACTTTCCTCGGCTTCGACGCCGCGACCGAAGCGCGCTACCTCGGGTATGTGCGCTTTATGGTTAATATTGAAGGGCGCTATACCCATTTTGATGCCGGTACCCACGGCTTTAATGCACAAACGCCGATGTGGGATAAATACCAGCGTATGCTGAGCGTGTGGCACGCCTGCCCGCGCCAGTACCACTTGAGCAGTAACGAAATTAATCAAATTCTCAACGCCTGAGGAGGTGAACGTGCAGTGCAAAGGCTTTCTGTTTGATCTGGATGGAACCCTGGTGAATTCACTCCCCGCCGTTGAGCGAGCCTGGTGCAGCTGGGCCGATCGCTTTGGCATTAGCCATGACGAGGTGCTGAATTTTATTCACGGCAAACAGGCCATCACCTCACTGCGTCACTTTATGGCGGGTGCCTCAGAAGCGGAGATTGCGGCTGAATTTACCCGCCTTGAGGAGATAGAAGCGTCAGACACTAACGGTATTACGCCGCTGCCGGGCGCGATTGAACTGCTTCAGCATCTGGATGCCTCCGCGATTCCGTGGGCCATTGTCACCTCCGGCTCGGTGCCGGTTGCCCATGCCCGCCATCGCGCGACCGGTTTGCCGATGCCGAAAGTCTTTGTCACCGCAGAACAGGTGAAGCATGGCAAGCCTGAACCGGATGCCTACCTGCTCGGTGCTGAGCTGTTAGGGCTGGCACCGGAAACCTGCGTGGTAGTCGAGGATGCAGCTGCGGGCGTGCTCTCCGGCCTCGCCGCCGGGTGTCACGTGATTGCGGTCAATGTGCCGCCGGGTTCACCGGGGCTTGAGAAGGTCGACTTCTCGCTGACCAGCCTCGAGGCGATAAGCGTCACAAAACAGCATGACGGCATCGTCAGCGTCGATCTAAAAGCCTGATTCAATGATGTAACCCCACCCCGGTGGGGTTTTTTTATGGCACTCTTTTACCACTCTCAACAAACAAGGACAGGTTGTGAACGGTGAATTGATTTGGGTTCTCTCTCTGCTGGGTATTGCCGTGGTGCTCTTTGCGACGAGCAAAGTGCGCATGGACGCAGTGGCCCTGTTTGTCATTGTCGCTTTTGTGCTGAGCGGCACCCTGACGCTTCCCGAAGCACTCTCCGGTTTTAGCGATCCAAACGTTATTTTGATTGCCGCGCTGTTTATTATCGGCGACGGGCTGGTGCGCACCGGCGTGGCAACCAATATGGGCGCCTGGCTGGTGACGATGGCGGGCAGCAGCGAAACCAAAATGCTGGTCCTGCTAATGATCACTGTCGCCGGGCTGGGGGCCTTTATGAGTTCGACCGGCGTAGTGGCGATTTTCATCCCGGTGGTGTTGAGCGTCTCGCTGCGCATGCAGGTCTCGCCGTCGCGGTTAATGATGCCGCTCAGCTTCGCCGGGCTGATTAGCGGCATGATGACGCTGGTGGCGACGCCGCCAAACCTGGTGGTAAACAGCGAACTGCTGCGCGAAGGGCTGGAGGGGTTTGGCTTTTTCAGCGTTACGCCGCTTGGCCTGGTTATCCTGCTGCTCGGCATCGTCTATATGCTGTTGATGCGCTTTACGCTGAAGGCGGAGGGGAGCGACGCCCAGCGCGAGAGCTGGAAGCGGCGCTCGTTTCGCGATCTGATCCGCGAGTATCACCTGGCGGGCCGCGCGCGGCGGTTAGCTATTCGCCCCGGCTCGCCGATGATTGGTCAGCGCCTCGACGATCTGCAACTGCGTGAGCGCTATGGTGCCAACGTTATCGGCGTTGAGCGCTGGCGGCGTTTTCGCCGGGTGATTGTTAACGTTAATGGCGTCTCGGAGTTTCGCGCCCGTGACGTGCTGCTGATTGATATGTCCTCTTCGGATGTCGATCTGCGCCAGTTCTGCGTCGAGCAGCAACTGGAGCCAATGATCCTGCGCGGGGAGTACTTCTCCGACCAGGCGCTGGATGTCGGCATGGCGGAAGTCTCGCTGATCCCCGATTCCGAACTGCTGGGCAAAACGGTGCGCGAAATCGGTTTTCGTACCCGCTACGGTCTGAACGTGGTGGGCCTGAAGCGCAATGGCGTGGCGCTGGAAGGGGCGGTCACTGACGAGCCGCTGCAACTTGGTGACATTTTCCTTGTGGTCGGTAACTGGAAGTTAATCAGCCAGCTTGCCGGACACGCCCGCGACTTTGTGGTGCTGAACCTGCCCGTTGAAGAGAGCGCGGCTTCGCCAGCGCACAGCCAGGCGCCGCATGCGATTTTCTGCCTGGTATTGATGGTTGCGCTGATGCTGACCGACGATATTCCCAATCCGATTGCCGCCATTATCGCCTGCATGCTAATGGGGAAATTCCGCTGCATCGACGCCGAGAGCGCCTATAAAGCGATCCACTGGCCGAGCATCATTCTGATTGTTGGCATGATGCCTTTTGCACTGGCGCTGCAAAAAACCGGCGGCGTCGATCTGGTGGTCAAAGGGCTGATGGAGTTGGGCGGGGGTTATGGCCCGCACCTGATGCTGATCTGTCTGTTTGTGATGTGCGCGGCGATAGGGCTGTTTATCTCCAATACCGCCACGGCCGTCTTAATGGCACCCATTGCGCTGGCGGCGGCGAAATCGATGGGCGTCTCGCCTTATCCCTTCGCGATGATGGTGGCGATGGCTGCCTCTGCCGCCTTTATGACACCGGTCTCATCGCCGGTGAACACGCTGGTATTAGGGCCGGGCAACTACCGGTTCAGCGACTTTATCAAACTCGGTGTGCCCTTTACGCTGCTGGTGATGATGGTGTGCGTGGTGATGATCCCGATGCTGTTTCCCTTTTAAACGGGCGTGTTCGCCCTTGTTATAAGGGCGAATCCTGGCTGATCTCATCCAGCGACAGCTGGAAGCTCGGCACAAACACCTGCATAAAGTAGTCCATCTCCGGGCTGCGCCGGGCCTCGAGGGTTTTCTCCAGCCGCGATTTGGCCAGCAGAAACTCATTGTTGCCGGCGGAAAGCTCTTCGAGGCACTTCAGGTAGGCGCAGAGCGCATCCGCCTGTTTAACAATTAATCGCTCCTCCTCGCTGTAGTGATGCTCATCAATCAGCGGGGCGAAAATATCCTGCAACTCTTCGGGTACCATTTCCACCAGCTTCTGCTGGGCGATCTTCTCAATCGCTTTGTACTCCTGGGCAATCTGCGAGTTGAAGTACTTCACCGGCGTCGGAAGATCGCCGGTGATCACTTCAGAGGCATCGTGATAAATCGCCAGCAGCGCAATGCGCTCTGCGTTGAGCGCGCCGCCAAATTTGCGGTTTTTGATCGCTGCCAGCGCGTGCGCGACCATCGCCACTTGCAGGCTATGCTCGGAGACATTCTCGGTGCGCACATTGCGCATCAGCGGCCAGCGGTTGATCAGTTTCAGGCGGGAGAGGTGGGCGAAGAAGTGACTCTGACTCATAGTTAACCTTGTCTTGAATGCGACTGGAACCATTGTGCGCAGAGAGTGGGGGAAGATGCAAACCTTCCCCCAGGGTCAATTATTGATGATAGCCGGAGAGGAAACGCCCGAAGCGGGTGATCGCCATTTCCAGATCGTCCTCGCGCGGCAGGGTGACGATGCGCACGTGATCCGGCCACGGCCAGTTGAAGGCGGTGCCCTGAACCAGCAGCACCTTCTCCTGCAGCAGGAAGTCGAGCACCATCTTCTGGTCATCCAGAATATTGAAACGTTTCGCGTCGATTTTCGGGAACATATAGAGCGCGCCGCTCGGTTTTACGCAGGAGACGCCGGGAATGTCGTTAATCAACTCCCACGCGCGGTTGCGCTGCTCATAGAGACGCCCGCCGGGCACGATAAATTCGCTGATGCTCTGATAGCCGCCGAGCGCGGTCTGAATCGCATGCTGCGCCGGCACGTTGGCGCACAGGCGCATTGAGGCGAGCATCTCCAGCCCTTCGATATAACCTTTGGCGTGCTTTTTCGGCCCACTCAGCACCATCCAGCCCTGGCGGAAACCAGCCACGCGGTAGGTTTTCGACAGCCCGTTAAAGGTGATGGTGAAGAGATCCGGT
Source organism: Kosakonia cowanii JCM 10956 = DSM 18146 (assembly GCF_001975225.1). Lineage (NCBI taxonomy): Bacteria > Pseudomonadati > Pseudomonadota > Gammaproteobacteria > Enterobacterales > Enterobacteriaceae > Kosakonia > Kosakonia cowanii. Next base: position 4,447,762 of record NZ_CP019445.1, on the reverse strand, counting down.
GCCAGCGCGGCGATAGAGTGGTGCTGCGCTTCGTCGTAGAGGATCTTGTCGTAGATCTCATCGGCGAAAATAATCAGGTTGTGCTGGCGTGCCAGCTCGACAATCTCCAGCAGCAGCTCTTTTGAGTAGACTGCGCCGGTCGGGTTATTCGGGTTAATGATCACAATGCCGCGCGTGCGCGGGGTGATTTTGGCGCGGATGTCGTCCAGATCCGGGAACCAGCCGGCGGATTCATCACAAAGGTAGTGCACCGCTTTGCCGCCGGAGAGCGACACTGCCGCGGTCCACAGCGGATAGTCCGGCGCCGGGACCAGCATCTCATCGCCGCTGTTCAACAGCGCCTGCATCGACTGCACGATCAGCTCAGAGACGCCGTTACCGATATAGATATCTTCGACGGTGACTTCACGCATGCCGCGCGCCTGATAGTGCTGCATGATCGCTTTACGGGCAGAGTAGAGCCCCTTTGAATCGCAGTAGCCCTGGGCGCCAGGGAGGTTGCGGATCACATCGACCAGAATCTCATCCGGGGCTTCGAAGCCGAACGGGGCAGGGTTACCGATGTTGAGTTTGAGAACTTTGTTGCCTTCTTCTTCCAGACGCTTTGCTTCTTTAAGAACCGGGCCACGGATGTCATAACAGACGTTATCTAACTTGCTGGATTTTTCGATGGAGGACATGAACCTTTGCCTTTTTACTGGAATCGCCACTCCCTGCCGTGGAAGTGAATACGGAACAATGTACTCCCACGCCCGCCTGTTTTGAAGGGTTAACAGGAGAAGATTTTGCCAGGCCGGGCAGTTGCCTTTAACGATCTTTTAACTATTAAATGTTCGCTTTTACTCTTTTCCATGCTAACTAATCACAAACTGATAGTAATAAGTTTCAGTTAAATATCTGTTAATGATATTTTTCACCGCATGGAACCCTTCCCCCAGTGCGGGATTTAATTTTTTGCTACCTTCGGCAGGACAATAGAGATGAGATCGAGTGTATAAAGAGGAGATATAAAGTAACGGTTAGCATCCCGCTTTGTTGCTGTGAAGATAATGTTAATTTCTATTAAAGAGATCCATTTCCAGAACCGTTCGCTATTTAATATTGAGAATAGTAACTATGACCATCACTAATATTTATATGTCTCATTTTTTCGTACTGACATTTTAAGAATTTAAGATAATTCGTATTAACGCTTATAAATAAAAAGGTTTTGGGGTAAACTCAGACAGCCTGAAAGGGCGCTCAGGGGCAAAGCCCTGAGTTCAGTAAGGTTGAATTCTTAATTTTACTTAATTGCTATTACTCTTTTTTTACTTCAGAGCCTCTGTTGGGTTCACCTTTATCTGCGACGCGCGATGTTAAATCGGTATTCGCCGCGAAAGACGCGTTTTAAATGCATCAACACCATTTGGCTGGTTTATATATCCCCGAGCGGGATGTTTGCCAAATAAAAGACGTTGAGTTCTGCTTGCATCAGGTGGCGAACAAAAACATCACACACATTGCCTGGCTTCATCGGCAATGGCAGTGCAGGATGCGCTTTTTAAATGGACTTACTTAATCTTATGAACACAGCATAAACCCGGGGCACGCAACGCGAGCAACCCGTAAGTGAAAAATGATGATAAATGCAAATCGTCCGATACTGAATCTCGACCTCGATCTGCTGAGAACCTTTGTTGCAGTCGCGGATTTAAACACTTTTGCAGCCGCCGCTGCGGCGGTTTGCCGTACGCAATCCGCTGTAAGCCAGCAAATGCAGCGCCTTGAACAGCTAGTGGGAAAAGAGCTGTTCGCCCGTCATGGCCGCAATAAATTGCTGACTGAGCACGGTATTCAGCTTTTAGGCTATGCGAGAAAGATCCTGCGCTTTAATGACGAAGCCTGCACCTCGTTAATGTTCAGCAATTTGCAGGGCGTATTAACTATTGGTGCGTCAGATGAGTCCGCCGATACGATCCTGCCGTTCCTGCTTAATCGTATTAGCTCGGTCTATCCAAAGCTGGCGCTGGATGTGCGGGTAAAACGCAATCCGATGAGCAGCGATCAGCTTCAGGAGGATGAAGTTGATCTGGTGGTGACCACGCATCGTGTCAAGCCGTTTGACTATTTAACGCTGCGCACCTCACCGACGCTCTGGTATTGCGCGGCGGAGTATGTGCTGCAAAAAGGGGAGGCGGTGCCGCTGGTCCTGCTGGATGAGCCGAGCCCGTTCCGCGATATGGTGCTTAACGCGCTTAATGAAGCCGAGATTCCATGGCGCATGGCCTATGTGGCCTCAACGCTCTCGGCGGTGAAAGCAGCCGTTAAAGCAGGCCTTGGCGTCACGGCGCGACCGGTCGAGATGATGAGTCCTGACCTGCGGGTACTAAGTCATGCTGAAGGCTTCCCGGCCTTGCCGGAAACGGAATATCTGCTCTCGCGCAACCCGAACAGCGGGAACGAGCTGGCGCAGGTGATTTTCGATGCCATGGAGCACTATCGCGATCCCTGGCACTACAAAGGATCTACTCCGGAAGGGGGAGATGAACAGCTGCTGGTTGATGGCGATTTCTAGCTAACATTTCGCCGCAAACTGGTAACAATTTGTAAGTGTAAAAATGGCCCACTGATGAGAGAAACCATCACAGTGGGCCATTTTTTGCACAAATAATAAGCATCTGAATTATTCCCGCTCTAAATCATTATTTCTTTCAATCTGTTAATCCACCTCACAGCACAATCCCCCTTTATCATCTATAGTCTTTCATGCCCTCTGCTCATGTTAAAAATCAAGCAAGATTGTTGCCGAATCATTGTATGAATTAACAAAAGCGTGTCTCAGATCAAAAAAATACCTCCGCAGAGGGGGAGGAATCCTGGGTAAATCCTGTCAAAATAGGAGGGTAATTTTTGTAATCCTCCACAACGGACTCGATTCAACACCGGATTTTGCCGCAGGAAAAGTTGTTGCTGGTCAATAAAACGGCACTAAATGTTAATGGATTGCTGCCGATGTAAACTAATGTGAGGAAACTTTTGTTAAAGTTGACAAAAGGTTATAGAAAGGAGTAAAAACCCACATCATTTAGCTGTTTTTCAGCTTTTTGCACAGTAAGTATGTGGTTTTTTATTCCTCCCCGTGAATCGATGTGGCGTCATCTGCCAGCAAGAGCAGAGGTTTTAACGCTACCTTTTGAGTTAAGCAATGCGTATGTCAACATCCACTGAAATCATCGCTCATCACTGGGCATTCGCTGTCTTTCTTATTGTCGCCATCGGCCTCTGTTGCCTGATGCTGGTCGGCGGTCGGTTTTTGGGCGGACGCGCGCGCGCAAGGCACAAAAACGTACCTTTCGAATCTGGTATCGACTCCGTCGGTTCCGCTCGCTTACGTCTCTCCGCCAAGTTCTATCTGGTCGCCATGTTCTTCGTCATCTTCGATGTCGAAGCGCTCTATCTCTACGCATGGTCTACGTCCATTCGTGAGAGTGGCTGGGTGGGATTTGCCGAAGCCGCAATTTTTATCTTAGTGCTGCTGGCTGGTCTGGTTTATCTGGTGCGTATTGGCGCGCTCGATTGGACGCCGGTGCGTTCGCGCCGCGCGCAGGTTAACCCTGAGACCAACAGCTACACTGACAGTCAACGCTAACCGCGAGGCAATAAGATGGATTATACGCTCACCCGCATAGATCCTAACGGTGAGAACGACCGTTACCCCCTGCAAAAACAGGAGATCGTAACTGACCCCCTGGAACAAGAGATCAACCGTAGCGTCTACATGGGCAAGCTCGAAAATGTCCTGCACGATATGGTTAACTGGGGTCGTAAGAACTCTATTTGGCCGTACAACTTCGGCCTTTCCTGCTGCTACGTCGAGATGGTGACCTCGTTTACCGCCGTGCACGACGTGGCGCGTTTTGGCGCAGAAGTACTGCGTGCCTCGCCGCGTCAGGCTGACCTGATGGTCGTTGCCGGTACGCCGTTCACCAAGATGGCACCGGTTATCCAGCGCCTCTATGACCAGATGCTGGAGCCGAAATGGGTTATCTCCATGGGTGCCTGCGCAAACTCTGGCGGTATGTACGACATCTACTCCGTTGTGCAGGGCGTCGACAAATTTATCCCGGTGGATGTTTACATCCCTGGCTGCCCGCCGCGTCCTGAAGCCTATATGCAGGCGCTGATGCTGCTGCAGGAGTCGATTGGCAAGGAGCGTCGTCCGCTCTCCTGGGTGGTTGGCGATCAGGGCGTGTATCGCGCCAATATGCAGTCAGAGCGTGAACGTAAACGCGGTGAACGTATTGCCGTCACCAACCTGCGTTCGCCGGACGAGATTTAATTTGCGCCTGTGGGCAAGGGTAAAAAGCGTCGCATTTCAATAATCCAATAACGCGACGCGCTGCCCCACAGTCACCACGGACCCTTTGCAATGGTGAAAAATATGACCGATTTAACTGCGCAAGAAGCCCCATGGCAGACCCGGGATCATCTGGATGATCCGGTCATTGGCGAATTGCGCAACCGTTTTGGGCCGGATGCCTTTTCCGTTCAGGCGACCCGCACCGGGGTACCCGTCGTTTGGGTGAAGCGTGAGCAGTTACTGGAAGTGGTCGATTTCTTAAAGAAATTACCGAAGCCTTACGTCATGCTGTTCGATCTTCACGGCATGGACGAGCGTCTACGCACACACCGCGCCGGTCTGCCCGCCGCGGATTTTTCCGTTTTCTACCACTTCTTGTCGATTGATCGTAACAGCGACATCATGCTGAAAGTGGCCCTCGCAGAAAACGATTTGCATGTGCCGACTATCACTAAACTCTTCCCGAACGCTAACTGGTATGAGCGTGAAACCTGGGAGATGTTTGGTATCACTTTTGATGGCCACCCGCATCTGACGCGCATCATGATGCCGCAGACCTGGACCGGCCACCCGCTGCGTAAAGACTACCCGGCGCGCGCCACCGAATTCGATCCGTTTGAGCTGACCAAAGCCAAGCAGGATCTGGAGATGGAAGCGCTGACCTTCAAGCCGGAAGATTGGGGCATGAAGCGCGGCACCGACAACGAGGACTTCATGTTCCTTAACCTCGGTCCAAACCACCCCTCTGCGCACGGTGCGTTCCGCATCATCCTGCAGCTTGATGGCGAAGAGATCGTCGACTGCGTGCCGGATATCGGTTATCACCACCGCGGCGCGGAGAAGATGGGCGAACGCCAGTCATGGCACAGCTACATTCCTTATACCGACCGCGTTGAGTACCTCGGCGGCTGCGTCAACGAGATGCCATACGTACTGGCGGTCGAGAAACTGGCAGGCATTACCGTGCCGGAACGCGTGGAAGTGATCCGCGTGATGCTCTCTGAGCTGTTCCGCATCAACAGCCACCTGCTCTATATCTCTACCTTTATTCAGGACGTCGGCGCGATGACGCCGGTCTTCTTCGCCTTTACCGATCGTCAGAAAATCTACGATCTGGTGGAAGCGATCACCGGTTTCCGTATGCACCCGGCCTGGTTCCGCATCGGCGGCGTCGCGCACGATCTACCGCGCGGCTGGGATCGCCTGCTGCGTGAATTCCTCGACTGGATGCCGAAACGTCTGGCTTCCTATGAGAAAGCCGCACTGCGTAACTCCATTCTGAAAGGCCGTGCCCAGGGCGTTGCCGCTTACGGCGCGAAAGAGGCGCTGGAGTGGGGCACCACCGGCGCAGGCCTGCGTGCTACCGGCATCAACTTTGACGTGCGTAAAGCGCGCCCTTACTCCGGCTATCAGAACTTCGACTTCGAAATCCCGGTCGGCGGTGGCGTCAGCGACTGCTACACCCGCGTGATGCTGAAAGTGGAAGAGCTGCGCCAGAGCCTGCGCATTCTTGAGCAATGCCTCAACAATATGCCGGAAGGGCCGTTCAAAGCGGATCACCCGCTGACCACGCCGCCGCCGAAAGAGCGCACGCTGCAACATATCGAAACCCTGATTACTCACTTCCTGCAGGTATCGTGGGGCCCGGTGATGCCGGCCAACGAATCCTTCCAGATGATTGAAGCAACCAAGGGTATCAACAGTTACTACCTTACCAGTGACGGCAGCACCATGAGCTACCGTACCCGTATTCGTACGCCGAGTTTCCCGCATCTGCAGCAAATTCCGGCGGCAATCCGCGGCAGCCTGGTCTCAGACTTGATTGTCTACCTGGGTAGTATCGATTTTGTTATGTCAGATGTGGACCGCTAATTATGCACGAGAATCAACAACCAGAAACCGGGGCTTTTGAGCTGAGTGCGGCAGAGCGTGAGGCAATTGAGCACGAGAAGCACCACTACGAAGACCCGCGTGCGGCGTCCATTGAAGCGCTGAAGATCGTTCAGAAACAGCGTGGCTGGGTGCCGGACGGCGCAATTTACGCTATCGCCGACGTGCTGGGCATTCCGGCGAGCGATGTCGAAGGCGTGGCAACGTTCTACAGCCAGATCTTCCGCCAGCCGGTCGGCCGCCATGTGATCCGCTACTGCGACAGCGTGGTGTGTCACATCACTGGCTATCAGGGGATCCAGTCGGCGATTGAGAGCCACCTGAAGATCAAGCCGGGCCAGACCACGTTTGATGGCCGTTTTACGCTGCTGCCAACCTGCTGTCTCGGCAACTGCGACAAAGGGCCGACCATGATGATCGATGAGGACACCCACAGTTCTCTGACGCCGGAAACGATCCCTGACTTGCTGGAGCGGTATAAATAATGAAGACCATTATCCGTACTCCCGAAACCCATCCGCTGACCTGGCGTCTGCGCGATGACAAACAGCCGGTCTGGCTTGAAGAGTATCAGAGCAAGAACGGCTATGCCGGTGCGCGTAAGGCCCTGACCGGGCTGGCACCGGACGAAATCGTCAACCAGGTAAAAGACGCTGGCCTGAAAGGGCGCGGCGGCGCGGGCTTCTCCACCGGTCTTAAGTGGAGCCTGATGCCGAAAGACGAATCGATGAACATCCGTTACCTGCTGTGTAACGCCGATGAGATGGAGCCGGGCACCTATAAAGACCGCCTGTTGATGGAGCAGTTGCCGCACCTGCTGGTGGAAGGCATGCTGATCTCCGCCTTTGCGCTGAAGGCCTATCGTGGCTACATCTTCCTGCGCGGAGAGTACATCGAAGCGGCGGTGCATCTGCGCCGCGCCATTGCTGAAGCCACCGAAGCGGGCTTGCTTGGCAAAAATATTCTCGGCAGCGGGTTCGATTTCGAACTTATCGTCCATACCGGCGCAGGTCGTTACATCTGCGGCGAAGAGACGGCGCTGATCAACTCGCTGGAAGGGCGTCGCGCGAACCCGCGCTCAAAACCGCCTTTCCCGGCAAGCTCCGGCGTATGGGGTAAACCGACTTGCGTTAACAACGTTGAAACCCTGTGTAACGTCCCGGCAATCCTTGCCAACGGCGTGGAGTGGTACCAGAGCCTGTCAACCAGCAAAGATGCCGGTACCAAACTGATGGGCTTCTCCGGGCGCGTGAAAAACCCGGGCGTCTGGGAGCTGCCGTTTGGCACTACCGCGCGTGAAATCCTCGAAGAGTACGCGGGCGGCATGCGCGACGGGCTGAAATTCAAAGCCTGGCAGCCGGGCGGCGCGGGAACCGACTTCCTTACCGAAGCGCACCTCGATCTGCCGATGGAGTTCGAAAGCATCGGTAAAGCGGGCAGCCGTTTAGGTACCGCGCTGGCGATGGCCGTTGACCATGAAATTGGCATGGTGCCGCTGGTGCGTAACCTGGAAGAGTTCTTCGCCCGCGAGTCCTGCGGCTGGTGTACGCCGTGCCGTGACGGGCTGCCGTGGAGCGTCAAAATCCTGCGTGCGCTGGAGCGTGGCGAAGGCCAGCCTGGCGATATCGAAACCCTGGAGCAACTCTGCCGCCAGCTTGGGCCGGGTAAAACCTTCTGCGCACACGCGCCGGGTGCGGTTGAACCGTTACAGAGCGCAATTAAGTATTTCCGCGAAGAGTTCGAAGCGGGGATCAAGCAGCAATTCAGCAATACCCATGCGATTGGCGGTATCCAGCCAAACCTGCTGAAAGCGCGCTGGTAATGGTTCCCCCTCATCGTGAGCAGGTGAGGGGACGCGGAACGAATTTTGATTAATTCTCAGCTCCGGCTGAGACAACTGGAAGCATGCTAATGGCTACTATTCACGTAGACGGCAAAGAATACGAGGTAAACGGCGCAGACAACCTGTTAGAGGCTTGTCTCTCGTTGGGCCTTGATATTCCTTATTTTTGCTGGCATCCGGCGCTGGGGAGCGTGGGTGCGTGCCGCCAGTGTGCGGTGAAGCAATATCAAAACGCGGAAGACACGCGTGGCCGCCTGGTTATGTCCTGTATGACACCGGCATCCGACGGCACATTTATCTCTATTGACGATCACGAAGCGAAAGAGTTCCGTGAGAGCGTGGTGGAGTGGTTGATGACCAACCACCCGCACGACTGTCCGGTCTGCGAAGAGGGCGGCAACTGCCACCTGCAGGATATGACCGTTATGACCGGTCACAGCTTCCGTCGCTACCGTTTCACCAAACGTACGCACCGTAACCAGGACCTCGGCCCGTTCATTTCTCATGAGATGAACCGCTGTATCGCCTGCTACCGCTGTGTGCGCTACTACAAAGATTATGCCGACGGTACCGACCTGGGCGTCTATGGCGCACATGACAACGTCTACTTCGGCCGCCCGGAAGAGGGCACGCTGGAGAGCGAGTTCTCCGGTAACCTGGTTGAAATCTGCCCGACCGGCGTTTTCACCGACAAAACCCACTCCGAGCGCTATAACCGTAAATGGGATATGCAGTTCGCACCGAGCATCTGCCAGCAGTGCTCGATCGGCTGTAACACCAGCCCGGGCGAGCGTTACGGCGAACTGCGTCGTATCGAGAACCGCTACAACGGCACGGTTAACCACTACTTCCTCTGCGACCGCGGTCGTTTCGGCTATGGTTACGTCAACCTGAAAGATCGTCCGCGCCAGCCGGTACAGCGTCGCGGCGACGATCTCATCACCCTCAACGCCGAACAGGCGATGCAGGGCGCGGCGGATATTCTGCGCCAGTCGAAGAAAGTGATCGGCATCGGTTCTCCGCGCGCAAGCGTTGAGAGCAACTTCGCGCTGCGCGAACTGGTCGGTGCGGAGAACTTCTACACCGGTATCGCGAAAGGCGAGCAGGAGCGACTGACGCTGGCACTGAAAGTGCTGCGCGAAGGTGGCATCCGTACTCCGGCGCTGCGTGAAATCGAATCTTACGACGCAGTGCTGATCCTCGGCGAAGACGTGACCCAGACCGGCGCGCGCGTCGCGCTGGCGGTACGTCAGGCGGTGAAAGGCAAAGCCCGCGAAATGGCGGCGGCGCAGAAAGTTGCCGACTGGCAGATTGCGGCGATCATGAATATCGGTCAGCGCGCTAAACATCCGCTGTTTGTCACCAACGTCGACAGCACCCGTCTGGACGACATCGCTGCGTGGACCTACCGCGCGCCGGTGGAAGATCAGGCACGTTTAGGCTTTGCCATCGCCCATGCGCTGGATAACTCCGCACCGGCGGTTGACGGCCTGAGCAGCGATCTGCAGGGCAAAGTGGATGTCATTGTCCAGGCACTGGCCGGGGCGAAGAAACCGCTGATTATCTCCGGCACCAACGCCGGTAGCACCGACGTAATCCATGCGGCGGCGAACGTGGCGAAAGCGCTGAAAGGGCGCGGTGCCGATGTCGGCATCACCATGATTGCCCGCTCCGTTAACAGCATGGGCCTCGGCCTTATCGGCGGCGGCAGCCTCGATGATGCACTCTCCGAACTGGAGAGCGGCAGCGCCGACGCGGTTGTGGTGCTGGAAAACGATCTGCACCGTCACGCTTCTGCTGCGCGCGTAGATGCTGCGCTGGCGAAAGCGCCGCTGGTGCTGGTGGTCGATCACCAGCGCACGGCGATTATGGATAACGCCCATCTGGTGCTCTCTGCGGCAAGCTTCGCGGAAAGCGACGGCACGGTCATCAACAACGAAGGCCGCGCTCAGCGCTTCTTCCAGGTTTATGACCCGAGCTACTACGACAACAAAGCGCTGATGCTGGAAAGCTGGCGCTGGCTGCACTCGCTGCACAGCACCGTGCTGAACCGCGAAGTGGACTGGACGCAGCTCGATCATGTGATCGACGCCGCCGTCGCCGCGCTGCCGCAGCTGGCGGGCATCAAAAATGCCGCACCGGATGCCAGCTTCCGCATTCGCGGGCAGAAACTGGCGCGTGAGCCGCACCGCTACAGTGGTCGTACCGCAATGCGCGCTAATATCAGCGTCCACGAACCGCGTCAGCCGCAGGATAAAGACACCATGTTCGCCTTCTCAATGGAAGGGAACAACCAGCCTTCAGCTCCGCGCTCGCAAATTCCGTTTGCCTGGGCACCGGGCTGGAACTCCCCGCAGGCCTGGAACAAATTCCAGGACGAAGTGGGCGGCCACCTGCGTCACGGCGATCCGGGCGTACGCCTGATTGAAGCGACGGAGAACGGGCTGGATTACTTCACCGTCGTTCCGGGCGCCTTCAGCGCACGGGATGGCGAGTGGCGTATCGCGCCTTACTATCACCTGTTCGGCAGTGATGAGCTGTCGCAGCGTTCGCCGGTGTTCCAGAGCCGTATGCCGCAGCCTTACATCACGCTTAACCCGGCTGATGCCGCGAAGCTTGGCGTAAACGCAGGCGCGCACGTCTCCTTCACCTACGAAGGGCAGACCCTCAGCCTGCCGCTGCAGGTATCGGAAGGTCTGACGGCGGGGCAGGTCGGTTTGCCGATGGGCATGCCGGGTATTGCACCGGTGCTGGCCGGGGCACGTCTTGAAAATCTGCGGGAGGCGCAAGCATGAGCTGGTTAACACCGGATGTTATCGACATTCTGTTAAGCATTCTGAAAGCGGTGGTCATCCTGCTGGTGGTTGTCACCTGCGGCGCCTTCATGAGCTTTGGCGAACGTCGCCTGCTCGGCCTGTTCCAGAACCGTTATGGGCCGAACCGTGTGGGCTGGGGTGGTTCACTCCAGCTGGTCGCGGACATGATCAAGATGTTCTTTAAAGAGGACTGGATCCCGCGCTTCTCCGATCGCGTGATCTTCACCCTCGCGCCGGTGATCGCCTTCACCTCGCTGCTGTTAGCCTTCGCCATTGTGCCGGTCAGCCCCACCTGGGTGGTGGCCGACCTCAATATCGGGGTCCTCTTCTTCCTGATGATGGCGGGTCTGGCAGTCTACGCGGTGCTGTTCGCTGGCTGGTCCAGTAACAACAAATACTCCCTGCTCGGCGCGATGCGTGCCTCTGCGCAAACCCTGAGCTACGAAGTGTTCCTCGGGCTGTCGCTGATGGGCGTGGTGGCGCAGGCCGGTTCATTCAATATGACCGACATCGTCAACAACCAGGCGGGTTTGTGGAACGTCATTCCGCAATTCTTTGGCTTCGTTACCTTCGCTATCGCGGGTGTTGCGGTGTGTCACCGTCACCCGTTTGACCAGCCGGAAGCGGAGCAGGAGCTGGCGGATGGTTACCATATTGAATACTCCGGCATGAAGTTCGGTCTCTTCTTCGTCGGCGAGTATATCGGTATCGTCACCATCTCTGCGCTGATGGTCACCCTCTTCTTTGGTGGCTGGCAGGGTCCGCTGTTACCGCCGTTTATCTGGTTCGCGCTGAAAACCGCGTTCTTTATGATGATGTTCATTTTGATTCGCGCCGCACTGCCGCGTCCTCGCTACGATCAGGTGATGTCTTTCGGCTGGAAAATCTGTCTGCCGCTGACACTGCTTAACCTGTTGGGCACGGCGGCAGTCATTCTTTGGCAGGCGCCGTAATAAGGGGTGATGAGACCATGACGTTAAAAGAGTTATTCGTGGGCTTTGGCACCCAGGTTCGCAGTATCTGGATGATCGGCCTGCATGCGTTCGCCAAACGCGAAACGCGTATGTACCCGGAAGAGCCGGTTTACCTGGCCCCGCGCTACCGTGGCCGTATCGTGCTGACGCGCGATCCGGACGGCGCAGAGCGCTGCGTGGCCTGTAACCTGTGTGCGGTTGCCTGTCCTGTCGGCTGTATCTCGCTGCAGAAAGCGGAAACCGTTGATGGCCGCTGGTATCCGGAGTTTTTCCGTATCAACTTCTCGCGCTGCATCTTCTGCGGCATGTGCGAAGAGGCGTGCCCGACAACAGCGATTCAGCTGACGCCGGACTTCGAACTCGGTGAGTTCAAGCGCCAGGATCTGGTGTATGAAAAAGAGGATCTGCTGATCTCCGGTCCGGGCAAATACCCGGAATATAACTTCTACCGGATGGCAGGTATGGCAATCGACGGCAAAGATAAGGGCGAAGCGGAAAACGAAGCCAAGCCTATCGACGTCAAAGGCCTGTTACCGTAAGGAGAGGGGCAATGGAGTTCGCTTTTTATATCTGTGGCCTGATCGCCATCCTGACGACGGTACGCGTTATTACGCATACCAATCCGGTGCATGCGCTGCTGTACTTGATCATCTCTCTGCTGGCGATTGCCGGGGTCTTCTTCTCCCTCGGCGCGTACTTCGCCGGGGCGCTGGAGATCATCGTCTACGCCGGGGCCATCATGGTGCTGTTCGTCTTCGTGGTGATGATGCTGAACATGGGCAATTCGGTGGTCGAGCAGGAGCGTAACTGGCTCACGCCGCAAATCTGGATTGGTCCTGCGGTACTCTCTGCGGTGCTGCTGGGCGTCATGATCTACGCCATTATCGGCGTTAACGATCAGGGCATCGAGGGCACGGCGATTGGCGCGAAAGCGGTCGGTATCACGCTGTTTGGTCCTTACGTTCTGGCGGTTGAGCTGGCCTCAATGCTGCTGCTGGCAGGTCTGGTTGTCGCGTTCCACCTTGGACGTGAAGAGAGACCTGGCGAATTGCTGAGCAATCGCACGGATGACCGCGCGAAAAGAAAAACGGAGGAGCACGCATGATCCCGTTACAACATGGATTGATCCTCGCGGCGATTTTGTTTGTGCTGGGTCTGACTGGTCTGGTTATTCGCCGCAATCTGCTGTTTATGCTGATTGGGCTTGAGATCATGATCAACGCCGCCGCGCTGGCCTTTGTGGTCGCCGGCAGCTACTGGGGCCAGACCGACGGTCAGGTAATGTATATTCTCGCCATTAGCCTTGCCGCTGCGGAAGCGAGCATTGGCCTGGCGCTGCTGCTGCAACTTCATCGTCGCCGCCAGAGTCTGAATATCGATTCAGTAAGTGAGATGCGTGGATGAACATGCTCGCCTTAACCATTATTTTTCCTCTTATTGGCTTTGTGTTACTGGCTTTCTCCCGTGGTCGCTGGTCGGAGAATCTCTCCGCCGCCGTTGGCATGGGCTCCATTGGTCTCTCGGCGCTGGTCACGGCGCTGGTTGGCGTTGAGTTCTTCAATAACGGCCAGCAGGCGTTTGTTCAGCCGTTGTGGACGTGGATGGCGGTCGGTGATTTCAATATCGGTTTCAACCTTGTGCTGGACGGCCTGTCGCTGACCATGCTCTCGGTAGTAACCGGCGTTGGCTTCCTGATCCATATGTTCGCCTCCTGGTATATGCGCGGGGAAGAGGGCTACTCCCGCTTCTTCGCCTACACCAACCTCTTTATCGCCAGCATGGTGATTCTGGTGCTGGGCGATAACCTGCTGCTGATGTACCTCGGCTGGGAAGGCGTGGGTCTCTGCTCCTATCTGCTGATCGGTTTCTACTACACCGATCCGAAGAATGGCGCAGCGGCGATGAAAGCGTTTGTCGTCACCCGCGTTGGTGATGTCTTCCTCGCGTTCGCACTGTTCATCCTCTACAACGAGCTGGGCACGCTAAACTTCCGCGAGATGGTCGAGCTGGCGCCGCAGCACTTCGCCAACGGCAACCATATGCTGATGTGGGCGACGCTGATGCTGCTGGGCGGCGCGGTCGGTAAATCGGCACAGCTGCCGTTGCAGACCTGGCTTGCAGACGCGATGGCTGGTCCGACACCGGTCTCTGCGCTGATCCACGCCGCAACGATGGTTACCGCAGGTGTCTACCTGATTGCCCGTACCCATGGTCTGTTCCTGATGACGCCGGAAGTGCTGCATCTGGTCGGTATCGTTGGTGCGGTCACGCTGCTGATGGCTGGTTTCGCCGCGCTGGTGCAGACCGATATCAAACGCGTGCTCGCCTACTCGACGATGAGCCAGATTGGTTACATGTTCCTGGCGCTTGGCGTACAGGCATGGGACGCGGCGATTTTCCACCTGATGACGCACGCCTTCTTTAAAGCGCTGCTGTTCCTCTCCTCCGGTTCGGTGATCCTCGCCTGCCACCACGAGCAGAACATCTTCAAGATGGGCGGCCTGCGTAAGTCGATTCCGCTGGTGTATGCCTGCTTCCTGGTCGGTGGCGCGGCGCTCTCTGCACTGCCGCTGATTACCGCGGGCTTCTTCAGTAAGGATGAGATCCTCGCAGGAGCGGTAGCGAACGGTCACGTTAACCTGATGATTGCGGGTCTGGTCGGGGCGTTTATGACCTCGCTCTACACCTTCCGTCTGATTTTCATTGTCTTCCACGGCAAAGAGCAGATTCACGCCCACGCAGGGAAGGGGATTACCCATCACCTGCCGCTGATTGTGCTGCTGATCCTCTCCACCTTTGTTGGCGCGATGATTGTGCCACCGCTGCGCGGTGTTCTGCCGGAAACGGCTGAGCTGGCGCACAGCAGCGTGGTGATGCTGGAAGTGGCCTCTGGCGCAGTGGCGGTGATCGGCATTCTGCTGGCCGCCTGGCTGTGGCTGGGTAAACGCACGCTGGTGACATCGATTGCCAACAGCGCGGCGGGCCGCTTCTTCGGCACCTGGTGGTTCAATGCCTGGGGCTTCGACTGGCTCTACGATCGCATCTTCGTGAAACCGTATCTGGGCGTGGCCTGGCTGCTGAAGAGCGATCCGCTGAATGCGCTGATGAACATTCCGGCGATCCTCTCCCGCTTTGCCGGAAAAGGGCTGCTGTTCAGCGAGAACGGTTATCTGCGCTGGTATGTTGCTTCCATGAGTATCGGTGCCGTTGTGGTGCTCGGTCTGCTGATGGTGTTGCGCTGAGTTCCTGGGCCGGGGAGCAGAGTTGTTCTCCGGCCTAAGAGCAGAATCTGAATTTTGTGAAAATTCGTTGAAAATCAGGTCCGAAAGGACAGGCAGTTACGGTGAAGTCAGATGACGAGCCAGAAAGCCTGAGCTGGACTTAAACAAGGAATATGAATCGCCATGTTATTACCCTGGCTAATATTGATTCCCTTTATCGGTGGTTTCCTGTGTTGGCAAACCGAGCGCTTCGGCGTGAAGGTGCCGCGCTGGATCGCCCTGATCACCATGGGACTGACGCTGGCGCTCTCTCTGCAACTCTGGTTGCAGGGTGGCTACTCTTTATCGCAGGCTGCCGATTTCCCGACGTGGCAGGAGAGCTTTAAACACGACTGGATCCCGCGCTTCGGCATCACTGTCCATCTGGCGATGGACGGTCTGTCGCTGCTGATGGTCGTGCTGACCGGCTTTCTTGGCGTGCTGGCGGTTCTCTGCTCCTGGCGTGAAATCGAGAAATATCAGGGCTTCTTCCACCTGAACCTGATGTGGATCCTCGGCGGCGTTATCGGCGTGTTCCTTGCCATCGACATGTTCCTGTTCTTCTTCTTCTGGGAAATGATGCTGGTGCCGATGTACTTCCTGATTGCGCTGTGGGGCCATAAAGCCTCCGACGGGAAGACGCGTATCACCGCGGCAACGAAATTCTTCATCTATACCCAGGCAAGCGGCCTGGTGATGTTGATTGCCATCCTCGGCCTGGTGTTTGTGCACTACAACGCCACCGGCGTGTGGACCTTCAACTATGAAGAACTGCTGAAAACGCCGATGTCCCACAACGTTGAATACCTGCTGATGCTCGGCTTCTTTATCGCCTTTGCGGTGAAAATGCCGGTGGTGCCGCTGCACGGCTGGCTGCCGGATGCGCACTCGCAGGCACCGACCGCTGGTTCCGTTGACCTCGCGGGGATCTTGCTGAAAACCGCCGCTTACGGCCTGCTGCGCTTCTCGCTGCCGCTCTTCCCGAACGCTTCGGCGGAGTTCGCACCGATTGCCATGTGGCTGGGCGTAATTGGTATCTTCTACGGCGCGTGGATGGCCTTCACGCAGACCGATATCAAACGTCTTATCGCCTACACCTCCGTTTCCCACATGGGCTTCGTACTGATTGCCATCTACACCGGCAGCCAGCTGGCCTACCAGGGCGCGGTGATTCAGATGATTGCCCACGGTCTTTCGGCGGCAGGTCTGTTTATTCTCTGCGGTCAGCTTTACGAACGTCTGCATACCCGCGATATGCGCATGATGGGCGGTTTGTGGAGCAAGATTAAGTGGCTGCCGGCGCTGTCGATGTTCTTCGCTGTGGCGACGCTGGGTATGCCGGGTACCGGTAACTTCGTCGGTGAGTTCATGATCCTGTTCGGTAGCTACCAGGTTGTACCGATGATTACCGTGATCTCCACCTTCGGTCTGGTCTTCGCCTCCGTTTACTCGCTGGCGATGCTGCATCGCGCTTACTTCGGTAAAGCGAAGAGCGAAATCGCGAACCAGACGCTGCCGGGTCTGTCACTGCGCGAGCTGTTTATGATCCTTATCCTGGTCGTGCTTCTGGTACTGCTTGGCTTCTATCCGCAGCCGATTCTGGATACCTCGCACGCTGCGATGGGCAATATCCAGCAGTGGTTTGTTAACTCCATTACTACAAGGCCGTAATTCGCCATGACAATAACTCCACAACACCTGATTGCGCTGCTGCCGCTGCTAATCGTCGGATTGACGGTGGTGGTTGTGATGCTCTCCATTGCGTGGCGACGCAACCATTTCTTCAATGCCACGCTGTCGGTCGTTGGTCTGAACGTTGCACTGCTCTCGCTGTGGTTCGTTGGCCACGCCGGGGCAATGGATGTGACGCCGCTGATGCGCGTCGACGGCTACGCCATGCTCTACACCGGGCTGGTGCTGCTGGCGAGCCTCGCCACCTGCACCTTTGCCTATCCGTGGCTTGAAGGTTATAGCGACAACAAGGAAGAGTTCTACCTGCTGGTGCTGATTGCCGCGCTGGGTGGCATTCTGCTGGCTAACGCCAATCATATGGCGTCGCTGTTCCTCGGGATTGAGCTGATCTCGCTGCCGCTGTTCGGGCTGGTGGGCTACGCCTTCCGCCAGAAACGCTCGCTGGAAGCCAGCATCAAATACACCATTCTGTCGGCGGCCGCCTCCTCATTCCTGCTGTTCGGGATTGCGCTGGTCTACGCTCAGAGCGGCGATCTGTCGTTTGTTGCCATTGGTAAAAACCTCGGTGAAGGCGTGCTGCACGAGCCGCTGCTGCTGGCGGGTCTCGGTCTGATGATTGTCGGCCTCGGCTTTAAACTGTCACTGGTGCCGTTCCATCTCTGGACGCCGGATGTTTACCAGGGCGCGCCTGCGCCGGTCTCCACCTTCCTGGCGACCGCCAGCAAAATCGCCATCTTTGGCGTGCTGATGCGTCTGTTCCTCTATGCGCCGGTAGGTAACAGCGAAGCCGTACGCGTGGTGCTGGGCGTTATCGCCTTTGTCTCCATTATCTTCGGTAACCTGATGGCGCTGAGCCAGACCAATATCAAACGTCTGCTCGGCTACTCCTCCATCGCTCACCTCGGGTATCTGATGGTGGCGCTGATTGCCCTGCGCGGCGGCCAGATGTCAATGGAGAGCGTTGGCGTTTACCTGGCCGGCTATCTCTTCAGCAGCCTGGGTGCCTTTGGCGTAGTAAGCCTGATGTCCAGCCCGTATCGCGGTCCGGACGCCGAGTCACTCTACTCCTATCGCGGCCTCTTCTGGCACCGTCCGATTCTCTCGGCGGTGATGACGGTGATGATGTTGTCGCTGGCGGGTATCCCGATGACGCTGGGCTTTATCGGTAAGTTCTACATTCTGGCTGTCGGTGTGCAGGCCAACCTGTGGTGGCTGACCGGTGCGGTGGTGGTCGGTTCTGCAATCGGTCTCTACTACTACCTGCGCGTCGCGGTGAGCCTCTATCTCAACGCCCCGCAGCAGCTGAACCGCGATGCGCCGTCCAACTGGGCCTACAGCGCGGGCGGTATTGTAGTACTCATCTCCGCTCTGCTGGTGCTGGTGCTCGGTATCTATCCGCAGCCGCTGATTAGCATCGTCCAGCTGGCGCTGCCGATGATGTAATCGCGCCCTGCGCAAATGAAAAAACCGCCGGGTTTGCAGCCTGGCGGTTTTTTTTGCGCATAAAAAACCCCAGCGGTGAAGCTGGGGTTTTAACGGTATAGCGCAAACTGGTGAGGGATGCGCCACGCCGTTGTTTACGTTTCCGGCCCGTCAGGGGGTAAGAGCGTATGCAATACTCAACGCGTTGAAGCTTCCGATATATGCTGTTTTATTTCAAGCGCAAACAGTTGGGTTATCGGATGTTTAAGAAAAACGCCCGAAAACAGGTCGTTTTACCTGATGTTTTTTAATTATATTTCAGTTGTTTAGGCGAGGTGTAGAATCAAATTCGTTGGGGTTACTGCATCTAACTTTCGGGCCGGGCAAAGGATTTCCCCCGCTGTAACACGTGGTGGTGACAGGGTTCAGGCCTGGAAGGGGCGTAAGTAATACTCAACATCTGCTCGCCCTGATTCGGGGGAGTTTGAGGACCAGTCCGGGCGGCTCCTTCCTCGGTTGAGGAAAACGGATGATGGATAACCGTGAATTCGCGAAACGCGTAATCACGATCATCATTGCTGTGTTACAGCTGATCTTGTCGTTCTTGTAATGACCTGAAACGTACTTAAGGCGCTACCGTTTGACCGACGGTAGCGCCTTTAATCGTTGTGCCGGCGTTACTTCGCCAGCAGCGGGGTCGGGGCCATCTGGCGGTGGCTGATCAGCGGGCCGCGAACGTTGTTCGCTGCGCGATCGAGCACCTCCTGGATCACCGCTGAAAGTTCGTTAATTTCGAACTTCGCGACATAGCCATCGGCCTGCACTTTACGGACGTGATCTTCGTTGGCGCTGCCGGAGAGGGAAGAGTGGATCACCACCGGAATATTCTTCAGGCGCGGATCGGTTTTGATCAGGCGTGTCAGGGTAAAGCCATCCATCTCCGGCATCTCCAGATCGGTCAGCACCATTGAGATCTTATCGCTTACCGGCACACCCTCTTTTTCCGCCTGCTGGGCAATGAGCTGGATTTTCTCCCACGCATCTTTGCCGGTGATGTGCATCATGCTCGGGATCTCCATGGCGTTCAGGCCTTTTTCCAGCATGGCGCGCGCCACTTTGGAGTCTTCAGCCACAATCGCGATGGAACCCGGTTTCAGGTTGAATTTCTTATCCGGCACATGATCGCCGTGAACGTCATGATCCGCCGGAACGATGTCATAGAGGATCTGTTCAACGTCCAGCACCATCGCCAGGTTGTTGGTGTCCTTATCATCATCGAGGCAGGCAATACTGGTGATATAGCGGCCATTGATCGCTTTCTCCGCCGTGTGCACCTGTTTCCAGTCCAGGCGCGTGATGTTCTCGACGGACTCGACGGCAAAAGCCTGCACGCTACGGGCATATTCAGTGATCAGCAGAATGTTTAAGCCGGTCTCCGGTTTACACCCGGCGACGGCGGAGAGGTCAATTACCGGGATCACCTGATCGCGAATATTGACCATCCCCATCAATGGCGGCTTCATTCCCGCAGGGCGAGTAAATGTGGGCATCGGTACGATTTCGCGCAACTTAAACACATTGATGCCAAACAGCTCAGATTTCGTCGCATCTAATGATGTGCCAAGGCGAAACAGCAACAGCTCAAACCGGTTCGACAGAGTAAGATTCGCCCTGTCATCGATGTCTTTCTGGAAATTATCCATCATGCCCTCAAAGAAGAAATGCCTGCGTATAACTTATTATCGGCATGACGGCGAAAAAATAGAGTGCCTAAATTAAAATCAAATGCGAACTACGTCAAAATCTGCTGCTAAGGTCGTCTCCGGGAAGATTTCACGACACTCTTTTAGCAGCGCCTGGCTCCCCTCGGCGTCATAACGCGAACTGATATGGGTAATCACCAGACGTGAAGCACCAGCCTGCTGAGCCAGTTGCGCCGCCTGCCGCGCTGAGCTGTGCCCGCGGCTGTTGGCCTTCTCTTCCATGGCACTCTCAAGCGTTGCTTCATGCACCACCACATCAACATCTTTCGCTAACTCCAGCGCGGCGGGGCAGGGTGAGGTATCGCCGAAGATTGCCACCCGTTTACCCGGCTCGGAGGGTGCCAGGTAATCTTTACCCTCAATAACGCGCCCGTCATCCAGCGTCACCGTACCGCCCGCCTTTAATGTCTGGAACAGCGGCCCGGCGGGAACGCCTGCGGCGACAAGCGCAGCGGCATTCAGCGCACCTGGTTTATCGTGCTCTTCTACGCGGTAGCCGTAACACTCCACCGGATGGGCCAGCGGGAAGGCCGTCACTTTGTGCAGCCCATCATCCATCACCAGCCCCGGCTTGACCTCTTCAATGGTCAGCGGATAGTCGGTCCACGAGCCGCTCAGGCGCAGCGCGGTCTCAACAAACTCCTTGATGCCATGCGGGCCGTAAATGTGCAGCGGCTGCGTATTGCCCGCCATCGACCGGCTGCAGAGCAGGCCCGGCAGGCCAAAAATATGGTCGCCATGCAGATGGGTAATAAAAATTTTGTCCAGCTTGCCCGGATTAAAAGTGGTGTGCAGCAGTTGATGCTGCGTACCTTCACCACAGTCGAAAAGCCACAGCCCGGCGCTCGTCGGGTGCTGAAGATTGAGCAGAATGGCGGTGACGTTGCGCGCCCGCGTCGGGACGCCTGCTGAAGTACCTAAGAAGATCAGTTCCACATGCTTTGCCTGAAATGAAAAGAATCTAGTATAACCACATGAGTCTATTTGAGGAGATAACGATGATCCGCTGGCAAGACCTGCACCATTCCGAACTGACCGTACCTGCGCTCTATGCGCTGTTGAAACTGCGCTGCGAAGTATTTGTGGTCGAACAGACCTGCCCTTATCTCGATATTGACGGCGACGACCTGGTGGGAGAGAACCGCCACCTGCTCGGCTGGCAGGGTGATGAGCTGGTGGCGTATGCGAGGATTCTGAAAAGTAACGATGATTTCTCGCCCGTTGCCATCGGCAGAGTGATTGTCAGCGCCAGCGTACGCGGGGAAAAACTGGGTTATCAACTGATGTCGCGCGCGGTGGCCTCCTGCCTGCAATACTGGCCGCAGCACGCGCTATACCTGAGTGCACAGGCGCATCTGCAACCCTTTTATCAACAGTTCGGTTTCCAGCCAGTTACCGATATCTATGATGAAGATGGCATTCCCCACATCGGCATGGCGCGCGAGGTCGCCCAGGCGTAAACGCCAGCCATTGTCTATAGTTAGCGTACAGGTGCATAACATGGAGAAAAGAGATGACTAATCAATTCGATTCACATATTGACGACGACCTGACCCTGCTGAGCGAAACGCTGGAAGAAGTTCTCCGCTCATCGGGCGATCCCGCTGATCAGAAGTACATTGAGCTGAAAGCACGTGCCGAGCAGGCGCTGCATGATGTGAAAAACCGCGTCAGTAGCGCGTCTGATACCTACTACTATCGTGCGAAAAAAGCGGTTTACCGTGCCGATGACTATGTGCACGAAAAACCGTGGCAGGGCGTTGGTGCTGGTGCTGCTGTAGGTCTGGTGCTGGGTCTGCTGTTAGCCCGTCGCTAATCTTTATCTCCCCTCCCTGGAAGGGGGTACTGCTATTCATCGTAGTACCCCGTATACTGTGTGGTTTTTAAAACCGTGCCGTTTTTCCGGGAGGGGTTCGCATGTTTTCTCTGTCCTCTGCGCTTGGCGATCTACATCAGCGTCTTGCCGACACGTTTCCTGATACCCCTGGTTTTACCCTCTTTGACGTTCCCTTCCCCCTAAACAATGCATTCGACCCGCTGACATGGCTTTCGGCTCAGCGTGTTTTCCCACAATTTTACTGGCAGCAGCGCAGCGGTGATGACGAAGCGGCCGCCTTTGGCGCGTTACGCACGTTTACTTCACTTGCTGAGGCGCAACAGCAATTGCAGGTGTATCCCGACGATGTGCGCGTCTGGGGGCTTAACGCCTTTGAGCCAAGCGAGAGCGCGCTCTTTTTGCCCCGCCTCGAATGGCGGCGCGAGGGGGGCAAAGCGATGCTGCGTCTCTATCTCTATAGCGCCACCTCGCTGCGTGATGATGCGCAATGTGCTGCCGATTTTCTTAATGCGCTTTCCCCTGCTACTCCACTGGCGATGAGCCCAGCGGGCTGTGTTGAACAGCACCACTTCCCGACGCGTGAGGGGTGGGAAACGCTGATAAGCCAGGCGCTTGAGACCTTGCAGCGCGGCGAACTGGATAAAGTCGTGCTCGCCCGCGCCACTGATTACCGCTTCGATGCGCCAATTAATGCTGGCGCGCTGATGGCCGCCAGCCGCCGCCTCAACCTGCACTGCTTCCACTTTCTCTATCGCTTCAATGACCAGACCGCTTTTCTTGGATCGACCCCCGAGCGGCTGTGGCGGCGGCGCGGCATGGCACTGCGCACCGAAGCGCTGGCCGGGACGGTGGCTAATCATGATGACGATGCACAGGCACAGCAGCGGGCGGCATGGTTAATGAGTGACGATAAAAACCAGCGTGAAAATATGCTGGTGGTGGAGGATATCTGCCAGCGTTTGCAGCAGCAAACCGGCGCGCTGGATGTGTTGCCGCCGCAGGTGGTGCGGCTGCGCAAAGTGCAGCACTTGCGCCGCTGTATCTGGAGTGACCTGCGGGTGGCGGACGATGCCCTCTGTTTAGACCTGCTCCAGCCGACCGCGGCGGTGGCGGGTTTACCGCGCCCTGAAGCCCGGCGCTTTATCGCCCGCCACGAACCCTTTGCCCGCGAGTGGTACGCCGGGTCGGCAGGTTATCTTTCGCGTAAGCAGAGTGAGTTCTGCGTGACGCTGCGCTCGGCGAAGGTGAGCGGCGAGACGGTGCGGCTCTATGCCGGAGCAGGCATTGTGCCCGGTTCCGACGCCGGGCAGGAGTGGCAGGAGATCGATAATAAAGCCGCCGGCCTGCGATCGTTGTTGCTACAGACGCACCCATAGACGACCTATATCAAAAACTCATCATTTCAGAAAATTTATACTTAGTCCCAATATTGATACCGGACAAATTCATGTCGATAAGCTCATTCAACCGACGCTGGGCCGCGGTGATTCTGGAAGCCTTAACGCGCCACGGCGTCAGGCATATCTGCATTGCGCCAGGCTCCCGTTCGACGCCGCTGACGCTCGCCGCCGCCGAAAACCGCGCATTTATTCATCACACCCATTTTGATGAACGCGGGCTGGGCCATCTTGCGCTCGGGCTGGCGAAAGCGAGCCGTGAACCGGTGGCGGTGATCGTCACCTCCGGTACCGCCGTGGCGAACCTCTATCCGGCGCTGATTGAAGCGGGGCTGACCGGCGAAAAACTGGTGCTGCTGACGGCAGATCGGCCGCCGGAGCTGATTGATTGCGGCGCCAACCAGGCGATTCGCCAGCCCGGCATTTTTGCTTCCCATCCGACAGAGGCCATCGCCTTACCGCGCCCGTCACAGGACATTCCGGCGCGCTGGCTGGTCTCGACGATTGATAATGTGTTAGGCACATTGCAGGGCGGGGCGGTGCACATTAACTGTCCGTTCGCCGAGCCGCTGTATGGCGAGATGGATGAGACCGGGCTTGGCTGGCAGCAGGCGTTAGGCGACTGGTGGCAGGATGATAAGCCCTGGTTACAGGCTGGCGCGCCCTGCGGCATTAATACCCAGCGGGACTGGTTCTCCTGGCGGCAGAAACGTGGCGTTGTGATTGCCGGGCGTATGAGCGCTGCCGAAGGACGCAAGTTGGCGGAGTGGGCGAAAACCCTCGGCTGGCCGCTGATTGGCGATGTGTTATCGCAAACCGGGCAGCCGCTGCCCTGCGCCGATCTCTGGCTTGCTAATAGCCAGGCCGTTGAGGCGCTCAGCGAGGCGCAGATTGTGCTGCAATTTGGCAGCAGCCTGACCGGAAAACGTCTTTTACAGTGGCAGGCGACCTGCGCGCCGCAAGAGTACTGGCTGATTGATAACCTTCCCGGCAGGCTCGATCCGGCGCATCATCGCGGCCGTCGTTTAGTGGCGGATGTGGCTGGCTGGCTGGCGCTGCATCCGGCTGAACCCCGCGCGCCGTGGTGCGAAAAGCTTACCTCGCTCGCAGCGCTTGCTTGGGAGCGCGTGCGTCTACAGCGTGATGAGTTCGGCGAAGCGCAGCTCGCACATCGTATTAGTGACTACTTACCAAACCAGGGGCAGCTTTTTCTCGGTAACAGCCTGGTGGTGCGGCTGGTGGATGCGCTGGCGCAACTGCCGGCAGGTTATCCGGTCTACAGTAACCGCGGCGCGAGCGGCATTGATGGCCTGCTCTCCACGGCGGCCGGGGTGCAGCGGGCCACCGCGCGCCCGACGCTGGCTATCGTCGGCGATCTCTCTGCGCTCTACGATCTTAACGCCCTCGCACTGCTGCGCCAGGCCTCCGCGCCTTTTGTGCTGCTGGTGGTCAATAACAACGGCGGCCAGATCTTCTCCCTGTTACCGACGCCGCCCGCCGAGCGCGAGCGCTTCTATCTGATGCCGCAGAATGTCCATTTCGATCATGCCGCCGCGATGTTCGATCTTCCTTACCATCGCCCGGAGAGTTGGGCGCAGCTGGAGCAGGCGCTGAGCGAGGCCTGGCATAAGCCGGGCGCGACGGTGATTGAGGTGGTAGTAAACGAGACGGATGGCGCGCAGACCCTGCAAAACCTTGTCGCGCAGGTCAGCCAGCTATGAGTTTACATGCAGAGATCCATGCCGGTCGACAGCCGCTGCCGTGGCTGGTTTTTCTGCACGGTTTTTCCGGTGATGGCCGCGAATGGCAGCCCGTCGGCGCAGCGCTGGCGGATTTCCCGCGTCTCTATCTCGACCTGCCTGGACATGGAGCATCTGCCACAACCTGTGTCGACTCCTTTACCGGGATGGATGCGCTGCTGCGATCGACGCTTAGTCGTTACAACATACTAAGTTACTGGCTGGTGGGGTACTCCCTCGGCGGCCGCATTGCGATGTTTCACGCTTGCCAGCAACCAACGGGGCTGCAGGGCATTATTATCGAAGGCGGCCACCCAGGTCTTGCCGATGAGCAGGCGCGCGTTGCGCGGCTGGAAGCGGATGCGCAGTGGTGTCAGCGCCTGCGTCACCAGCCGCTCAGCGAGGTGTTTGACGCCTGGTATCGCCAGCCGGTATTTGCCGCACTGACAGAGACAGAACGTGCGGCGCTGGTTGCGCTTCGTAGCCATAACGATGGCAATGCGCTGGCGCATATGCTGGCGGCGACGTCGCTGGGCCGCCAGCCCGATCTGCGTGCGGCGCTGCGTGACGCCACTTTTCCCGTTCACTATTTCTTTGGCGAACATGACCGTAAGTTTCGCGCGCTGGCGAGCGAAGTCGCACGCCACTGTTACGCCATTCCTGCCGCCGGGCACAACGCGCACCGGGAGAATCCCGCGGCCGTTGCTGCCCTGCTGGCGCGAATTCTGCCTCTTGAGATTAAGGACCGACCATGATCTACCCTGATGAAAAAGAACTCTATGCCGCCGTTGAGTGGCATGACTGCTCCGAAGGCTTTAGCGATATCCGCTATCAAAAATCCGCTGACGGCATCGCCAAAATCACTATCAACCGCCCGGAAGTGCGCAACGCGTTTCGTCCTGTCACGGTAAAAGAGATGATCCAGGCGCTGGCCGATGCGCGCTACGACGACAATATCGGGGTGATTATCCTGACCGGTGAAGGTGATAAAGCCTTCTGTGCCGGCGGCGATCAGAAGGTGCGCGGCGATTACGGCGGCTACCAGGATGACTCCGGTGTGCACCACCTCAACGTCCTCGATTTTCAGCGCCAGATCCGCACCTGCCCGAAACCGGTGGTGGCGATGGTGGCGGGCTACTCCATCGGTGGCGGCCATGTGCTGCATATGATGTGCGATCTCACCATCGCGGCGGAAAACGCGGTTTTCGGCCAGACCGGCCCGAAAGTCGGCTCCTTCGACGGCGGCTGGGGTGCGTCCTACATGGCGCGCATTGTCGGCCAGAAGAAAGCGCGCGAAATCTGGTTCCTCTGCCGCCAGTACGACGCGCAGCAGGCACTGGATATGGGTCTGGTCAACACCGTGGTGCCGTTAGCGGATCTGGAAAAAGAGACCGTGCGCTGGTGTCGTGAAATGTTGCAAAACAGCCCGATGGCGCTGCGCTGCCTGAAAGCAGCTCTGAACGCAGACTGCGACGGCCAGGCCGGGCTGCAGGAGCTGGCGGGCAACGCCACCATGCTCTTCTATATGACCGAAGAGGGTCAGGAGGGTCGCAACGCCTTCAACCAGAAGCGCCAGCCTGACTTCAGCAAATTTAAACGGAACCCGTAATGCGCCAGGCGCAGATCTACCGCTGGCAGATCCCGCTGGATGCAGGCGTGGTGCTGCGCGAGCGTCGGCTGAAAAGCCGTGACGGGCTCTTTATCCAGCTGCAGGAAAACGGTGGCGAAGGGTGGGGGGAGATTACCCCACTGCCTGGGTTCAGCGTTGAGACGCTCGATGAGGTGCAGCCTGCGGTGATAGCGTGGGTGCAAGCCTGGCGTGACGGCGCATCGCCCGCGCTGCCATCGCAACCCAGCGCGGCGTTTGGCCTGAGCTGTGCGCTGGCTGAACTGGCAGAGGAGTTGCCGCAGCCTGCCGACTACCGCGCGGCAATGCTCTGCACTGGCGATCCCGATGAGCTGTTTGCCGCACTCGCCGCGCTGCCCGGCGAGAAGCTGGCAAAAGTGAAGGTTGGTCTGTACGAAGCGGTGCGCGACGGCATGGTAGTTAATCTGCTACTGGAGTCGATCCCCGATCTGCGCCTGCGTCTGGATGCCAACCGCGCCTGGACGCCGCTCAAAGCCCGCCAGTTCGCTAAATATGTTGCACCTGCCAACCGCTCACGCATCGCTTTTCTGGAAGAGCCATGTCAGAGCCGCGAAGCGTCGCTGGCCTTTGCTGAGGAGACCGGCATCGCCATTGCCTGGGATGAGAGCCTGCGCGAGGCGGATTTCACCTTTACGCCTCAGCCGGGCGTCAGCGCGGTGGTGATCAAGCCGACTCTCACCGGCAGCCTGCAAAAAGTGGCGCAGCAGGTCGCGGCGGCACATGCGCTCGGCTTGACGGCGGTGATCAGCTCATCGCTGGAGTCGAGCCTCGGGCTAACGCAACTGGCGCGGATTGCCGCCTGGCTGACACCCGGTACCGTGCCTGGCCTTGATACGTTGCAGTTGATGACCGCACAACTAGTTCGCCGCTGGCCCGGCAGCGAACTGCCCTGCATCGCGGCGGCGGAACTGGACGCGTTACTATGATTTTCCCTGACTGGCCGTGGCGATACTGGCGCGAGCAGCGCGGCGACCAGCCTGCGCTGCGCTCAGATCAGCATACCCTGAGCTGGCAGCAGCTCTGTGCTGAGGTGGATGCGCTGGCAAGCGGCTTTGCCCGCCAGGGCGTCGGCGCGGGGGATGGCGTGATGCTGCGCGCGCGCAACCAGCCGCAGACGGTGCTCGCCTGGCTGGCGCTATTGCAGTGCGGCGCACGAGTGTTACCCATCAACCCGCAGCTTCCCGCCGCCTTGCTGGATGCGCTGCTGCCCGCCATGACCCTGCGCTTCGCCCTCGATCTGACCCCCGCGCCGCTGGCGCACGATTTTATCCCTCTGCGCTGCGCGCAAGCGCCGGGTGAGCATGCGGTTGCATGGCAGCCGCAGCGGCTGGCGTCGATGACGCTCACCTCCGGGTCAACCGGTTTGCCGAAAGCGGCGGTGCATACCTGCGCCGCCCATCTGGCGAGTGCGCAGGGCGTGCTCGCATTAATCCCCTTTAATAAGGAAGATGACTGGCTGCTTTCGCTGCCGCTGTTTCATGTCTCGGGGCAGGGCATTTTGTGGCGCTGGCTGTTGGCGGGCGCGCGCATGACGGTGCACGACAAGCTGCCGCTCGATCAGGCGCTGCGAGGCTGCAGCCATGCGTCGCTGGTGCCGACGCAGCTTTGGCGCCTGCTCAATGAGAATGCGCCGCTGTCGCTGAAAGCGGTGCTGCTTGGCGGCGCGGCCATTCCGGTCGAACTGACCGAACAGGCACGTGAGCGCGGCATCCGCTGCTGGTGCGGGTATGGTTTGACGGAGTTTGCCTCAACGGTGTGTGCAAAAGAGGCCGACGGCGCGCCGGATGTCGGTTATGCGTTGCCGGGGCGTGAGGTGAAGATTGTCGGCGAAGAGGTGTGGCTGCGTGCAGAGAGCCTCGCCGCAGGCTACTGGCGCAACGGCGCGTTGCTGCCCCTGCTTAACGATGCCGGCTGGTTTGCCACCCGCGATCGCGGCACGCTCCATGATGGGCGGCTTACTTTGCATGGCCGGCTGGATAACCTCTTTTTCAGCGGTGGCGAAGGCATTCAGCCTGAAGAGGTAGAGCGCGCCATCGCCCGTCATCCGCAGGTACAGCAGGTGTTTGTTGTGCCGGTTGATGATGTGGAGTTTGGGCAGCGCCCTGTCGCGGTAATTGAGTGCGAAAGCGAGGTCAATGCCGCGGACCTCAGCCACTGGGCGGCGGATAAGCTGGCGCGTTTTCAACAGCCGGTGCGCTGGCTGCCTCTGCCAGAGGAGCTTAAAAACGGCGGCATCAAAATCTCCCGCCGCGCCCTGCAAACATGGGTGAACCAGCAGCAGTGCTAATGCTGCAACTCTTTTTGCGAGCTGCCTCGACAGAGCGAAAGCCTGCGGCTGATATGCACTCAGAGTGTGGTAATTTGCGCTAAGGATGCAAAAGCCGAGCAGCAGCAAAAGGAGACGTTAATGAACATTGCACAATATCTTCGTGAGGAGGGGCTGGTTAAAGGTCTGGCTCAGGGGCGAGCCGAGGGCGTTCAGCAGGAAGCGATGCGCATCGCGAAAGTGATGCTGGAAAAGGGGATGGAGCCTGACGTTGTGGCCTCCCTGACCGGTATTCCGGTTGAGATGGTAGAGAAAGCCCGCCACTGACACGCTCCGGTGCAAGGCTTTTCGTCCTCAGGCCGAAAGCGTATTTGCCTCAGGCCGTGCATGCTATTAGGCGTTCTGCTGTCGGGAAAATAAGCGTACAATCAGACGCTTTGGGGCGCTGCCCCGTTTCGTGCGGAACGTGAAAATGAA
Source organism: Kosakonia cowanii JCM 10956 = DSM 18146 (assembly GCF_001975225.1). Lineage (NCBI taxonomy): Bacteria > Pseudomonadati > Pseudomonadota > Gammaproteobacteria > Enterobacterales > Enterobacteriaceae > Kosakonia > Kosakonia cowanii. The sequence continues at coordinate 4,418,396 of NZ_CP019445.1, read as the reverse complement.
AAAGTTAGCTCTATTAGGATGTGCTGGCATGTTGCTGGCCTCCGCCGGTGCGCAGGCGATTAGCCTGAATGGACAGATTGGTAAAGATTACAGCAGCCTCGGTTTCGGTCTGGGAACCGAAACCAGCGGTATCGCAGTCAGCGGTAACTGGGCGCATAGCGAAGATGATGGTGACACCGCAAGCCTTGGGCTCGGTTACAACCTGCCGCTCGGGCCGTTCCTGGCAACCGTGGGCGGTAAAGGCATCTATCTGAACCCGGATGAGGGCAGCGAAGGTTACGCCATCGCTGTCGGCGGCGGTTTGCAGTGGGAGATCGCCCGCAGCTTCAACATTTTCGGCGAGTATTACTACTCTCCGGACTCGCTCTCAAGCGGCGTCAAAGAGTACCAGGAAGCCAAGGCCGGTGCGCGTTATACCATTATGCGCCCGTTCACCGTCGAAGCCGGTTATCGCTACATTGAGATGGCAGGCAAAGATGGTCGCCGCGACAGCATTGTTGCGGATGGTCCTTATCTCGGCGCCAGCGCCAGCTTCTGATCCCCCGGCGCGGCAGCCGCCGCGCCCGTTTCCCCTCTTTAGTCTGCGCATGCGCTATAGTGTTTCAACCCCGATTGCAGGAGCGAACGATGTTAAATGTGGAGATGTTATCGACCGGCGATGAAGTGCTGCATGGCCAGATTGTCGATACCAATGCGGCCTGGCTGGCCGACGTATTTTTTAACCAGGGGTTGCCGTTAACGCGCCGCCATACCGTTGGCGATAACCTCGACGATTTAATTGCGATTTTGCGCGAGCGCAGCGAACAGGCCGATGTGCTGATCGTCAATGGCGGTCTTGGACCGACCAGCGATGATTTGAGCGCGCTGGCAGCAGCCACCGCCAAAGGCGAAACGCTGGTGCTGCACGACGCGTGGCTTAAGCAGATGGAGCGCTTTTTTACCGATCGCGGCCGCGTCATGGCACCCAGCAACCGCAAGCAGGCGGAGATCCCCGCCAGCGCCGAGCTGGTCGATAACCCGGTTGGCACCGCCTGCGGGTTTGCATTGCAGTTCAACCGCTGCCTGATGTTTTTTACCCCCGGCGTCCCCTCTGAATTTAAAGTGATGGTCGAGCAGGAGATCCTGCCGCGTCTGCGTGAGCGTTTCACTCTGCCGCAGCCGCCGGTCTGCCTGCGTTTGACCACCTTTGGTCGCTCCGAGAGCGATCTGGCAGAAAAACTCCAGCATCTCGATCTGCCGCCCGGCGTGGTGATGGGTTACCGCTCATCGATGCCGATTATCGAACTGAAACTGACCGGTCCGGCGGAGCAGCGTACGGCGATGGAAGCGCTGTGGCCGGAAGTGAAAAAAGTGGCGGGGGAAAGCCTGATTTTTGAAGGCACCGAGGGTTTACCGGCCGCGATTGCCTCCGCACTGCGCGAGCGTCAGCTGAGCCTGACTCTGAGCGAGCAGTTCACCAGCGGGCTTATCGCCTTGCAACTCTCCCGCGCCGGTGCGCCGCTGCTCGCCAGCGAAGTACTGCCGTCGCAGGCAGAAGCGCTGGCACAAACCGCGCGCTGGACAACCGAGTCACGCAACCGGCATCTCGCCGGGCTGGCGTTGACCGTTACCGGGCTGGAAGAGGATCACCTCAACTTTGCGCTGGCGACGCCGGAAGGCACCCGCGCCCTGCGGGTGAAGTTCAACAGCAGCCGCCACAGCCTGGCGGTGCGCCAGGAGGTCTGCGCGATGATGGCGCTTAATATCCTGCGCCGCTGGCTGGCGGGCAAAGATATCGCCAGCGATCACGGCTGGATTGCGGTGGTTGAAACCCTCGCTGTGGAATAAATCAACAGGAGAGGTGCTGGCGTTAGCCTAGTGCCCGCGCCAGCAGCGTAATGGGATGTTCGCAGGGTTTGCCGGTGGACATCTCAATCTGCCACTTGCAGGTCTCACAATCCGTTACCACCAGATCTGCACCGCTGGCCTCGATTTGCGCAAACAGCGGTGCGCCAATGGCCTGCGAGGTGGCGTAGTTCTCCCGCTTAAAGCCATAGGTGCCCGCGATGCCGCAGCAGGCAGAATCGAGCACCGTCAACTCTAAACCCGGAATGCGCCGCAGCAGATCCAGCGTGTAGTGCGTCCAGCCCATCTTCTCCATATGACACGGCGTGTGATAGACCACTTTCAGCGGCATCTCTCTGAGCCGCAGAGTGTGCCCCTCATCGAGCTGTCGCCAGATCCAGCGGGTGGCTAAATCAATATGTGTGCGCAGGTGGCTGTTATCGACCTCCAGCAGATGTGGATACTCGTCGCGCAGGGTGAAGGCGCAGGTGGAGGAGGTGGCGAGCACCTGCATTCCATCCATGCCAATCGCCTGCTCTAATGCATTGAGGTTGAACTGCGCCTGCTTTTTCGCCTTTGCGAAGTAGCCGTTGGCAATCAGCGGGACGCCGCAACACTTCTCACGCTGCAATAACTGCACGCCAATGCCCATCTGGTTCAGCACGCGGATCAGGTCTTTCCCTAGCTGCGGATGGTTGTAATTGACATAGCAGCCATGGAAAAACGCCACCTGCTCGCCGTAGGCACGCTGCTGCGGCGCCACGCTGCGATACCAGTGGCGAAACGTGCCGCCGCTGGCATATTTCGGCAGCGTGCGGTGATGATCGATTTTTAATGCTTTATCCAGCAACTGGCGCACCGGCTTCAGGGAAGTCGCGGCATTGACCAGCGGCGCGAGAGGCGTCGACAGGGTACCCATCAAATCCGTATGGCTGAGAATCGCATTACGTACCGACAGCGGTTTTGCCCCATGCTGCGCGCGGGCGCGCTGGATCAGATCGCCAATTTTCACCCCGGATGGGCATGCGGTTTCGCAGCGCTTGCAGTTGGTGCAATATTTCAGCGCATCGTCATACAGCGCGGCATCTTTCAGCCGCAGCCGCTCGCCATCCGGCCCCGCCTGTTTTGGCCCGGGGTAGGCGGGGTTAACCCGGCTTACCGGGCAGGCGGTGGTGCAGGCGGTACATTTGATACAGCTTTCGAAAGAGTTATGCATTAGGGTTTTCCTCCCTGATCGAGGATCTGCTGCGCGGCATGCAGCGCCGTCACGGCGCAAACACCGCCGCCGCAGCCCTGGGCGATGGCGTCATAGCCGCCAAGTAGCGAGCCGATCGCATAGAGATTTTCAAGCGGTTGCCCGTCGCGCAGACCACGAAGCTGTTCATCGGTGCGCACGCCAAACTGGTGCCATGGCTGCGGGGCAAAGAGATCGTCGCCATACCACTCCCGGCGCGAAGCGCTTTGCAGAACATCGAGATTGAACACCGCTTCGCGCACGCGATCGTGCCCGGCGACCAGCCCGTTACTGAAAAACCTGCCGCTGGCCAGCACAATATGGCGCGCGCGCAGCGGCAGATCGTCATGCTTGCGCGTCCAGAGCTGCGTTACCTGGCCGTGATTGATATCGGCGCGCAGTACCTCATCGCCTGGCATCCAGCTGCCGCCGCTGCGCGTAAACCGCTGCTGTAAGGCGTGCTGTAAGCGCATGCCCAGCACCGAAGGCGGTAGCGTGGCGATCAGCCGCAGCGGGCAGGCCAGATCTTCGCTCAACTGCGTAAACACTTTACTCTCCGTCAGACCAAAACAGGCGGGGAGCCACAGCATCTCGTAACGCGCACTCAGCGGTCGCAGGGCGGCGCAGAGATCGGCGTAATGTTCAGGACGATCGAGCTGGCGCGCGATGGTCACGGCGCGAAACTCGCTGGGGTTATCGCGAAGCGTGTCGAGAAGCGGGAGCGCAATCTCTTCAGCCCCGGCAGCAACACCGCGCTGGCGCAGCGCTTCCACCGCCAGTTCGGGCTGAAAGTCGAGAAAACCGCTGATGCCAATAACACCGACGCGCAGCCCCTGCGGTGGTTTCAACGCAATCTCTTGCGGGCTGAGCCACGCCCGGCGATAAGTGCCCAGCGGCGTGACGCGCAGGCGCGGCGTATCGACATCGCCCTGCATATTTAGCCCGCAGTCGGCGAGCAGAGTTTGGGTTTGCTGCGCATAGTGGCGCACGCGCTCAACGCCAAGCCGCGCATAGGGATGCTCGGGGTGATGATGTTGCAGATGCGAAATGGACTCTGTCAGCGTGCCGGCCGGTTTGCCCTCCGGCAGACGGGAGAGCAGATCGAGAGAGCCGGAAGAGAAGCTCAGCCCACTCTGGCCGCGGCTGACAATCGCGCAGCGCTGGCCGCTCTCACTCAGACGAATGCCGCACAGTAGTCCCGCCAGCCCGCCGCCGATAATCACCGTATCAAATCTCATCATCCTGCTCCTTCTCCAGCCCGCACAGCCCCTGGTAAACCCAGCGGGTAAACTCGCTTTCGCGCAGCGCATCGCCCCAGGCAATGGGTTTGATGCCCTTCCAGCGCTCGTTCAGAAACTCCGCCAGCTGCCTGCGCGCTTCGTTGTCGCGCGTGACATGCAGCCGGTTAAGCTGCCCGGCGGCGCGGCAGGCGCAGAGCTCGCCCTGGCAGGTGCCCATACCGACGCGGGTGCGGCGGCGCAGATCGAGCAGTGAGGTGACATTGAGGTTTTCCACCGCGTACTGCACTTCACCGGCGGTGACGGCTTCGCACTCACACACCAGGCTGCGGTTGTGTCGGTCGCTGGCGAGCCACGTCGGGGCACGATCGCCGTGACGGTAGACCGCTGAACCGCGCAGCGGCGTCGGCAGAGAGATGATCTTCTTCAGTGCCTCGTCTGGTGAACCCAGCGATCCCGGCAGCGCTTTTGTCGCCGTGGTGCAGGCTACGTTATGGTTGAGCTTGCGGCAGACGGCATCCGTTGCCCACTCAGCCATCAGGCGGTAGGTCATTAGCTTGCCGCCGGTAATGGTGATAAACCCCTCCAGCCCGTCGCGCGCAGCGTGGTCGAGCAGCACAATGCCGCGGCTGACGTTGCGCCCGCTGGGATCGTCATCGCTTGCCACCAGCGGACGCACGCCAGCATAGGCGCGCAGGATGCGCGTTTGCCCCATTACCGGCGCCAGTTTCTCCCCTTCGCGCAGCAGAATATCCACCTCATCCGCCGTGACGCGCACGTTATCGATATCGGCATAATCAATCTGCGTTGAAGTGGTACCAATCAGTGAAATGGTGTCGCCGGGCACAAGAATATCGGCGTCGGCAGGTTTGCGGCAGCGGTTGATGACATGCTGGTTAATGCGGTGATCGAGGATCAGCAGCGCGCCTTTTGCCGGGAACATGCGAATGCGCAAATCGGCATACTCCGCGATGCGCTGGCCCCAAATCCCGGCGGCATTGACCACTACCGGGGCATGCAGGTCGCGGATTTCACCGCTGGCGAGATGGCGCAGGCGCACGCCATACACCGTGTCGCCTGTGCGCAGCAGGCCGCAGACTTCGTGGCCGGTAAGGATTTTTGCACCGTGCTCGCGGGCATCAAGCATATTGCTGGCGGTCAGGCGGAAGGGGTCGACAGTGCCGTCCGGCACGCGCACCGCGCCGATAAGTTGCGGATTGACGCTCGGCTCCATGCGCCTGGCTTCCTGTGGACTAATGGCCTGCGCGGCAATCCCGGCGCGGGTGCAGGCATCAATGAAGTGTGCCTGGTAGCTCAGATCGTCTTCCGGCAGGGTGATAAATAGCCCGTCGGTCGCTTCAATACAGTGGCGGGCAATACGTTTGAGGATCTGGTTTTCGGCGATGCATTCACGCGCTGATTCGTTGTCGGTCACCGCATAACGCGCGCCGCTGTGCAGCAAACCGTGGTTGCGGCCGGTGGCACCGGTGGCAATGTCGTGGCGTTCGAGCAGAACAGCGCGCAGGCCGCGCAGGGCGCAATCACGGGCGATACCGGCACCCGTTGCGCCGCCGCCAATAATGATCACATCGTAGTCGTTTGAGTAGGGCACGGTCGTCTCCTGGCTGGTCGACGTTCTTTACCGACCATTTAGCCATACCCTTACTGTGGTTTGTTTGATATCGCGCATATACGAACAAGAAACGAAAGTGAAATGCACTTTTCCGCACGAAGTTAGAGCTTTGTCATATTTCTGTAACATTATATGTGGCATTTCGTTCTTTCTCGTCAAAACTTTCTCTACAATCCGCCGCGAACAACTCAAGCGATTTTCGTTTTCACTCATGACGCCTGATGTCATGACTTTTACCGTGCCACGGAGGCAGTTTATGTTGAGCATTTTCAAACCCGCCCCCCACCAGTCTCGCGTGCCCGACGCGCAGGTTGATCCTCTGTACCGCCGCTTACGGTGGCAAATCTTTCTGGGCATCTTCTTTGGCTACGCCGCCTACTATCTGGTGCGTAAGAACTTTGCGCTGGCGATGCCCTATCTGGTGGAGCAGGGCTTCTCGCGCGGCGATCTGGGCTTTGCGCTGTCGGGGATCTCAATTGCCTACGGCTTCTCAAAATTCATTATGGGCTCGGTGTCGGATCGCTCGAATCCGCGCGTCTTCCTGCCCGCTGGTCTGATCCTCGCAGCGGCAGTAATGCTGTTTATGGGCTTTGTACCGTGGGCCACCTCAAGCATTGCGGTGATGTTTGTGCTGCTGTTCCTCTGCGGCTGGTTCCAGGGGATGGGCTGGCCGCCGTGCGGACGCACGATGGTGCACTGGTGGTCGCAGAAGGAGCGCGGCAGCATTGTGTCGGTGTGGAACTGCGCCCATAACGTCGGCGGCGGTCTGCCTCCGCTGCTGTTCCTGCTGGGGATGGCGTGGTTTAACGACTGGCATGCGGCGCTCTATATGCCAGCCTTTGGTGCCATTCTGGTGGCGATTATCGCTTTCGCACTGATGCGCGATACGCCGCAATCCTGCGGCCTGCCGCCGATTGAAGAGTACAAAAACGACTACCCGGATGATTACAGCGACAAGCATGAAGAGGAGCTGACGGCGAAGCAGATCTTTATGCAGTACGTGCTGCCGAACAAGCTGCTGTGGTATATCGCCATCGCTAACGTCTTTGTCTATCTGCTGCGCTACGGCATCCTCGACTGGTCGCCGACCTACCTGAAAGAGGTGAAGCATTTCGCGCTGGATAAATCCTCCTGGGCCTACTTCCTCTATGAGTATGCGGGCATTCCCGGCACGCTGATCTGCGGCTGGATGTCGGACAAAGTCTTTAAGGGTAACCGCGGCGCGACCGGCGTCTTCTTTATGACGCTGGTGACCATCGCCACTATCGTTTACTGGCTCAACCCGGCGGGCAACCCGGGCGTGGATATGGCCTGCATGATTGTCATTGGCTTCCTGATTTATGGCCCGGTAATGCTGATTGGTCTGCACGCGCTGGAGCTGGCACCGAAGAAGGCGGCCGGTACCGCGGCGGGCTTTACCGGCCTGTTTGGCTACCTCGGTGGCTCGGTGGCGGCGAGCGCCATTGTTGGCTATACCGTCGATTTCTTCGGCTGGGATGGCGGTTTCATGGTGATGATTGGTGGCAGCGTGTTAGCGGTTCTGCTGCTGATCGTGGTGATGATTGGCGAAAAACGCCATCACGCTGACGTGCTTGCGCGTCGTCAATAACAGGAGATGTTATGAAATTGTCCTTTAGCCGCATTACGGCAGGCCTGCTGCTGGCGGGCCTGATGGCAGGCCAGGCGCTGGCCGCGGAGAAGCTGGTGATCGCCCATCGTGGCGCCAGCGGTTATCTGCCGGAGCATACGCTGCCCGCCAAAGCGATGGCCTATGCCCAGGGCGCGGATTATCTGGAGCAGGATCTGGTGATGACCAAAGATGATCGTCTGGTGGTGCTGCATGACCACTATCTCGATCGCGTCACCGATGTTGCTGAGCGTTTTCCCGACCGCGCCCGCAAAGATGGCCGCTATTACGCCATCGATTTCACGCTGGATGAGATCCGCTCGCTGAAATTCACCGAAGGGTTTGAGTTAAAGAACAGCAAGAAAGAGCAGGTTTTCCCGGGCCGTTTCCCGATGGGCAAATCCGATTTCCGTATTCATACCTTTGAAGAGGAGATTGAGTTTGTGCAGGGGCTGAACCACTCGACCGGCAAAGATATCGGGATCTACCCGGAGATCAAAGCCCCGTGGTTCCACCATCAGGAAGGGAAGGATATTGCGAAGGCGACCCTTGAGGTGCTGAAGAAGTATGGTTACAGCAGCAAGAAGGATAAGGTCTATTTGCAATGTTTCGACGCTGATGAACTTAAGCGCATCAAAAATGAGCTTGAGCCGAAGATGGGGATGGATCTCAATCTGGTGCAGCTGATTGCTTATACCAAATGGAATGAAACCCAGCAGAAGCAGCCGGACGGCAAATGGGTCAATTACGATTATGACTGGATGCTGAAACCCGGCGCGATGAAGCAGATTGCGCAGTACGCAGATGGTATCGGCCCCGATTACCATATGCTGGTGGCGGATGGTTCGAAGCCGGGCCACGTGCAGCTAACCGCAATGGTGAAAGAGGCGCATGCCAGCCATTTGCAGGTGCACCCGTTTACGGTGCGCGCCGATCAGCTGCCGCCGTATGCCACCGATGTGAATCAGCTTTATGAAGTGTTGTACCACCAGGCCGGGGTCGACGGGTTGTTTACCGATTTCCCCGATAAAGCGGTGCAGTTTTTAAAGCGTAAATAAGAGTGGAACCCGATAAGCGAAGTTGCCTGATGGCGCTTCGCTTATCAGGCCTACAAAGGATATCAGGCCTGGGAAGGATGAGTGTGCAGAAACTGTAGGCCGGGTAAACGCAGTGCCACCCGGCATTTTTTTACATCTCGATCTCGATATCGCCTTTCGCCCGGCAGCAGCAGGGCAAAATTTCCCCTTCGTTGATAAAGGCCAGCGGCTCGCTAATCCAGTCCACCTGGCCTGCTACCAGCCGACAGCGGCAGGAGCCGCAGTAGCCTTCACGGCACTGGTATTCAACTTCCACCTGCTGGGACTCCAGCGCCACCAGCAGGGAAGGGTGCTCTTCCTGGCAATGCACCTGCGTGCCGGAAAGGCGGAGCGTAACCCGGCTCATCACAGCTGGAAGTTGCTCAGATCGTCGGTATCGACCTGTGAGTCGATCTGCCCGACGAGGTAGGAACTCACTTCCACTTCCTGCGGCGCCACCTGCACGTTATCGGACACCAGCCAGGTGTTGATCCACGGAATCGGGTTGGAGCGGGTCTGGAATGGCAGATCAAGACCCACCGCCTGCATACGGATGTTGGTGATGTACTCAACATACTGGCAGAGGATATCTTTGTTCAGACCAATCATTGAGCCGCCGGAGAAGAGATACTCCGCCCACTCTTTCTCCTGCTGCGCCGCCTGCACAAACAGGTCGTAGCACTCTTTTTTGCACTCTTCGGCAATCTCCGCCATCTCCGGATCGTCAACCCCGGAGCGCAGCAGGTTCAGCATATGCTGGGTGCCGGTCAGGTGCAGGGCTTCATCGCGGGCAATCAGGCGGATGATTTTAGCGTTGCCTTCCATCAGTTCGCGCTCGGCGAAAGCGAAGGAGCAGGCGAAGCTGACATAGAAGCGAATCGCTTCCAGCGCGTTCACGCTCATCAGGCAGAGATAGAGCTTCTTCTTCAGTTCGCGCAGGCTGATGGTGACGGTTTTGCCGTTCACGCTATGGGTGCCTTCGCCCAGCAGATGCCAGTAGTTGGTCATCTCAATCAGCTCGTCATAGAAGGAGGAGATCCCTTCCGCGCGCTTGAGGATCTGCTCATTGGTGACGATATCGTCAAATACCACCGCCGGATCGTTAACGATATTGCGGATGATATGGGTGTAGGAGCGCGAGTGAATGGTTTCTGAAAACGCCCAGGTTTCAACCCAGGTTTCCAGCTCCGGAATGGAGATCAGCGGCAGCAACGCAACGTTCGGGCTACGACCCTGAATCGAGTCCAGCAGCGTCTGGTACTTCAGGTTGCTGATAAAGATATGCTTTTCATGTTCCGGCAGTGCCTGGAAGTCGATGCGATCGCGGGAAACATCAACTTCTTCCGGACGCCAGAAGAAGGAGAGTTGCTTTTCGATCAGCTTTTCGAAGATGTCATATTTTTGCTGGTCGTAGCGCGCCACGTTCACCGGCTGGCCAAAGAACATCGGCTCGAGCAGCTGATCGTTTTTCTTCTGAGAAAAGGTGGTGTATGCCATGAATGTGAGTCCTGTCTTGCGAAAAAAAGGGCGGGTTTCCCCGCCCCTTAGTTAGATCTTACATGCGCCGCTTTCGCAGCCATCGTCCTGGATAGAAGGGACCAGGTCATCCTGCGCATCTTCCGCGCCGTCGCGGGTGTTTTGATAGTAGAGCGTCTTCACACCAAATTTGTAGGCGGTCAGCAGGTCTTTCAGCAACTGCTGCATCGGCACCTTGCCCGACGGGAAGCGGGTCGGATCGTAGTTGGTGTTTGCTGAAATCGACTGGTCGATAAACTTCTGCATAATGCCGACCAGTTGCAGGTAGCCGTCGTTGTTCGGCATTTCCCACAGCAGCTCGTAGGCATCTTTCAGCTCTTCATAATCCGGCACCACCTGGCGCAGGATGCCATCTTTCGACGCTTTGATGCTCACGTGGCCGCGCGGCGGCTCAATGCCGTTGGTGGCGTTGGAGATCTGCGACGAGGTTTCAGACGGCATCAGGGCAGAGAGCGTCGAGTTACGCAGGCCGTGCGTGGTGATATCGTCACGCAGCGCTTCCCAGTTGTAGTGCAGCGGCTCGCTGGTAATGCCATCGAGATCCTTTTTATAGGTATCGATCGGCAGAATGCCTTTGGCGTAGGTGGTTTCGTTGAACCACGGACAGGCGCCTTGCTCTTTCGCCAGCTCGTTGGAGGCTTTCAGCAGCCAGTACTGAATTGCTTCGAAGGTCTGATGCGTCAGGTTGTTGGCGCTGCCGTCGGAGTAGCGCTTGCCGTTTTTCGCCAGCCAGTACGCGAAGTTGATCACGCCGATACCGAGGGTACGACGACCCATCGCGCCACGTTTTGCGGCCGGGATCGGGTAGTCCTGGTAATCAAGCAGGGCGTCAAGGGCGCGCACCGCAAGCGTAGCCAGCTCTTCCAGCTCGTCGAGATTCTTAATCGCACCAAGGTTAAAGGCAGAGAGCGTGCAGAGCGCGATCTCGCCATTTTCATCGTTAACGTCTTCCAGCGGCTTGGTCGGCAGAGCGATCTCAAGGCACAGGTTGGACTGACGCACCGGCGCAACAGCCGGATCGAACGGGCTGTGGGTGTTGCAGTGGTCGACGTTCTGGATGTAGATACGGCCGGTCGAGGCGCGTTCCTGCATCATCAGCGAGAAGAGCTCGACCGCTTTAATACGCTGTTTGCGGATGGAGTCATCTTTTTCGTACTGCGTGTACAGACGCTCGAACTCATCCTGATCGGCGAAGAAGGCGTCATAGAGGCCAGGCACGTCGGACGGGCTGAACAGGGTAATATCTTCACCTTTCAGCAGACGGGTATACATCAGTTTGTTGATCTGTACACCGTAGTCCATATGACGCACGCGGTTGCCTTCGACGCCGCGGTTGTTTTTCAGCACCAGCAGGCTTTCCACTTCCAGATGCCACATCGGGTAGAAGAGGGTTGCCGCGCCGCCGCGAACGCCGCCCTGCGAGCAGGATTTCACTGCGGTCTGGAAGTGTTTGTAGAACGGCACACAGCCGGTGTGGAACGCTTCACCGCCGCGGATCGGGCTGCCCAGCGCACGGATGCGACCGGCGTTGATGCCGATACCGGCGCGCTGGGAAACGTACTTCACAATCGCACTGGAGGTGGCGTTGATGGAGTCCAGGCTGTCGCCGCACTCGATCAGTACGCAGGAGCTGAACTGGCGCGTCGGCGTACGCACGCCGGACATGATCGGCGTCGGCAGCGAAATTTTGAAGGTCGAGACCGCGTCATAGAAACGCTTCACGTAGTCCAGACGGGTTTCGCGCGGGTAGTTAGAGAAGAGGCAGGCAGCAACCAGAATGTAGAGGAACTGCGCGCTCTCGTAGATTGCACCGGTGACGCGGTTCTGCACCAGGTACTTCCCTTCCAGCTGCTTAACGGCCGCGTAGGAGAAGTTCATATCACGCCAGTGATCAATAAAGCCGTCCATCTGCTGGAACTCTTCTTCGCTGTAGTCTTCCAGCAGATGATGATCGTATTTACCCAGCGCAACCATGTTCTTCACGTGGTCGAACAGCGCAGGCGGTTCAAACTGGCCGTAAGCTTTTTTACGCAGGTGGAAAATCGCCAGGCGCGCGGCAAGGTACTGATAATCCGGCGCATCGCGGGAGATAAGATCCGCAGCGGCTTTAATAATGGTCTCGTGGATATCGGAGGTTTTGATACCGTCGTAAAACTGAATATGTGAACGCAGCTCCACCTGAGAGATGGAAACGTTGCTCAACCCTTCTGCGGCCCAATCCAGTACTCGATGAATTTTGTCGAGATTGATGCGCTCAGTGCCACCATCACGCTTTGTCACCAGCAGACTCTGATTCATTTGCTTACCTGTCCGTGAAATAAAAGTATCCCCCGTATTATCCACAAATCAGCACTGTGACTAACTCTGTGGATAAATACTATATATAGGGGGTTTGCGATAAGAGAAACGCTATATGGTGAGTATTCTAGTAAGGATTCTTTTGAGTACAAGAGTTGATTTTGACGTTAACTTGAGGTTGCGAAAGCGTAATAAACGCTAAGTCCTCGTCGCATAAGGCTTGCAGAGGTTGTCAATAATCTGAAAAAAAAAATGAAATTTTGATCGAGTGCTGATTTCTTCGACGGCAGGGAAGATTGCGCGATTTGCGGCTGCGCAATCTTCATAACATTAACGCATGACGTTAGCGATTTTTCGCCGTTGTATGCAACATATAGTTAACATCAACGCCCGGTCCGAGGGTGAACTTATTCAGCAGCGGGTTAAAGTGTAACCCGGTGATGTGACGCTCCTGTAACACCGTATCGTCGATCCAGGTTAACAGTTCGGCAGGTTTGATAAACTTCTTCGCGTCGTGGGTGCCTTTCGGCACCATGCGCAGCACATACTCTGCGCCAACCACCGCCATCAGCCACGCTTTCCCGTTACGGTTGATGGTTGAGAAGAAGACGTGACCGCCGGGTTTCACAAGCTTTGCGCAGGCTCTGACCACCGATTGCGGGTCCGGCACGTGCTCCAGCATCTCCATACAGGTGACAACGTCGTAGCCCTGCGCCTGTTTTTCGGCATGCTCTTCGACCGTCTCCTGCACGTAGTCGACCTGCACGCCCGACTCCAGCGCGTGCAGACGCGCAACCTGCAACGGCTCCGCGCCCATATCCAGCCCGGTCACCTGCGCACCCTCTTTGGCCATGCTCTCGGCGAGAATACCGCCGCCGCAGCCGACATCCAGCACGCGTTTGCCAAACAGGCCGCCAGCATGTTCGGCGATATAGCCGAGGCGCAGCGGGTTAATACGGTGTAAAGGTTTAAATTCGCCTTCTGTGTCCCACCAGCGTGAAGCGACGGCTTCAAACTTGGCGATTTCTGCATGATCAACGTTCTGAGTAACCGACGGTTTTTCGGCATTCATGGGCGCATTTACTCCTCTCTCAATAAGACCTGTGAGTATATCAGGCCAACGGCATGAATAAACCTTTGCCGGGGTGTTATAGGTTTACCTGTATCAAACCGGTTGTGTTATAATTTGCGACCTTTGAATCCGGGATACAGTAGAGGGATAGCGGTTAGATGAGCGACCTTGCGAGAGAAATTACACCGGTTAACATCGAGGAAGAGCTGAAGAGCTCCTATCTGGACTATGCGATGTCGGTCATTGTTGGCCGTGCGCTTCCGGATGTCCGAGATGGCCTGAAACCGGTTCACCGTCGCGTACTTTACGCCATGAACGTATTGGGCAATGACTGGAATAAAGCCTACAAAAAATCTGCCCGTGTCGTTGGTGACGTAATCGGTAAGTACCATCCCCATGGTGATTCCGCGGTGTATGACACCATTGTTCGTATGGCACAGCCGTTTTCGCTGCGTTATATGCTGGTCGACGGCCAGGGGAACTTCGGTTCCATCGATGGCGACTCCGCCGCGGCAATGCGTTATACGGAAATCCGCCTGGCGAAGATCGCCCATGAGCTGATGGCCGATCTGGAAAAAGAGACCGTTGATTACGTTGATAACTACGACGGCACTGAGCGAATCCCAGATGTGATGCCAACCAAGATCCCGAACCTGCTGGTTAACGGCGCTTCCGGGATCGCTGTCGGTATGGCGACCAACATTCCGCCGCACAACCTGACGGAAGTGATCAACGGCTGCCTGGCCTATATCGATAATGAAGAGATCAGCATTGAAGAGCTGATGACCCATATTCCGGGGCCGGACTTCCCGACCGCCGCGATCATCAATGGTCGCCGTGGGATTGAAGAAGCCTACCGCACCGGTCGCGGCAAAATCTATATTCGCGCCCGCGCGGAAGTGGAAACCGACGCGAAAAACGGCCGCGAAACGATCATCGTGCATGAGATTCCCTACCAGGTGAACAAAGCGCGCCTGATCGAGAAGATTGCCGAGCTGGTCAAAGAGAAACGCGTTGAAGGTATCAGCGCGCTGCGCGATGAGTCTGATAAAGACGGTATGCGCATCGTGATTGAAGTGAAGCGCGATGCCGTCGGTGAAGTAGTGCTGAATAACCTCTACTCCCAGACGCAGCTGCAGGTCTCCTTCGGTATCAACATGGTTGCGCTGCACCATGGCCAGCCGAAGATCATGCCGCTGAAAGATATCCTGGCCGCGTTTGTGCGCCACCGCCGTGAAGTGGTGACGCGCCGTACTATTTTCGAACTGCGAAAAGCCCGTGACCGTGCGCACATCCTTGAAGCGCTTGCTGTTGCGCTGGCGAACATAGACCCGATCATTGAACTGATCCGTCGTGCGCCGACGCCGGCCGAAGCGAAAGCTGGCCTGATCGCGCAGCCGTGGGCTCTGGGCAACGTCTCTGCGATGCTGGAGCGTGCCGGTGATGACGCCGCGCGTCCTGAGTGGCTGGAGCCGGAGTTCGGTATTCGTGATGGTCAATACTACCTGACCGAACAGCAGGCACAGGCGATTCTGGATCTGCGTCTGCAGAAACTGACCGGCCTTGAGCATGAAAAACTGCTCGAAGAGTACAAAGAGCTGCTGGAGCAGATCGCTGAATTGCTGCACATCCTCGGTAGCGCTGAGCGCCTGATGGAAGTGATCCGCGAGGAGCTTGAGCTGGTTCGCGAGCAGTTTGGCGACGAGCGCCGCACCGAAATTACCGCTAACACCGCAGATATCAACATTGAAGACCTGATCAACCAGGAAGATGTTGTTGTAACGCTGTCGCATCAGGGCTACGTGAAGTATCAGCCGCTGACCGATTACGAAGCGCAGCGTCGCGGTGGGAAAGGGAAATCTGCCGCGCGCATTAAAGAAGAGGACTTCATCGACCGTCTGCTGGTGGCCAACACCCACGACACGATCCTCTGCTTCTCCAGCCGTGGCCGCCTCTACTGGATGAAGGTCTACCAGCTGCCGGAAGCGAGCCGTGGCGCGCGCGGTCGTCCGATCGTCAACCTGCTGCCGCTGGAGCCGAACGAGCGTATTACCGCCATTCTGCCGGTACGTGAATATGAAGAGGGCGTGAACGTCTTTATGGCGACCGCCAGCGGTACCGTGAAGAAAACCGCGCTCACCGAGTTTAGCCGTCCGCGCTCTGCCGGTATTATCGCCGTCAATCTGAACGAAGGCGATGAGCTGATTGGCGTAAACCTGACCGACGGCAGCGACGACGTGATGCTCTTCTCCGCTGCCGGTAAAGTGGTGCGCTTTAAAGAGAGCGCTGTGCGTGCGATGGGTCGTACCGCGACCGGCGTGCGCGGTATTCGCCTGGCGGAAAAAGACAGCGTAGTTTCGCTGATCGTGCCGCGCGGCGAAGGCGCAATCCTGACGGTGACGCAGAACGGTTACGGTAAACGTACTGCGGAAGCGGAGTACCCGACCAAATCCCGTGGTACGCAGGGCGTTATCTCTATCAAGGTAACCGAGCGTAACGGTTCCGTGGTCGGCGCGGTCCAGGTCGATGATTGCGATCAGATCATGATGATCACCGATGCCGGTACGCTGGTGCGTACGCGCGTGTCGGAGATCAGCGTGGTAGGTCGTAACACCCAGGGCGTGATCCTGATCCGCACCGCGGAAGATGAAAACGTAGTGGGTCTGCAGCGTGTCGCTGAGCCGGTGGATGATGAAGAGCTTGACTCCATCGACGGCAGCGTTGCGGAAGGCGATGAGGACATCGCGCCGGAAGTCGATACTGACGACGACGCGGCGGACGACGAAGACGCCGAATAACGCGTTATAAAGGGCCGGGTTTCCGGCCCTTTTTCATTGCCTTGCGGCATCTGCGATTTATCGCTACTTTAAGCACACTCTTTTTTAACTTCCTTGTGGCGGAGTTTCCCCAGGTTGAAATACCTCGTCTCTTTTCGCAGTACCCTGAAAGTCTCCCGCTATCTGTTCAGGGCGCTGGCGCTATTACTCTGGCTGTTAATTGCCTTTTTTTCCGTCTTTTACATCGTTAATGCCCTGCATGACAAAGAGTCGGAGATCCGCCAGGAGTTCAACCTCAGTTCCGATCAGGCGCAGCGCTATATTCAGCGCACCTCTGATGTGATGAAGGAGTTGAAGTATATTGCTGAAAATCGCCTGACGGCGGACAACGGCATCCTGACGTCGCGCTCCCGCGGCGATAAAACCGACGTGCCGGCCTTCTTGCCGCTCTTTCCTGATTCCGACTGCTCGGCGATGGGCAGCGCCTGGCGCGGCTCGCTGGAGTCGCTGGCGTGGTTTATGCGCTACTGGCGCGATAATTTCTCCGCGGCGTACGATCTGAACCGCGTCTTTTTGATTGGCAGCGACAACCTCTGTATGGCCGATTTCGGCCTGCGCGATATGCCGGTCGAGCGGGATGACACGCTGAAGAGCCTGCATGAGCGGATCGTCAAATACCGTAATGCGCCGCAGGATGAGCGCAGCAACAACGTCTACTGGATGAGCCAGGGGCCGCGCCCGGGCATCGGCTATTTCTACGCGCTGACGCCGGTCTATCTCGGCAACCGCCTGCAGGCGCTGCTTGGCACCGAGCAGTCGATCCGGATGGAGAACTTCTTCACGCCGGGTACGCTGCCGATGGGTGTCACCATTCTTGATGAGAATGGCCATACCTTGCTTTCGCTGACCGGGCAGGAGAATGGCATTACCGCCGATCCGCGCTGGCTGCAGGAGCGCTCCTGGTTTGGGTACACTTCCGGTTTCCGCGAGCTGATCCTCAAGAAGACGCTGCCGCCATCCTCCCTGAGCGTGGTCTACTCCGTGCCGGTGGACGTGGTGCTGGAGCGCATCCGCATGCTGATCCTCAACGCGGTGCTGCTTAATGTGCTGGTCGGGGTAGCGCTGTTTACCCTGGCGCGCCTCTATGAGCGGCGCATATTTATTCCGGCGGAGAACGATGCGCAGCGGCTTGAAGAGCATGAGCAGTTCAACCGTAAGATTGTCGCCTCTGCGCCGGTGGGGATCTGTATCCTGCGTACCCAGGATGGCACCAACATACTGAGTAACGAGCTGGCGCATAACTATCTCAATATGCTGACCCATGAGGATCGGCAGCGGCTGACGCAAATTATCTGCGGGCAGCAGGTTAACTTTGTCGATGTGTTAACCAGCAACAACACTAACCTGCAAATCAGCTTTGTGCATTCGCGCTATCGCAATGAGAACGTGGCGATCTGCGTGCTGGTGGATGTCTCCGCCCGCGTCAAAATGGAGGAGTCGCTGCAGGAGATGGCGCAGGCGGCGGAGCAGGCGAGCCAGTCGAAGTCGATGTTCCTTGCGACGGTCAGCCATGAGCTGCGCACGCCGCTGTACGGCATTATCGGTAACCTCGATCTGTTGCAGACCAAAGAGCTGCCGAAAGGGGTCGACCGACTGGTTACCGCGATGAACAACTCCTCGAGCCTGCTGCTGAAGATCATCAGCGATATTCTCGACTTCTCGAAAATTGAGTCTGAACAGCTGAAGATTGAGCCGCGCGAGTTCTCGCCGCGCGAAGTGATGAGCCATATCACCGCCAACTATCTGCCGCTGGTGGTGCGCAAACAGCTCGGGCTTTACTGCTTTATCGAGCCGGATGTGCCGCTGGCGATTAATGGCGATCCGATGCGCCTGCAACAGGTGATTTCTAACCTGTTAAGTAATGCGATTAAGTTCACCGATATGGGCTGCATCGTGCTGCATGTGCAGTGTGATATGGAGTATCTCAGCATTCGCGTGCGTGACACCGGGGTTGGTATTCCGGGCAAAGAGGTGGTGCGCTTATTCGATCCCTTCTTCCAGGTCGGCACCGGCGTACAGCGTAACTTCCAGGGCACCGGGCTGGGGCTGGCGATTTGTGAAAAGCTGGTCAACATGATGGATGGCGATATCGCCGTCGATACGGAGCCGGGCATGGGCAGCCAGTTCACCATCCGCATTCCGCTCTATAGCGCGGTGCCAACGGCGCAGGCCGACGTGGATGGGCTGGCGGAAACCTGCTGTTGGCTGGCGGTGCGCAACGCCTGGCTGTCGGAGTATCTGCATAACCTGCTGGAGTGGAATGGTATTCAGGTTAAACAGTATGACGGCCATGAGTTGGGCAATCAGGATACGCTGATCACCGACGATGAGCTGCCGCAGCCCTGGACCGGGCGCGCGGCGATCATCTTCTCCCGCCGACATATTGGTATTCCGCTTGAGCGCGCGCCGGGCGAGTGGCTGCACAGCGTCGCCTCGCCGCACGATCTGCTGGCGCTGCTGGGCCGTATCTATCGCGTTCAGGTGATTGAGCCACAGGCAGCTAACGCCTTAACATCGGATTCCGGTGAGATGGAGAATAACGAGGATATGATGATCCTCGTGGTGGACGATCATCCTATCAACCGCCGTCTGCTGGCCGATCAGCTGGGATCGCTTGGCTATCAATGTAAAACCGCCAATGACGGTGTCGATGCGCTCAATGTATTGAGTAAGAACCCGATCGATATTGTGCTCAGTGACGTGAACATGCCGAATATGGATGGTTACCGTCTGACGCAGCGCATACGCCAGCTTGGGCTGACGTTGCCGGTGATCGGCGTGACGGCGAACGCTCTGGCGGAAGAGAAGCAGCGCTGTCTGGAGTCGGGTATGGATAGCTGTCTGTCGAAGCCGGTAACGCTGGATGTGCTGAAGCAGACGCTGGCTGCATACGCCGCGCGGGTAAGAAAAAGCAGGAAGTAGGGCTAAGAAAAACGAACCCCGGCGAGTGCCGGGGTTACGGGGATTACTCTTTTTCCGTCTGGGTGAGCGTCACGGAAGAGAGGTAGTTCAGCAGGGCGATATCGTTATCGACACCCAGTTTCATCATCGCTGATTTCTTCTGGCTGCTGATGGTCTTAATGCTGCGGTTCAGCTTCTTGGCAATCTCCGTCACCAGGAAACCTTCTGCGAACAGGCGCAGCACTTCACTCTCTTTCGGCGACAGGCGTTTATCGCCATAACCACCGGCGCTGATCTTCTCCAGCAGACGGGAGACACTCTCCGGGGTGAACTTCTTACCCTTTTGCAGTGCCGCCAGCGCTTTCGGCAGATCGGTCGGCGCGCCCTGTTTCAGCACGATACCTTCGATATCGAGATCCAGAACGGCGCTGAGAATTGCCGGGTTATTATTCATGGTAAGCACAATAATCGACAGCGCCGGGAAGTGGCGCTTGATGTATTTGATCAGCGTAATGCCATCGCCGTATTTGTCGCCCGGCATTGACAGATCGGTGATCAATACATTGGCCTCAAGTTTCGGCAGGTTGTTGATAAGCGCTGTAGAGTCTTCAAATTCACCGACTACATTTACCCATTCGATCTGTTCAAGTGACTTGCGAATACCGAACAGTACAATCGGATGGTCATCGGCAATAATTACGTTCATATTGTTCATGTATTAGGCTACCTTGCTACAGCAAGCTTTTGACGTAAGCGTCAATGTCGCTGATGTAATTTTCTATGCCTGGAGCATCACTCTCGCGAATTAATTGCTCCAGCGTTTCACACAACTGCTTACCAGGTACCAGATTAAGCATGGCAAACACCCCCTTAAGGCGGTGGGCCGTCTGTGCCAGCGCAGCGAAATCGCGCGAAGCCGATTCAGTATACAACCTCTTAACATCATCGGGAACTGTGTCGACAAACAGCGCGTAATAGCCGCTGGCATGGAGTTCGGCATTCTCATCGCCGCCTAAAGGCGACTCCGTGACTTCCTCCTGCGCCAGCTGCTCCTCAATGAGCTGCAATATTGCTCCCTGCATTGCGTTGCTCATATTAAAATTGACGCGCAACTGGCCTGGACCAATTTTCCGCACGCCGACCTCATCATCGCTTAAAAGCAATCCTGAAGCTGTAAGATTTGACGGATTATCTGTTAAAAAGAGATCGTATTCTTGATTTGATAATCGTTCATCGGGCGAAATGCAGCTCGCCCCCCAATTCTCAAGCTGACGCACCACAATATTACGAATTTCGTTCGACGTAATATCAATCATCGCCACCACATCATCGAGCAATTTCTCTTCGCTCTCGCCCTGCTGCGCGCGTACGGCCATTTTCACATGCAGAGAGTAGCGGGTGCCGAGATCTTCACGCGCTTTAATATTGAGATGTCCGCCCAGTTTACGGGCCAACTGATCGCAAAGCCAGAAGGTGAGGGCATTTGCCTTGCCAAACTGATCGCCCTGCGTTTCGTTAAGGAACGGGAAGTGCAGATTATCAATCTCGCTGGCGTTAACGCCGACGCCGGTATCAAGGATGCGGAAGGTCAGCCGGTCATCTGCGGATTCGTCCATGCTCACTTCGAGGGTGATTTTGCCCATCTGCGTGGTGGTCACCGCATACTGAATCAGCAGCAACATGATGCGACGCAGCGCATCGCGATCGCCATGACGCTCCTCATTGGCCGGAAGATGGTTGTTGATAAGCAACTGCAACCCTTTACGCTTGATCACCGGCAGCACTTCCGGCACTACTTCATCAATCAGATCCTGAATGGAGAAGAGGGAAGAGGAGCCTTTCCAGGTATCATTCTCCAGCATGTTTGCCAGCTGGAGTTCATCCACAAGTTGCACCAGTCGGTCGGCGTGATCGGCAAGGCGGTTAGCTTCATTGCTCTCAATCGCCGCAGCGTCACTGGCCAGCGCTTTCACCGGCTGTTTGAGCGCCTCGGCGAGATTATTCATAAACGCCGCGCGACCCTGCTGGTTCTTCTCATACAGCCGTTGTGCCTGCTTGAGTTTCTTGTTGACCAGCACTTCACGATCCTGGTCGCGAATAATAAAGATCTGCGTACGCGACGCCACCTGGCTGCGGAACTGGCGGATCTCATAGAGCTCGTTGTTGATGGTCGCCTGGATCACGCCCTGGTGCTGATCCGCCATCGCAGTAATGTTCTGCAAATTGAGGTGCGGCAGCAGATGGTCGGCAATTTTATTACTCAGCACCGTGCGGTTGGCTTCCTGATCGTGAACCAGCAGACCCAGCGGCAGCAGAGAGACAATCTCTTCATTAAAGGCACGCAGCACGCGCAGCTCATTATTCGCGCCCGGTGTCGCGAGCGTATCGCTCTTGCGCCCCGGCATCTGGCGAAAGGTGGTGTAACCAAACAGCGCCAGCGCCAGCAGACCAATATTCAGCAGTAGCGGCAGCAGAACGTTTTGCAGGGTATCAAGCAGCAGTGTGCCGAACGGCACTTGCCACACCAGGCGTAAACCGGTGCCGTTTAGCGCAGAGGAAATCTCAATGCGCGAGCTGTTGAAGTTTACTGAGACGCTGTCGGTGTTCTCTTTATCCTGCGCGCGTGCGCTGCCCGGCGCGGTATCGGGATCGAGGCGGAAGCTGTCCAGCGTCATGCCGGGCGGAATCAAATCATTGATTGGCAGATCGAAGGCGACGACGGTCGCCAGATGGCCTGGCTGGTTAAAGGTGGTGCGCAGCGTAAAGTAGTGGCCATTCTGCCAGGCAAGACGGCGCAGCGAGGAGAAGCTTTCGCGCTCATCAAGGGCGTTCGCCTGCTGGAGCATCTCCGCGCGGCGGGTATCGACGATATTGCTGATCATCGAATCTTTAAAACCGGAGGTAAGATCCTTAAGCGGCAGCGTCGAGATAAGGATCATGCTGTTATCCTGGCCGTTAAGGTAGTACATCGACCACGGCACGGTTTCCGCGCCCCACAGCGTATCAAGATAGGTCGAAATGCGCTGGGTCATCTCCAGCGTCGAACTGTCATGGGAGCCGAAAATCAGCGCTTCTGTCTTGCGGCGCGGTTTTTCGAGGTAGTAGACGTCCTGCTTTAAACGCGTCTCCTGCAGCCCTTCACCGGAGGAGGCGGGGGCCGCAGCGATATTGTCGTAAATCTGCCAGGTCGCATAGCGCCAGATATCGATGCGCTTATGAATGGCATGGGTGGTATCAACAATTTGATAACTTTTGTCCTTCAGCCACGCGTTGACCGCGCTCTGGATCATCACGCCCATGGTGACCAGCAGGACAATAATCAATAAAAGGAAGTAACGGGTAATGTTGCCCGGTATCAGGGAAAATTTGCCAGGAATCATTGTGTCCGATTGACTCATTCGTGTGTGTAACCCGTTATGACAACACGGCTGATAACTTTCAGCCTGCGCTGAGACAATGTTGCTGCCATGCCGTTAGCGTCGCGTTTTGGGGGCCGCGGGCGTAAAGGTAGTGTGCTGCAGAGTAATGTTCAGCAGGCAGTATATCGGTAAATGGGTGAATTTCCAGACTCTCTTTTCAGGAAATGCCTGGGGAGTGCATGAATATGCATTCTTTACCTGAGGCGCAGGAAAAATGTACAGATGCGCAGCGCCGCCAGCCTATTTACCGTCTCGTCAGTAAAATATCGCACGAAATAACAAGATATTAACTTTCTAAATATGTTTAAGGATCAACTCTGGTACGATAATTGATTAATTAATAGTCATTACAAATGGCGACTATATAAATCTTAAGTATCAACTGATGTAAAGAAAGGTAAAAAAAAACCGAATGCAGGGCATCCGGTTTGAAGAGGGGTAAACAGACATTCAGATTCGAATGACGGTAATAAATAAAGTTAATGATGATAGCGTCGATTATTTTAGACACCAATTCTGCTTTCGGTTTGGCATTCAGTGCTCTCATTTTAAATTTTAGTAAGCTGCTGTTTTTATAGGTAAATAACTGTATTTCATCCGCTGTTTTTCTTATTTATTGGCTTTTAGTGCTTTCAAAAAGTTCCCGCAAAATTACAAATGGAAACATTTAGCTTTAGATATGAAACATCTTCAAAGTTTTCGTATCATATTCCTGTTGGATTATTTTTGATTTTTGCGCACAATGAATCGCCAGCTGATTTGAGGGTTAATCAGCATGCAGTGGCAATAAAAATGCATATAACAGAGGGTTAATAAAATGAAAGTTAAAGTTCTGTCCCTCCTGGTACCGGCTCTGCTGGTAGCGGGCGCAGCAAATGCGGCTGAAGTTTATAATAAAGACGGCAACAAATTAGATCTCTACGGTAAAGTAGACGGCCTGCACTATTTTTCTGACGACAACGGCTCCGATGGCGATAAGAGCTATGTACGTTTTGGCTTCAAGGGCGAAACCCAGGTTAACGACCAGGTAACCGGCTACGGTCAGTGGGAATACAACGTTCAGGCGAACAGCTCAGAAAATGAGAGCGATCAGGCATGGACCCGTCTGGCCTTCGCAGGTATCCGCGTAGCTAACACCGGTTCGTTCGACTACGGTCGTAACTACGGCATCATCTATGACGTGACCTCCTGGACCGACGTCCTGCCGGAGTTCGGCGGCGACACCTATGGCGCAGATAACTTCATGCAGTCTCGTGCCAACGGTGTAGCAACTTACCGTAACACCGACTTCTTCGGTCTGGTTGATGGCCTGAACTTTGCTCTGCAGTACCAGGGTAAAAACGGCAGCGTCAGCGGTGAAAACACCAATGGCCGTAGCCTGCTGGACCAGAACGGTGACGGTTACGGCGCGTCTCTGACCTACGATCTGGGCGAAGGCTTCAGCGTTGGTGGCGCAATGTCCTCCTCTAAACGTACTGCCGATCAGAACAGCATCAATGCGAACCTGTACGGTGACGGCGACCGCGCTGAAGTTTACAGCGGCGGCCTGAAATACGATGCCAACAACGTTTACCTGGCAGCACAGTATTCTCAGACTTACAACGCGACCCGTTTCGGTACCTCTAACGGCCGTACCCCAAGCTCTGCTTTCGGCTTTGCTAACAAAGCGCAGAACTTCGAAGTGGTTGCACAGTACCAGTTCGACTTCGGTCTGCGTCCATCCATCGCTTACCTGCAGTCCAAAGGTAAGGACATCACCAACAACACCGGTACTGCTAACTTCGGCGACCAGGATCTGGTGAAATATGTTGATGTTGGCGCGACTTACTACTTCAACAAAAACATGTCCACCTATGTTGATTACAAAATCAACCTGCTGGACGACAACACCTTTACCCGCGCGGCCGGTATTGCTACCGACGACATTGTTGGCCTGGGCCTGGTTTACCAGTTCTAAGTCTGCAACAACGCGTATTGAAGGGGGCCGCAAGGCCCCTTTTTTATTGCCTGTTTCGGGCAAATCCCTTTTTTCGTGTACGCTTGCGCCAGCAAGGAGATAACAACTATGGCGATCGCTTCTCTTCGTGCCGCGCTGATGGCGGCACTTTTTCTGTTAGCCGGCTGCGACACGGCAAGCCAGGCCACACCGACGGTGCTTGAAGGTAAAACCATGGGCACCTCCTGGCGCGTCAGCGTGGTGGATATCACGCCGCAGCAGGCGGCAGCACTACAAAAGAAAATCCAGGCGCAGCTTGATGGCGACGACTGGCTGATGTCGACCTGGAAAAAAGATTCAGCGCTGATGCGCTTTAACCGCAGCAGCAGCACCGCGCCGTGGCCGGTCAGCGAAGCGATGGCGGATATTGTCACCACCTCGCTGCGCGTCGGTAAAAAAACCGATGGCGTGATGGATATTACCGTTGGACCGCTGGTGAATTTATGGGGCTTTGGCCCCGATCAGCAGCCGGTCAAGACGCCAACGCAGGCGCAGATCGACGCGGCGAAAGCGCGTACCGGGCTGCAACATCTCACGGTAATCAATCGCGCCGGTGAACAGTTCCTGCAAAAAGATCTGCCCGATCTCTATGTCGATCTCTCGACGGTTGGCGAAGGTTACGCCGCCGATCATCTGTCGCACTTAATGGAACGAGAGGGGATTAGCCGCTATCTGGTCTCCGTCGGCGGCGCCCTGGTCAGCCGCGGGATGAATAGTAAAGGGCTACCGTGGCGTGTGGCGGTACAGAAGCCAACGGATCGCGAAAACGCCGTCGAGGCGGTGGTCGATATTAATGGCCACGGCATCAGCACCTCCGGCAGCTATCGCAACTACTATGAGCTGGACGGTAAACGCATCTCTCACGTCATCGATCCGCGCAGCGGGCGGCCAATCGATCACAAGCTGGTGTCGGTGACGGTGATCTCGCCAACCGCGCTGGAAGCGGATGCCTGGGATACGGGCCTGATGGTGCTCGGCCCTGAGCGGGCAAAAGAGGTAGTGACGCGCGAAGGGCTCGCGGTGATGATGATCATGAAGGAGGGGGATGGCTTCACGACCTGGATGTCGCCGCAGTTTTCCGCCTTCCTGGTGAAGGATAAAAATTAAAGCGCAAGATTGCGGGTGTTTGCGCGCGCGCTAACCGCCACAGTAAGGCTAAGCTTAGATAAGGAGCCTGCGATGAACAATGCGATGTTAACCGATGATCAATGCTGGCAGGCGGTGCTGGCGCGCGACCCGAACGCCGACGGTCAGTTTGTTTTCGCCGTGCTGACCACGGCGATTTTTTGCCGCCCCTCCTGCACAGCGCGGCGCGCCCTGCGCCAGAATGTGCGTTTCTATAAAGATGTCGCCAGTGCGCTGGAGGCGGGTTTTCGTCCCTGCAAACGCTGCCAGCCGGATAAAACACATCCGCAGCAGCAGCGTCTGGAGAAGGTCGCCGCCGCGTGCCGTTTGCTGGAGCAGGATCAACCCGTGACGCTGGCAGAGCTTGCTGCGGCGGTTGCCATGAGCCCTTATCATTTCCACCGTCTGTTTAAAGCGGTGACCGGCGTGACGCCAAAAGCGTGGCAGCAGGCGTTTCGCGCCCGGCGCTTACGCGAAACGTTGGCGAACAGCGAGACCATTACCGATGCGGTGCTGGCGGCCGGGTTCCCGGACAGCAGCAGCTACTATCGAAACGCGGATGCGGCGCTTGGCATGACCGCCCGCGCCTTTCGCCGCGGCGGCTCGTCCTGCCCGGTCTGGTTTACGCTGACGGACTGTACGCTGGGCCGCTGCCTGGTGGCGGAGAGCGAACGCGGGATCTGCGCCGTGCTCTTGGCCCAGAGTGATGACGCATTACTGGCGCAGCTCAGCAACCTGTTTCCACATGCCCGCCAGGCAGAAGATGATCCACAATTTACCGCGCGCGTGCAGCAGGTGGTTGCGCATATAGAGAGACCCGATTCGCCCTTTACCCTGCCGCTCGATTTACGCGGCACCGCGTTTCAGCTACAGGTGTGGCAAGCGCTGCGCCAGATCCCGGCAGGGGAGAGGGTCAGTTACCAGGCGCTGGCCCACGCCATCGGCAAGCCCGGCGCGGTCAGAGCCGTCGCCAGCGCCTGTGGGGCGAATAAGCTTGCGGTTATTGTTCCCTGCCATCGCGTGGTGCGCCAGAGCGGGGCACTCTCCGGCTACCGCTGGGGAGCCGAGCGCAAAGCGCAATTGCTGGCGCGCGAAGCTAATCAACAGGAGACCTGATGCTCGATCTGTTTGCCGATGAACAACCGTGGCAGGAGCCGCTGGCGCCGGGCGCCGTGGTACTGCGCCGCTTTGCCCTTGCGCACAGCGAGGCGCTGATGCGCGGTATCGCCGATGTGGTCAGCGTTGCACCGCTGCGCCATATGGTGACGCCCGGCGGTTACACCATGTCCGTTGCCATGACCAACTGTGGGCAGCTTGGCTGGACGACGGACAAGCGCGGCTATCTTTACGATGCCGCCGATCCGCAGACGCAGCGCCCGTGGCCCGCCATGCCGCAGGCCTTTGTGACGCTCTGCAATGCGGCTAGCGCCGCTGCCGGCTACCCCGATTTCCGCCCGGATGCCTGCCTTATCAACCGCTACGCACCGGGAGCCAAACTCTCGCTGCATCAGGATAAGGACGAGCCGGATCTGCGTGCGCCAATTGTCTCTGTTTCGCTCGGTCTGCCGGCAGTCTTCCAGTTCGGCGGGCTGAAACGCAGCGATGCGTTGCAGCGGCTGCTGCTGGAGCATGGCGATGTGGTGGTGTGGGGCGGGGAGTCGCGCCTCTTTTATCACGGCATTGCGCCACTGAAGCCGGGCTACCATCCGCTGACCGGCGAGTGTCGCTATAACCTCACTTTTCGCCAGGCAGGCAATAGCGAACAAAAATAAGAATTATTCTTGATGAAAACAGGTAGCCGTTTAAACTGCTGGCTGTTTTTATTGACCGGATACGCTTATGGAACTTCTCCTTCTTGTCTGGCGGCAGTATCGCTGGCCGTTTGTGGCGGTACTGGCGCTGTCGCTTGCCAGCGCGGCAATGGGCATCGGCCTTATTGCCTTTATTAACCAGCGCCTGATTGAATCTGTCGATCTCTCTGTTGCCGTGCTGCCGGAGTTCCTTGGCCTGCTGCTGCTGTTAATGGCCGTCACTCTCGGCTCGCAGCTGGCGCTGACAACACTGGGTCACCACTTTGTCTACCGCCTGCGTAGCGAATTTATCAAGCGTCTTCTGGATACGCCGATCGAGCGCATCGAACAGCTTGGCAGCGCCTCGCTGCTGGCCGGGCTGACCAGCGATGTGCGTAATATCACCATCGCCTTTGTGCGCCTGCCGGAACTGGTGCAGGGGATTATCCTCACCGTCGGCTCCTGCCTCTATCTCGCCATGCTCTCCGGCAAGATGTTGCTGATAACCGTGATCTGGATGGCGCTGACCATCTGGGGCGGGTTTATGCTGGTGTCGCGCGTCTATAGACATATGGCGACCCTGCGCGAGACGGAAGATAAGCTGTATGCCGATTTCCAGACGGTGCTTGAGGGGCGCAAAGAGCTTACGCTCAACCGCGAGCGCGCCGAGCATGTGTTTGAAAAGATGTACCTGCCGGATGCGCGCGAATATCGCCACCATATTATCCGCGCCGATACCTTCCACCTGAGTGCGGTGAACTGGTCAAACATCATGATGCTGGGCGCGATTGGCCTGGTGTTCTGGATGGCGAACGGGCTGGGCTGGGCGAATACCAATGTCGCGGCGACCTACTCGTTGACGCTGCTCTTTTTGCGCACGCCGCTGCTCTCCGCCGTGGGCGCGCTGCCAACGCTGCTCACCGCCCAGGTGGCGTTTCGCAAGCTCAAGCAGTTCGCGCTGGCACCTTATCGCCCGGAGTTTCCGCGCCCGCAGGCCTTCCCCGGCTGGCAAACCCTTGAGCTGCGCGATGTTACCTTTAAATATCAGGATAATGACTTTGCCATCGGGCCAATCAATATGACCCTCACGCGCGGCGAACTGGTGTTTCTGATTGGTGGCAACGGCAGCGGGAAATCGACGCTGGCGATGCTGCTGACCGGCCTCTATCAGCCGCTCTCCGGCGAGATCCTGCTCGATGGCAAACCGATGGCGCAGGATAAACCGGAAGATTACCGCAAGCTCTTCTCGGCGGTGTTTACCGATGTCTGGCTGTTTGACGAACTGCTTGGCCCCGAAGGGCAGCAGGCCGATCCGGCACTGGTGGCGAAGTGGCTGGAGCAGTTAAAGATGTCGCACAAGCTGGAACTGGAAAACGGCAAAATCCTCAACCTGAAGCTGTCGAAGGGGCAGAAGAAGCGCGTCGCGCTGCTGCTGGCGCTGGCGGAAGAGCGCGATATCCTGCTGCTGGATGAGTGGGCGGCAGATCAGGATCCGCACTTCAGGCGCGACTTCTATCAGGTGCTGTTGCCGCTGATGCAGCAGATGGGTAAAACCATCTTTGCCATCAGCCATGACGATCACTACTTTATTCACGCCGATCGCCTGCTGGAGATGCGCAATGGTCACTTAAGCGAGCTGGAAGGTGAAGAGCGTCAGCTCGCCTCCCGCGACGCCGTTTCCCGCACTGCGTAACAACAACGCTCCCTGCTGAACCGGGGAGCGTTGCCGTTTTTTTACCCAAACAACCGCACCGTTGAGCCTTTTTTTAGCACCTGGCGCTATGCTTAAGGCTATTCCGCCCGGATGAGAGGGCGCTTTCGATTCAGGATTGTCATGCCGGTTATTAAAAAGAACAGTGTCAAACTGCGCGAAGAAGAGCGCGCGCGCCTTATCTGGTTGCTCACCACTCATAAAGCCCTGACCGCCACGCTGTTGGGCGAAATCACGCTGGTAGAGCAGGTTAACAGTGAAGTGCTCGATCAGCACCTGCTCGAAGTACGCGCCCTCGCCGCACACCTGCCGCCGCCGGATCTGGCCGATACCCTCGAAGCGCTGCCGGTGGTTGAACGCCATGCGCTGTGGCGGGTGATTGAAGATGACAAGCGCGGCAAAGTGCTGCTCGAAGCCTCGGAAAATGTCTGGGACGATCTGATTGATGAGATGAGCGACCGCGCGCTGCTGGATGCGCTGGAAACCCTCAATATCGATGAGCAGATCTACCTGGTGCAGCACCTGCCGCGCAACCTGACCGGGCGCATGATGGCGACGCTGCCGCCGAAAGAGCGCGCGCGGGTGCGCCAGGTGATGCGCTATGGCAAAAACTGCGTCGGCGCGATCATGGAGTTTGAGGTGATCACCATCCGCGCGGAGGTGACGCTGGCCGCCGTTCAGCGCTACTTACGCCGTCTGGGAAAGATGCCGGAGAACACCGACAAGCTGTTTGTGGTCGATCGCGATAACCGCCTTGTTGGCGAACTGACGCTGCAAACTCTGCTGCTTAATGCCACCAGTCGTGAAGTGGGCGAGGTGATGGAGAGCGATCCCGTCACCTTCCTGCCGGAAGAGGAGGCGGAGCGTGTCGCGCGCACCTTTGAGCGTGACAACCTGCTCAGCGCAGCGGTGGTGGACGAGAACGGCATTCTGATGGGGCGGCTGACCGTCGATGAGATCCTCGACGTGGTCTATGAAGAGACCGATAACGATATGCGCCAGATGGGTGGCCTGAGTACCGAAGAGGATGTCTTCGCACCCGTCACCAAAGCGGTAAAGTCACGCTGGGCGTGGCTGGCGCTTAACCTCTGCACCGCCTTTATTGCCTCGCGGGTGATTGACGGTTTTGAACACACCATCTCGCAGTTGGTGGCACTGGCCTCGTTGATGCCGATTGTCGCCGGTATTGGCGGTAACACCGGCAATCAGACCATCACCATGATTGTGCGCGCGCTGGCGCTGCAAAACATTCAGCCGGGTAACTTCTCGTTTCTTATTCTGCGCGAAATGGGCGTGGCATTAATTAACGGCGTGGTGTGGGGCGGCTTAATGGGCTGCATCACCTGGTGGCTGTATGGCGACCCGGCGCTGGGCGGCGTGATGATGCTGGCGATGGTGCTTAACCTGCTGATGGCGGCATTAATGGGTGTGCTGATCCCGATGCTGATGATCCGGCTGGGGCGCGACCCGGCGGTCGGCTCCAGCGTGATGATCACCGCCATTACCGACACCGGCGGCTTCTTTATTTTTCTTGGTCTGGCGACGCTGTTTTTGCTGTAAACAGCGACTTTTCCCGCCACTTCGCTGGTGTTATCGCCAGCGTCACCACTCCGGCAACCACGCCAATCGCCAGGTTGCCGGTGCTGACGGTGGCAATCACCGTTATCACCATTACCACGCTCTCGACGAAAGGCGCCTGCTTCAGGGTGCCAGGCTTGAGGCTTCCCCAGTTAAAGGTCTTGAAGGCGACAATCGCCATAATCCCGGCCAGCACCACCATCGGGATTTTCGCCATCACCTCGCTTAACGCCGTAACCAGTAGCAGCAACACCAGCGCGGCGGCAACGGTTGAGAGGCGCGTGCGGCCTTTGCCCATCTCAACGTTAACGATGGTTTGACCAATCATCGCGCAGCCAGCAATGCCGCCGTAGAAACCGGCAAGGATATTGGCGATGCCAAGCCCGGTACTTTCGCGCCCTTTATTCGACGGCGTATGGGTTAAGTCATCAACCAGTTTGGCGGTCAGCAGCGACTCCATCAGCCCGACAAAGGCGATGCTCAGCGCGCAGGGCCAGATAATACTCAGCGTATGCAAATCAAACGGCACCAGCCATTCGGTCAACCCCGGCAGGCCGCCCTGCATCGGGCCTTCATCGCCGACGGTCGGTAATAGCTGACCGCTGAAGATGGTATAGGCGGTAAGCACGACAATCGCCACCAGCGGCGCGGGAACGCTTTTCAGCCAGCGCGGCAACCACAGCACAATCAGCAGCGTCAGGGCGAAGAGCGCCAGAATAAGCGGATTTTTGCTCCAGAAGTGCGGCACCTGGGCAAAGAAGATCAGAATACCGAGGGCGTTAACAAACCCCGTCATCACCGCATGGGGAATAAAGCGCAGCAGGCGCGCCATGCCGGTCAGGCCAAAGATTATCTGGATCACGCCTGCCAGTAATACCGCAGGCAAAATGTATTCCACACCGTTCTGGTTGACCATCGGACCGATAACCAGTGCGACTGACCCGGCAGCCGCCGTTACCATCGCCGGGCGACCGCCGAGAATGGACATCGCGAAGCAGAGCACCACCGAGGCGATCAGGCTCACTTTCGGGTCAACACCAGCAATCACCGAGAAGGAGATCACTTCCGGGATCAGCGCCAGCGCAGTGATCACACCGGCTAAAATTTCACGTGTAAACAGCTTCGGCGAGCGCAGTACGGCGCTTACCTGAGAAGAGGAGGGGGTAGTGTTGTCGGTCATAACATTCCGCAAGTGGAGAGTGCCATAGAAGCAGAGGCAAACGGCATCCATGCGTTTGGCAAAGCGCAGGATAATAGCAGATTTCCGCGTCAGGCGGGCAACAATTATTGTTAAAACTAATGCATAAAAGCAACTTATTAGTAACATTTATATAATTATTATTTAATGTTTAAACATTATTTAAATCTCGACTTTTAAGTGCTACGTTAGACGAGCTAACGACTTAACCCTCTATAAATGCGAATAAAGCAGCACTAAAAGTAAGGCAATATCATCATGAAAAGAATGACTGCCAGGCTGTTTTCGATGGCTGTCGGGCTTAATGCTGTCTCAAAAGCAGCAGATGCGTCCGCATCGAAAGAGCAGGAAACAGATGTGCTTTTAATCGGTGGTGGGATCATGAGTGCCACGTTGGGAACCTGGCTTTCGGATCTTGAACCGGACTGGTCAATTACGATGGTGGAGCGTCTCGACGCCCTGGCGCAAGAGAGTTCAAACGGCTGGAACAACGCCGGTACCGGGCATGCTGCCCTGATGGAACTCAACTACACCCCCCGCAGCGCGGACGGCTCTGTCAGCATTAAAAAAGCGATTGAGATCAACGAAGCGTTTCGCATCTCTCGCCAGTTCTGGGCGCACCAGGTAAAAAGCGGTGTGCTGCGCGACCCGCGCTCCTTTATCAATACCGTGCCGCATATGAGCCTCGTCTGGGGCGACGACAACGTCAACTTCCTGCGCGCGCGCTATAAAGCGTTGCAGCAGTGCTCCCTGTTTCGCGGCATGCGCTACTCCGAAGACCCTGAGCAGATCAAACAGTGGGCACCGCTGGTGATGGAAGGGCGCGATGCCACGCAAAAAATTGCCGCGACCCGCACAGAGATTGGCACTGATGTTAACTTTGGCGAGCTGACGCGCCAGATGATTGGCTCGTTGCAGAAGAAGGCGAACTTCGCCCTGCAACTGGCGACCGAAGTGCGCGGCTTAAAGCGTAATGCCGACCAGAGCTGGAGCGTGACGCTGCATAACCTGAACAGCGGCGCTGAGCAGGTGATCAAAGCGAAATTTATCTTTATCGGTGCCGGTGGCGCAGCGCTGAAGCTGTTACAGCAATCCGGCATTCCGGAAGCGGCCGATTACGCCGGTTTCCCGGTAGGCGGCCAGTTCCTGGTGGCGGAAGATCCGGCGGTGGTGAATCACCATCTGGCAAAAGTCTACGGTCAGGCGACCGTTGGCGCGCCGCCAATGTCGGTGCCGCATATCGATACGCGCATAATTGATGGCAAACGCGTGCTGCTCTTCGGGCCATTCGCCACCTTCTCGACGCGTTTTTTGAAAAACGGATCGCTGTGGGATCTGCTGCGCTCAACCAACTCATCCAATATTTTGCCGATGCTGACGGTCGGAATGACCAACTTCAGCCTGGTGAAATACCTGGTAAACCAGGTGCTGCAAAACGAGGATGACCGCTTTGATGCGCTGCGTGAATACTATCCGCTGGCGCAAAAAGAGGACTGGCGCTTGTGGCAGGCAGGGCAGCGGGTGCAGATTATCAAGCGCGAAGCCGGGAAAGGCGGCGTGCTGCGTCTGGGCACCGAAGTAGTCAGCGACAAAGAGGGCACCATTGCCGCGCTGCTTGGCGCGTCGCCGGGTGCCTCAACCGCAGCGCCGATCATGCTCGAGCTGATGGAGAAAGTGTTTACCGAGCGCTTCGCTTCAGAGGCCTGGCAAACCAAGCTGCGGGAGATTATTCCCTCGTTCGGTACCGAGCTGAATGGCAATATCGAAGCCGCTGACGCAGAGCTGCGCTACACCAGCGAAATCCTCGGTCTGAAGTGCGATGAATCGATGGTGGCGGACATTACCCCGCCGGTGCAGAAGCCGGTGACGCAACCGCATCACGACGATGAGCAGGTCGCGGATATCGCGCTGTAATGCAAACAATCCCGGTCAGATGGCCGGGATTGTTCATCTCTATTCCTGATCGTCACCGTAATAGAGCTTACCGATTTTAATCAGCGGTCGGCCCTGGGATTTACGGTGCAGGTTGCTGTCGCGCAGGGAGTAGACGCAGCCGCAGTACTCCTGCTGGTAGAAGCGCTCCCGTTTGCTGATCTCAATCATCCTTGCCGAGCCGCCCTGTTTGCGCCAGTTGTAATCCCAGTAAACCATCTCCGGATAGTGCCCCGCCGCGCGCTGGCCGCAGTCATTGATTTGCTGCATGTTTTTCCAGCGAGAAATGCCCAGCGAACTGCTGATGGCTTTGAAGCCGTGCTCATGGGCATAGAGCGCCGTGCGCTCAAAGCGCATATCAAAACACATTGTGCAGCGCACGCCGCGCTCAGGCTCCCACTCCATCCCTTTCGCCCGCTCGAACCAGTTGTCGGTATCGTAATCCGCATCGACAAAGGGCACGCCGTGCTTCTCAGCAAAGCGGATATTCTCCTCTTTGCGCAGTTCGTACTCTTTTTGCGGATGGATGTTCGGGTTATAGAAGAAGATGGTGTAGTCGATACCGGAAGCCTGGATCGCTTCCATCACTTCACCCGAGCAGGGCGCGCAGCAGGAGTGGAGCAGCAGTTTATCGGCCCCGTTGGGCAACTGGAGTTGTGGACGGTTTAAGTCGGACATAGGTTTCACTCATCATAACAGGCATGAATTTGTCTCTATGTTAACATCCTGATTACGAATTGCTTACCCGTTTACCGGAATAAAAGGGGTTTTGGCGGGCAAAAAAAAACAGCAAGTTAAAATAACTTGCTGTTTTTTCTCGTCTTGCCGGAATGAAGCAGGCAAGGCGGTGGGGAATTTTGGTCGGCACGAGA
Organism: Kosakonia cowanii JCM 10956 = DSM 18146; assembly: GCF_001975225.1. Classification (NCBI taxonomy): domain Bacteria; kingdom Pseudomonadati; phylum Pseudomonadota; class Gammaproteobacteria; order Enterobacterales; family Enterobacteriaceae; genus Kosakonia; species Kosakonia cowanii. Next base: position 4,383,499 of record NZ_CP019445.1, on the reverse strand, counting down.
GGATTTGAACCTCCGACCCCTGACACCCCATGACAGTGCGCTACCAGGCTGCGCTACGTGCCGACATGTGGCGCTAATACTACCCGTTTCTTGCCTGATTGCAAGTACAGGGCAGGCTGAGTGATTCATAAATAATCAATCAGTTAGCGATAAACCGTTTTTCATCGGTCAGCACCTGCAGCAGTAAACTGAGCTGCGGTTTCTGATCGCGGATCTTCTCGCCCTGCGCATCCCAGGACTTATAGTTGCCGTTCTGATCGAGCACCAGCGTCATCTGCGGCGTGGTAATCGCCAGCGTATTGCTGTTAGCGGCGGTCACCCAGTTGTGGCGGCGCGTGGCGGTAAAGAGATCCTGACCCTGCGAATACTCATTAGCCGGCGTGCTGACATGCAGCAGACGCTGCATCAGAGTGGTCATCACATCCTGATGATCCGTCAGCCTGGTAATACGCTGCGCCGGCGTGCCCGGCCAGTGTACGACCAGCGGCACATGCAGGCGGCTGCGCGACCAGTCGAAGGTCGTGTCCTGTTGATTTGCCGGGATGCCGCGACCAGCGGTGATCACCACTACCGTGTTGTCCATTTTGCCGGAGGCGCGCAGCGCATCCAGCACGCGGGCAATCTGCGCATCGACATCGGCGGCAGCGCGGGTGTACTTACGTGCAAAGCCCGGTGTGTCGATGTCAAACGTCGCGGTACCGTTAAAGGAGACCCATGAGAACCAGCGGGTATCGTCCTGCGCATCATGGGACAGCCATTTGATCCACTGATCGGCCGTCTGCGCATCACTCTGGCTTTTCGCCGGCGGCAGCGAGAAATCTGACAGCAGCGCCTGGCGATTGAGCGGGCTGCTGAAGCCATCTGACGAGAAGAGACCCAGCTGATAACCCTGATGATTCAGTGCGGTGATCAGCGCGGGCGGAATGCGCGACGACATCACGCCATCCATATAGCTTGGCGAAATACCGTAGAAGAGGCCGAAGTAGCCATTATCCGCGTTATTCCCGGCGCTCATATGCTGGGTAAATTTAACATTCTGCCCGGCAAAGCTCGCCAGTTGCGGCATCTGTTTTTCATAACGGGCGTAGTTCAGCCCATCGACGGTAATCAGCAGCACATTCTGCCCGGAGCCCATATCGAGATAGCGCAGATCGCTTAACGGATACTGCACCGATACCGCTTCCGGATTGCCTTGCTCCACCAGGCGACGCTGGTAATCCTGCGCATCCAGCAGACCATGTTTTTCAAGGAAGCGGCGCGCGGTCATCGGGTAAGAGAGCGGCAGGTTGGCGCGCTGCATGGTGATCGGGCGATAGAAATTGGCGTCCGCCCAGATATACATCACGTGGGTGGCAATAAAGGAGACAAAAAAGAGGGCGGCCACCGGTTTGGCGAAGTGGCGGCGGCGCGTGAGGCTGCGCAGCTTCTGCCAGCTCCACGTCGCAAACAGCATCTCAATCAGCAAAATGACCGGCACGCTGATAAACATCAGCTGCCAGTCGCGGGCCATCTCGTTCTGATCGGGATTAATGACCAGTTCCCAGACCACCGGATTGAGGTGCAGGTGAAAACGGGTAAAGACTTCGCTGTCGATAAGCAGCAGCGTCATGCCTGCGGTGGCGAGGATCGCCGAGAGCACGCGCATCAGCCGCTGCGACATCACAATAAAGGTCAGCGGGAAGAGGATCAGCAGATAGGTGGCAAACACCACAAAGCTGAAGTGGCCCACCAGGCTCAGCCAGGAGTAAATACGCCCGGAAAGCGTGGTCGGCCAGTCGGCAACAAACAGGTAACGGCTACCGAGCACGATGGACAACAAAATGTTGAACAGCGCAAACCAGTGCCCCCAGCTCACCATCTGGGAGACTTTTTCACGGTAGCGTTGACGATTAGTCACCATAAACTGTTGTGATTTCCCTTAGTGCGCTTTGTCGTCGCCAATGGACGATTGCAGTGCCTTTGCGAAAGATGTCGCGATGGCCTGACGCTGCGCGGGGGCGACGCTGCTGTTAATCAGGTTGGTCACCATATTGCCCAGCACCATCAAAGAGAGGTCGGCCGGTGCTTTGTGTTTTTCCAGTACGTTGGCCAGCTCACTGAGCAGTTGTTCAACGTGTTCATCACTGTAGCGGGAGATTTGTGGCATAAATCGAAATCAGTCTGTTCATGAAAGGGCAACATCTTACCGTAGGAAGAGCTTTTTTTCTGCTTTTTTATCAGCAGTTGCACCGCGGCGTTGGTGGTGGTTGAATACCGCCGGTCAAAAAGGAGAGTTTATCATGAGTCTGGACATCAACCAGATTGCCCTGCACCAGCTTATCAAGCGCGATGAGCAAACCCTTGAGCTGGTGCTGCGCGATTCTTTGCTCGAACCCACCCCGCCCGTCGAAGAGATGGTGGCGGAACTGCACCGGGTCTATAGCGCAAAAAATAAAGCCTATGGCCTGTTTAATGAAGAGAGCGAGCTGGCACAGGCGCTGCGTCTGCAACGTCAGGGCGAAGAGGAGTTTCTCGCCTTCAGCCGCGCGGCGACCGGGCGCTTACGTGATGAACTGGCGAAATACCCTTTTGCCGACGGCGGTATTGTGCTGTTTTGCCACTACCGTTATCTGGCGGTGGAGTATCTGTTAGTGGCGGTGCTGAACAACTTAAGCAGCATGCGCGTCAATGAAAACCTCGATATCAGCTCGACGCATTATCTTGATATCAATCACGCCGATATCGTTGCGCGCGTCGACTTAACCGAGTGGGAAACTAACCCGGAGTCAACGCGTTACCTCACCTTCCTGAAAGGGCGGGTAGGGCGCAAGGTCGCGGACTTCTTTATGGATTTCCTTGGCGCCAGCGAAGGGCTGAACGCGAAAGCGCAGAACCGTGGGCTGCTGCAGGCAGTCGATGATTTTACTGCCCAGGCAGAGCTTGATAAATCCGAGCGTCAAACTGTGCGTCAGCAGGTCTACACCTACTGTAACGAGCAGTTGCAGGCGGGCGAGGAGATTGAGCTGGCGTCGCTCTCAAAAGAGCTGGCGGGCGTGAGCGAAGTGAGCTTTGAAGAGTTTACCGCAGGCCAGGGCTACGAGCTGGAAGAGAGCTTCCCGGCGGATCGCAGCACCCTGCGGCAGTTGACCAAATATGCCGGCAGCGGCGGCGGGTTGACCATCAATTTTGATGCGCTGCTGCTTGGCGAGCGTATCTTCTGGGATCCGGCTACCGACACGCTGACCATCAAAGGTACGCCGCCGAACCTGCGCGATCAGCTGCAGCGTCGGCTGAGCGGCGGAAAATAGGCCATAAAAAAACCCCGCCAGAGCGGGGTTTTTTCTTCAACTTGTCAGCGATTACGCGCGAACGAAGTCGATGTGAGTCAGTTTCGGCTTGAACGGGTGACGCTGAACAGCCTGAATCTTAACTTTAACTTCTTTGCCATCGAGAGCCAGGGTCAGAACGTCGCTGTAGAAACCAGGCTTAGTCTGCATGTTCCACACTTTGTCGTGATCCAGTTCGATAGCAACCGGCGCTTCAGTTCCACCGTAGACGATAGCCGGGAACTTGTTCGCGGTGCGCAGGCGGCGGCTCGCACCCTTACCCTGCTCATTACGTACTTCTGCGTTAATAGTAAACATTTGAATCTCTCTTAAATAAATCCTGTTACAGGCGACCCAGCAACAGGCAGATGATCGGCTTTGCGGATGCAAAAGCGGGCGGTATTCTATCCCCTAATGATTGATACAGCAATCAAAAGTGCGCTTAGCCGCGCAATTCATGCGCCCGGCGAAAGCGACCTTCGTAATCAAACACTTTTTCCCGCACCTGCCAGTACTGCCCTTTCATACGTGCGACGACAAAATCGGGGTGACGCAGCAGCGCCTGCTGGGCAACGATATCCGCCGCCACAATCCAGCGTAACGGCACGCCGGGCGTGCGCGTATGCGGGCGCATAAAGAGCTGCTCAAAGGCGGTGCGCTGCGCCGGGCTCTGCAGGCGAAAGCGCTCGCTGACATCGGCGCCATCTTCATCGTAATAGGTGATTTTCAGCCATTCGCCTTTCTCATCCGCGCCGTGCTGCAATGTCATGCCACTGCAACGTAGCACCAGCGCATCTTTCAGCTTCAGCGCGGCTTTCAGCATATCGTCCGGGTCGACGAGAATCGCATCGCAGCTGCGGCAGCGGCGCGCGGCGATATCATTCTCCGCATTGCAGTGCGGGCAGTTTTTAAAGCGGAAACGGTAATCGCACTGCTCGCGATGCCCTTCATCATCTTCAAACCAGCCCTGGCAACGGCGGCCAAAGTGCTCAATCAGCGTACCGTCAGCGGTGGTTTTACCCCAGAAAGTATTAGCGAAGCCGCAGCCCGGGCAGAAAACCTGCACCGGCACGTTATCGCTTTTGCCTTTCGGCGCGCCAATCTCCGGGGCGTAGAGATCGTGCGGGTTACCGGCGTAATCCAGAATCAGGCAGTCGGTTTTCCCCGGTGCCAGGCGCAGGCCGCGACCGACGATCTGCTGATAGAGGCTGACGGATTCCGTCGGGCGTAAAATGGCAATCAGATCGACATGCGGCGCATCAAAGCCGGTGGTCAGCACCGCGACGTTGACCAGAAAGCGGAACTGCTGCTGTTTGAAAGCCTCAATTAAGGCATCACGCTGCGGGCCGGGGGTTTCGCCGGTGATCAGCGCCGCGTCGTCCGCGGGCAGCAGGCCGGTGATCTCGCGGGCGTGCTCCACCGTGGCGGCAAAAATCATCGCCCCTTTGCGCGTCTGCGCAAACTCAACAATCTGGCTGACAATGTGCGGCGTAATGCGCTTCTGCTTCTTCAGTTCGCGGTTCAGCTCCGCTTCGCTGAACAGGCCGTTACTCTGCGTCTGTAAGCGGCTGAAATCGTACTGCACCACCGGCATATCCAGCCGCTCCGGCGGCGTCAGATAACCATGTTTAATCATATAGCGCAGCGGCAGTTCATAAATACAGTCGCGGAACAGCGCTTTTTCATCGCCGCGTACCATGCCGTGATAGTGAAAGCGGTAAATCCACCCTTTACCAAGACGGAAGGGGGTTGCCGTCAGGCCGAGCAGGCGAATGCGTGGATTCACCTCCTTCAGATGGGAAAGGATTTGCTGATACTGGCTGTCGTCGTCATCGCTGATGCGATGGCACTCATCCACCACCAGCAGGGAGAACTCACCCTGGAACTGATCAAGGTTGCGCGCCACCGACTGCACGCTGCCAAACACCACTTTGCCGTGGCTCTGCTTGCGCTTCAGCCCGGCGGCAAAAATATCTGCATCCAGCCCAAGGGCGATATATTTAGCGTGGTTCTGCGCAACCAGCTCTTTCACATGTGCCAGCACCAGCACGCGACCACGTGCCAGCCGCGCCAGCTCGGCAATCACCAGGCTTTTCCCGGCGCCGGTTGGCAGCACAATCACTGCGGGTTCAGCGTGTTGACGAAAATGGGCGAGGGTGGCATCCACCGCTTCGCGTTGGTAGGGGCGTAGCGTAAAAGTCATTGTCTCAACGGCGTTACAGATTGACGGCAGACAGTATGCCACGAAACTTTGCTTTAAGCGGTTTATGATGCTCGTTATACTTCAGGCTGTTCATCTCTTTTGTGGGCGCATTGCCCCCATTCAGCACCATACAGGCTAGAAAATTTCATGCGACTTGATAAGTTTATCGCTCAGCAGCTTGGCGTCAGCCGCGCCATTTCCGGGCGCGAAATCCGCGGCAGCCGTGTTACGGTCAATGGCGAGATCGTTCGCGATGCCGCCTTTAAACTGCAACCGGAACACGAGGTTGAGTACAACGGCAATACCCTCGTTCAGCAGACCGGCCCGCGCTACTTTATGTTGCATAAACCGGAAGGGTACGTCTGTTCTACCGAAGATCCCGATCACCCGACGGTGCTCTACTTCCTCGACGAACCGGTCGCGCACAAGCTTCACGCCGCCGGGCGTCTCGATATCGACACCACCGGTCTGGTGCTGATGACCGATGATGGCCAGTGGTCGCACCGCATTACCTCGCCGCGCCATCACTGCGAAAAGACCTACCTGGTGACGCTGGAGTCGCCGGTTGCAGAGGATACCGCTGACCAGTTCGCTCACGGCGTCCAGCTGCATAATGAAAAAGATCTCACCAAACCCGCCGTGCTGGAGGTGATTACGCCGACGCAGGTGCGCCTGACCATTAGCGAAGGACGCTATCATCAGGTGAAGCGCATGTTTGCCGCCGTGGGCAACCACGTGGTCGGCCTGCATCGCGAACGCATTGGTGGCATCCGTCTGGATGACGACCTGGCGCCGGGTGAGTACCGCGCGCTTACCGAGGATGAAATTGCCAGCGTTGGCATGCTCACCCGCTAACTTCAGGAGATTGCTGCCGTGACCAGCAGGCCACACTCATCACTGAGTATTGTCTTTATCCTTGGCCTGTTGGCCATGCTGATGCCGTTGTCGATTGATATGTATCTGCCCGCCTTGCCGGTGATTGCCGGGCAGTTCGGCGTACCGGCCGGCAGCGCGCAGATGACCCTGAGCAGCTATATTCTCGGCTTTGCCATCGGCCAGCTCTTCTATGGACCGATGGCAGACAGCATCGGGCGCAAGCCGGTGATCCTTGGCGGCACGCTGGTGTTCGCCGTGGCGGCGGTGGCCTGCGCATTGGCGCAGAGTATCGAGCAGCTTATCTTTATACGCTTTTTGCACGGCCTCGCCGCCGCGGCAGCCAGCGTGGTGATTAACGCCCTGATGCGTGATATCTACCCGCGCGAAGAGTTCTCACGCATGATGTCCTTTGTCATGCTGGTGACCACTATTGCGCCGCTGCTGGCGCCGATGATTGGCGGCGCGGTGCTGATATGGTTCAACTGGCACGCCATCTTCTGGATCCTCGCGCTGGCGGCGCTGCTGGCATCAGGGATGATCGCCTTTTTCATCCGCGAAACGCTGCCGGTAGAGAAGCGGCATAAGTTCCATTTCCGCACCACCCTTGGCAACTTTGCCTCGCTGTTTCGCCACAAACGCGTGCTCAGCTATATGCTCGCCAGCGGCTTCAGCTTTGCCGGGATGTTCTCCTTCCTCAGCGCCGGGCCGTTTGTCTATATCGAAATTAACCACGTCTCGCCGCAGGATTTTGGCTACTACTTTGCACTCAATATCGTCTTCCTGTTCATTCTGACCATTATCAACGGCCGCTTTGTGCGCCGGGTTGGCGCGCTGAATATGTTCCGCAGCGGGTTGTGGATCCAGTTTGTGATGGCGTTATGGATGGTGGTGACCGCGCTGCTCGGTGTTGGCTTCTGGGCGTTGGTGGTGGGTGTGGCGGCGTTTGTCGGCTGCGTCACGCTGGTGGCGTCGAACGCGATGGCGGTGATCCTCGACGAATTCCCGCATATGGCCGGCACCGCCTCATCGCTGGCGGGCACCTTCCGTTTTGGTATCGGGGCGATTGTTGGCGCGCTGCTGTCGCTCGCCACCTTCAACACCGCCTGGCCAATGATCTGGTCGATGACCTTCTGCGCCACCTGCTCGGTTCTCTTCTATCTCTATGCCAGCCGCACCAAAAAAGCGGCATAACCCCTCTCAACAGGGAGCGTAACCCGCTCCCTGCGTTGATGCATATCAAGCAAAAGCCGTTCTCTTTTTGGGCTTTTTGTTTCTTTTATGTAAAATCCTGTCGTGTAAAAAGTCACATCTTTGTAGTGAAAAAGGTTGAGTTAGATCTCATAAACGGGTACATATAGCCGAAAAGTTGGCCTGCCGACGCGTTCATAACATGCTGATAAAAGCGCGGCAAACCCACACACTACGCGGGGTGCAACCTTTTCTCTGCCACTGGCAGGATGAAATGTGAATAGTGTGTTAATCTAGATGTGAAATATTTGTGAAGTGAAAGTACTTCTGGGGAAAGAAAGTGAATACATTACAGCTCTCAATCATCCACCGTTTGCCCCAGTGCTATCGCTGGCGAGAGGGTTTTGCAGGTGCCAAAGTTGAACCGATTCCGCAAAATGGACATGCGGCGGATGACGCGCTGGTGGCATTAAAATTGCTCAGCCCGGACGGCGATAACGCCTGGCCGGTGATGCATAAACTCAGCCAGGCGCTCAGCGATATCGAAGTCGACTGCTCGGTGGTTGAGTGCGAAGGCGAGCCGTGCCTTTTCGTTCACAGCCAGGATGAGTTTGCCGCGACCTGCCGCCTGAAAAACTTCGGCGTCGCTATCGCGGAACCTTTCTCCAATTACAACCCGTTCTGAACCTCAGCTCAGCGACAGCAGCTGGCGTGTATACGCCTGCTGAGGTTCGTCAAACACCCGCCGACACTCGCCCTGTTCCACCACTTCACCCTGTTTAAGCACAATCACCTGGTGGCAGAGGGTGCGCACCAGATGCAGATCGTGACTGATAAAGATATAGGCCAGCCGGTGCGTCTGCTGAAGCGACTTCAGGAGCGCGAGGATCTGCGCCTGCACGGTGCGGTCCAGCGATGAGGTTGGTTCATCCACAATAATCAGCTCCGGCTTCATAATCAGCGCACGGGCAATGGCGATACGCTGGCGCTGGCCGCCGGAAAACTCCGCCGGATAACGCTGGCGTGTCTGCGCATCCAGCCCTACCTCCTGCATCACCTCGATCACCCGCTGCTCGCGGGCTTCGCGCGACAGCTCAGGCTGATGCACGCGTAGCCCCTCTTCGATAATCTGCTGCACATTGAGGCGCGGATTCAGCGCCGAATTGGGATCCTGAAACACCACCTGAATCCGGTGGCGCACCGGCAGCATCTGCTTGCGGTTCCACTTATGCAGCGGTTTGCCGTCGAACAGAATCGTGCCCTCGGCGTTGACCAGCCGCAGCAGCGCAAGGCCGGTGGTGCTTTTCCCGGAGCCGGATTCGCCCACCAGCCCCAGCGTTTCACCCGCTCGCAGGGTAAAGGAGATCCCTTTCACCACCGCGTTTTGCGCGACAACGCGGCGGAAAATGCCTTTACGCACCGGGAAGCTGACGCCGAGTTTCTCCACCTGCAACAGCGGCTGATCGACGGGCGGGAGCGGCACCGGCTCACCGTGCGGCTCGCTGTTGATCAGCTTTTGCGTATAGGGATGATTCGGCGCGCTGAACAGGGCTTGCGCACGGTTCTGCTCCACGCAGCGGCCGTTTTGCATCACCGCCACGTTATCCGCCAGCTTGCGCACAATGTTCAGGTTATGGGTGATAAACAGCAGCCCCATATTCAGCTCGTCGCGCAGCTCCCGCAGCAGGGTGAGGATCTGCGCCTGCACGGAGACGTCCAGCGCGGTGGTTGGTTCATCGGCAATTAGCAGCTCGGGGCGCGTCAACAGCGCCATGGCGATCATCACACGCTGGCGCTCGCCGCCGGAGAGCTGATGAGGGAAGTCGCTGAGGCGGCTACGCGCATTACGGATGCCGACGCGATCGAGGCAGTCGAGCATCTCGGCCCGCGCCGCTTCCCGGCTCATTCCCCGGTGCAGGGAGAGCACTTCATAGAGCTGCTTTTCCAGCGTATGCAGCGGGTTGAGAGAGACCATCGGCTCCTGAAAGATCATGGCGATCTTGTTGCCGCGCACGCCGCGCAGGGTGCGCTCGCTGGCATGCAGCAGGGATTCGCCATGAAACAGAATATCGCCTGCGGGATAGATCACCGGCGGCGAGGGGAGCAGGCGCAGGATCGACAGCGCGCTGACGCTCTTGCCGGAGCCGGACTCGCCCACCAGCGCCAGCGTTTCGCCCGCGTCAATGCGCAGGGAGAGATCCTCCACCACCGTGCGGGTCGTCGTCTGCTGGCGAAAGGCGATGGTTAACGCGTCAATAGTCAGTAACGGGGAAGCCATTTACACCGCCTTATTAGGATCAAACGCGTCGCGCACCGCTTCGCCGATAAAGATCAGCACCGACAGCAGCAGCGCCGTTGAGACGAACGCCGCGATGCCGAGCCACGGAGCCTGCAAATTATTTTTACCCTGCAGCAGCAGTTCGCCGAGAGACGGGGAGCCAAGCGGCAGCCCGAAACCAAGAAAATCGAGGGAGGTGAGGGTGCTGACCGAGCCGCTGAGAATAAAGGGGAAGAAGGTGAGCGTCGCCACCATCGCATTAGGCAGCATATGGCGCAGCATAATCGCGCCATCGCTGACGCCCATCGCCTGTGCGGCGCGGATATAGTCAAAATTACGCGTGCGCAGAAACTCGGCGCGCACCACGCTCACCAGCGTCATCCAGCCGAACAGCACGGTAATGCCGAGCAGCCACCAGAAGCCGGGCTGGATCACGCTTGAGAGCAAAATAATCAGAAACAGCGTCGGTAGCCCGGACCACACCTCAATAAAGCGCTGGCCGAAGAGATCGATCTTACCGCCGTAATAACCCTGCACGGCACCGACCACGATGCCGATGACGCTGGAGCAGAGCGTCAGCAGCAGGCCGAACAGCAAAGAGATGCGCGTGCCGTAGAGAATGCGCGCCAGCACATCGCCGCCGTTGGCGTCGGTGCCGAGCCAGTTTTGCGCTGACGGCGGAGAGGGGAAGGGCTGCGTGGTGGCGTAGTTAATGCTGCGTGCGCCGAAACGCACCGGCGCCCACAGCGCCCAGCCATGCTCGTTAAGCTGTTTTTGCAGCCACGGATCCTGGTAATCCGCCGGTGTGGCAAACGGGCCGCCAAAGTCGCTCTCGCTGTAGTTTTTCACCAGCGGCACAAACCACTCGCCATGATAGCGCACCAGCAGCGGCTTATCATTGGCGATCAGCTCCGAGCAGAGGCTTAAGACAAAAATCACGACAAAGATCCATAACGACCAGTATCCACGGCGGTTATGGCGAAAACGCGCCCAGCGCGCCTGGTTAACATAACTGAGTCTGAACATCAGCGCCCCTCGAAATCAATACGCGGATCGACCAGCGTATAAGTGATATCGCTGACAATATTCAGCAGCAGGCCGATAAGGGAGAAGATATAGAGCGTGCCGAACATCACCGGGTAATCCCGCGAGACGGTCGCTTCATAGCCCAGCAAGCCGAGACCGTTGAGGGAGAAGATCACCTCGATCATCAGCGAACCGGTAAAGAACATGCTGACAAAAGTCGCCGGGAAGCCGGCAATCACCAGCAGCATGGCGTTGCGAAAGACATGTTTACGCATGATATTGCGCTCGCTCACCCCTTTGGCGCGCGCCGTCACCACGTACTGCTTGCGGATCTCATCGAGAAAGGAGTTTTTGGTGAGCATCGTCAGCGCGGCAAAGCCGCCAATCACCGTCGCCAGCACCGGCAGGGTAATGTGCCAGAGATAATCAGCGGCCTGCTTATACCAGGGCAGCGTGGCGAAATCCGTCGACACCAGCCCGCGCAATGGGAAGAAGTCATAATAGCTGCCACCGGCGAAGAAGATGATCAGCAAAATGGCGAACAGAAACGGCGGAATGGCGTAGCCGACAATAATCAGCGCGCTGCTCCAGATATCAAACCGGCTGCCGCTGTAGACCGCTTTACGTATCCCAAGCGGAATCGACACCAGATAGATAATCAGCGTGCCCCACAGGCCAAGGGTGATGGAGACCGGCAGGCTCTCTTTGATCAGTTGCAGCACCGAGGCGCTGCGAAACAGGCTGTCGCCGAAATCGAAGCGTGCATAATCCCACAGCATCTTAAAGTAGCGCTCGGAGAGCGGTTTATCGAAGCCGTAGCGCTTTTTGATCTCCTCAATCACCTGCGGGTCGAGGCCGCGCCCGCCGCGATAGTGGCTATCGTTGGTCAGCGCATCACCGACCCCGGTGCGCGCATGGCCTGCACCCATACCGCCATCACCTGTGCCGGGCAGCCGCCCCTGATCGCCAAACTCAATGGCGGCAATCGCCTGATCGACCGGGCCGCCGGGCGCAATCTGCACGATAAAAAAGTTGATGGTAATAATCGCCCACAGGGTGGGGATCAGCAGCAGTAAGCGGCGAATGAGATAAGCACCCATCCCGTCTCCTTAACGTCTGGCGGCGGGCAGTTTCGCCGCCTTGTTTACGTCATACCACCAGGTATCAAACCCAATTGAGTAGACGGGGCGAATGCCGGGCATGGAGAACTTGTCCCAGTACGCAAGGCGATCGGCCGCCATATACCACATCGGCAGCATGTAATAGTTCCACGTCAGCACGCGATCCAGCGCGCGTCCGAGCGGCAACAGCTTCTCTTTGTTCCCCTGCCAGCGGGCAATCTGTTCAAGCAGAGTGTCGATAGCGGGGTTTTTTACCCCGGGCGCATTGTAGGAGGAGTCGATATAAGCGGAACCCCAGGAGATTTGCAGGTCGCCGCTCGGCCACGGCTGCGCGCGCCACAGACGCGGCATCATGTCGTAATCGCGGCTGCGCATGCGGTTGGTCGCCTGTGAGTTATCCACCTGGCGTAACTCCATGGTGATGCCGAGCCGGGCGAGATTGTGCTGGAAGGGCAGCACCCATTGCACATTTCCGCCGGAGGGGAGCAGCAGTTCAAAAACAAAGGGCTTGCCGGTTTTGGCATTCACCCGCTGCTGATTTTTCAGCACCCAGCCCGCATCGTTCAGCAGCTTATCGGCTTTCAGCAGGTTCTGGCGATCGTAGCCGTCGCCGCTTGAGGTGGGCGGGGAGTAGATCTGCGTAAAGACTTCAGGCGGGATCTGATCTTTTAACGGTGCCAGCAACGTTAGCTCGTCGGCATCCGGGTAGTTACGCGCGGCATATTCTGTGTTGATAAAGTAGCTGTCCGCCCGGCTGTAAGCACCATAAAACAGGGCTTTGTTCATCCACTCGAAGTCGAAGGCCAGCGAGACCGCTTCACGTACCCGCCGGTCGGCGAACACCGGGCGCTGGATATTAAACGCCAGCCAGCGCGCATCCTGCGCCGAGTGGTTGGTCTGTTCATCTTTAACAATATAGCCGCGCGCGAAATTGGTGCCGATATAGCGCGTGGCCCAGTTTTTCGGGCTATCTTCGCTGCGCAGATCGTAAGATCCGGCTTTAAACGCCTCAAAGGCGACATTGTCGTCGAGATAGTAGTCATAGCGAATATTGTTGAAGTTCCAGCGGCCGCGGTTGACCGGCAGGTCGGCAGCCCAGTAATCGCGCACGCGGGTATAGGCAATATACTGCCCCATACGCCAGCTGCTGATGCGATAAGGCCCGCTGCTCAACGGCGGGCGGGCAAGCGGCTCGCTAAGGTTATGATCTTTCCAGAACTTCTCCGGCATCACCGGCAGCGTCAGCAGGCTGAGCATATCCTCTTTGCCCGGCTTCGCCAGCTCAATGCGCACGGTCAATGGCGAAATGGCTTTTACCGTCGTGCCTTTATAGACAATGCGAAACTGCGGCACCCCCTGAGTCATAAACTTCTGGAAGGTGAAGGCGACATCGCTGGCGCGGATAGGCGAGCCGTCATGGAAGCGGGCGCGGGGATTGAGTGAGATCTCCATCCACGAGAAGTCATCAGCATAGCGTGTGGTTTCGGCAATCAGCGGATAGTAGCTGCCAGGCTCATCGTCGGAGGTGGTAAACAGGGCGTCGTACAGCGCATCGGTGCGCACCGCCGGGTTGCCGCGCAGGGCGAAACGGTTGAAGTTATCAAAGGTGCCGATATTGGCGAGCGTCACGTTACCGCCTTTCGGCGCAGCAGGGTTCACATAATCAAAATGGGAAAAATTAACGGCGTATTTCGGTTCGCCGATAATCGCAAAGCTGTCACTCTCTTTAATGGTCTGCGCCTGGCAGGCGAGGGCGATAAACGCCAGTAACAGAGCAACAATGCGCACACACTTCATTTGCTGGATCCCTTTTACCGCAATGCGACGGAGGCGTGAATTTTTCTGTTTGAATAATAGGGGAGGGATCGGCGGTTGTGAACTCTTTCCGCCTACAGCCGGGCAGTAAATGTCGGCGGTCGCCAGTCGATAAACTGCTGTAGCGTCATCGGGCGACTAAAAAAGTAGCCCTGCAGGTAGTGCACGCCGCGATCGCGCAGCCAGCGCACCTGCTCCGGCGTCTCCACCCCTTCCGCCACGGTGCGCATATTGAGCCGTTTCGCCAGCGTCAGCACGGCGTCAAGCACCGGTGAGGTGACGGTCTCCGTGCCGATGGCGTTAACAAAACCGCGATCGATCTTCAGGAAATCGAGGGTGAAGCGCTCAAGGTAGATCAGCGCGCTATGACCGGTGCCGAAATCATCAATGGCGATCTCAAACCCTTCATCATGCAGCCACTGGAAGATCTTATTGACCTCATCATGGTTGAGCATATCGCGCTCGGTGATCTCCAGCACCACGCTGAAGTGGTGAGGGGGAAGCGAGAGGGCAAACTGCTGCATATCTTCTTTAAAGCTCGGCGCATGCAGATGACCGGGCGCAATATTGATGCCCATTTTGACCCCTTCCGGTAGCAGCGTTTTTAAAACCGGCGCATCGCGGGCGATAAGCTTAAACAGGTGCAGGGTCAGCGGCACAATTAACTGCTGCGCCTCGGCAAAATGAATAAAAGCATCGGGCGGGATTTCGCCGGCGGTCGGGTGCTTCCAGCGCATTAATACTTCAAAACCGGTCACTTTTAACTCCGCGCCGCTCACCACCGGCTGGTAAACAACGTAAAACTGGTCGCGCTTAATTGCCGTGAGGATCTCCCGGCCGGGGCGCAGATGTATCGCGAGCATCGCAGCGCTCAGCAAACCGGCAAGCATACCGACAGTGGCACCCAACAGCAGTGCGAACTGCAGATCTTCCACTCGCCATTTATCGGCGTAGAGGTAGAGCCTGACCGGCGAGCCTTCAACCTGCACGCTCAGGTAGGGCGTTTGATGCAGAGTACTTAACAGCAGTGGTCTGCCTGAAAAGGTGGTCAGCGCGCGATCGCCGATACCGAGCGCAAGGCCGTTAAGATCGGGCATCTGCGTGGTGTAAAGCATATAGGGCGCGAGGTTGATATTGAGCGTGGCGAGCACGCCACGGTTATCGAGCAGCGGGCTGCGAAACCAGAGCGCAATCACCGGTTGCGTCGGCATCATCGGCGTACCGGGTAAAATCACCATATCGGTAGTTTTATTAATATCGATACCTGGAATCAGCCGTTTCATCGGCTCATCCATATCGCCGGTAGCCGATGAACAGTAGGCGTGCTGATCTTTTACCAACAGAAAGGCGCGCACATTCTGGCTGAAGGCGGCTTTCGAGGTAAGTTCGCTGGCAGCCTCTTCGCAGCTGTTGAGCGTAAGCGGGTGCAGCGATTCTGCCGCGGTGCGGATAGTGCTGAAGTAACTGGCATAAGAAGCCTGAATGCTGCTCAGCAGGGTATCGTAGCGCGCTTCACGTTTTTGCTGCTCCAGCCAGAACTGAATACCGCCGACCAGCAGGGCGACAAGCGCGCCGGTCAGCAGGCTGATAAGCACAACGCGTCGATTAACGGTGACGTTACGGGTAAGCATGATGCTGAGCCTATGTGAGCGGTTCATCATATTTCGCCTATAAAGCGGGGGATATAAGCGAAATAAAACCCGGAAAGTTTCGTATAGCATATTGCAGGCACAAAAAAACACCGCCGAAGCAGTGTTTTTTATAACTTTACGCCAGCCAAGGGTAACTGGCATAAAGCGATTAGCTGCGTGTCAGGATCCGTCGCGCTTCGTTATAGCGCTTCTTCCAGTATGGCTCATCAAGGTTGGAAATCATCACACCACTGCTGGTGGAGGCATGAACGAATTGGTTATTACCAATATAAATGCCGACATGACGTCCGGTAGAGCCTGCGCGGAAGAGAACCAGATCGCCGGTGCGCAGACTGGTGCGCGAAATAGACTTACCGGTTTCCTGCTGTTCCCAGGTGGAACGCGGCAGCTCTAAACCAAACTGTTCGCGGAAGGTGCGCTGCACAAAGCCAGAACAGTCGATGCCTTTCTTGGTGTCGCCGCCGAGACGGTAGCGAACGCCTTTCCAACTTGCATACTGATCCATAAGCCGGTTTTTAACATCCAGATTACGTACCAGGTTTTCAAATTCATCCTGAGAGGCTTGCAGTGAAGAGCTATCTTCGGGCACAGCATGCGTCTCAGGATGCATATTCTTGGCGGTATTTGTTGAACAAGCTGAAAGCAGAACCGCTACTGCGATCGCGGGTATCGCCCGCACGATATATCTCAAGATCGGCTGAGACTTGACCATGTTGCTTATTTTCCCTTGAAGTCCTTAACGATAATATCGTTATGAAAAATGCTAAACGCAGCGAGATTAATTATCTGAATGTTTCAAGACAAATACTCGAGCCAGAATTTGTGGCGAGACGCACAAATTACCGCGCAGAGAGTAAAAGAGCACTCTTTGCGACAAGACGGACCGAGGTTACCTGAACATCTAATGCAAGGCGAGTGCTTTTCATCACTTTTTTATAAGAAATTGTGATACAGAAAGTGAATTCATGCGTTTGGTCAATAAATGGACAAATAAAGAGAAATAGCAGGCAAAATGCTCTTTTTAAAGGCGATTGAGTTGGCTAAAAAGTGACACAATCAGGCATCCGCCGGGAATTTACATTAAGGACGCTAATGATCGCCTCTTCCCGGCGGCGCTAAATGTTACTTAAGTGTTTAAATTTTGTTTTTCCCAGGCAAATAGCGATCAAATAACGCCACGATCTTATCGCTCAGTGGCGTCATCAGACACCAGGGCAGGCCAATCAACACCGCAGAGAGTGAACCGACGGCAATATCCGTAAACCAGTGCGCGCCAATCATTACCCGGGGGAAAGCAAATATGACAAATATAAGGATCCCGATGGCGAATGCTTTTTTACCGAAATAACGCAGCATCACCGAGGCAAAAATCAGCAGCATCATTCCGTGGTCGCCCGGGAAGCTATCTTTCGAGGCATCTTTCGTCGGGAAGTTGAGCAGATCGCTCACCCGATAGGTGTCGGTAAAGGAGATCGACGGGCTGGCGCGCTTCACCGGCATCATATGCTGCGCAAGCTGGTTGATCACCAGTGCCAGCAGCAGCATGGTCAGGCCAATCATCACCACACGCCGACGTCCGGCCGGATCTGCCGGCAGCCAGAAAGAGAGCATCAGACAGCCCATTGCCACCAGCGAACAGGCATCAAACGCGCGGTTGTTAGTGAGCGCCACAAACCATAAGTAGGCGCGATTCTCCGCCAGCCCATGGTTGAAAAAGTGAAAAATCGCTGAATCCAGCGGGAACCAGAAACCATGATTCACCGGCAGATACCAGGAGAAAAACAGCGCGAGGCCAGCAGCATTCAGCAGCACGATGAGAGGCAGTCGGGTTTTCATTTTGCAGGCTCTTTTAGGTTTAAGGGACGCCACGGTAGTCCGGCTAACTTAAACGAAGCTTCAACAACGCTGATTGAAGCGTGTTCCAGTCAGCCTCGCTGTCGGTGATTAACTCTATCCGGCTATCGGGCGGCGCAACGTTTTGCGTCTCAATATGCAAATCCTGACCCTGACGGTTTACGCGCAGCAACCCTTCGGGAATACGCATTACCCCTTTTACCCGCGACACTGGCGCAAGCCGCGCCCACTCCAGCAGGCCAATGGTGTCGAAAACCGTATCGGCATCGAAAATCCAGCCGCAGGCATGGTGCCCCTGGCCACTATTCAAATTGCGACGCCAGCGCTGATGCGCCGGTAAACTCAGTGCCGCCAGCCCCTTTTTCTCACCGTGCGCGTGATCGTGCGCGGCGCTCTCTGGCAGGGCGCGCAGATTACGGCGCGGTTGGTCGAGCAGGCTGCCGTCAATCGCTCCCTGCGTAGCGTTCACCCGCAGGCGATCGCCGCCAAACTCAGCCCACCATGCCTCAAATGTCTGCTGGCTCTCGGCGCTGGCGCGATCCTCTTTATTAGCAACGATAATATCCGCTGCCGCTAACTGGTCGCGGAAGTTCTCATTGTTCAGCGCTTTCTCATCGAGCAGCTGGCGCGGGTCGAGCAGGCAGAGCGTAGCGCGCAGATCGATCCACGGCTCGTAGACCGGGGCGGTAAGCATATCGAGGATCTGCTTCGGGTGGCCCAGCCCGGTCGGCTCAATCAGCAGGCGATCGGGTTTGCCCTGGCGCAGCAGGGTGTTGAGACCGACCTGCATAGGCAGGCCGTTGACGCAGCACATGCAGCCGCCGGGGATCTCTTTAAGCAGCGCGCCGCTGTCGCTGAGCAGGGCACCATCAATGCCGACTTCGCCAAACTCATTCACCAGCACCGCCCACTTCTCCTGCGGATCTTTATGGGCCAGCAAATGCAGAATGGAGGTGGTTTTGCCGCTTCCGAGAAAGCCGGTAATCAGATTGGTCTTCGTCACAGGAACTCCGCGTCATCAAAAAGCACAAGCGGACAATCCTGGCGAAAAAAAGCCAAAAAGAGAAGAGCGCGGACGGCGCATCGCACTATCCGTCCGCGTTGAGGGCAAAAAATGTTAAGGGTTGACCGCCTGCTGCACCGCGCCGTGTGCGCCGAGGGTCTCAATAGCGCGCCAGGCCTGGCTGACGGCATCGACAAACACCGGGTTATGCGGCAGATCGTTACCGAAGATCTCTTTCAGCGTCAGCAGCGCCGTCACGCGCTCGTCGCTGCTGCTGGTCTCAACGATGGCACGGATTTTATCCGCCAGCGGATCGCGAATATCAATGGTCTCGCCCGCATCATCGACGCCGCTGACATAGCGCATCCAGCCCGCGACGCCGAGCGCCAGCAGCGGCCAGTCGCTCTGGCGCTGAAGATGAATACGGATCCCATCCAGCAGGCGCTGCGGCAGCTTCTGGCTGCCATCCATCGCAATCTGCCAGGTGCGGTGTTTCAGCGCCGGGTTAGCAAAGCGCTCAAGCAGGCTGTCGGCATAGGCATTGAGATTGACGCCTTTGATGCGCAGCGTTGGCGCTTGCTCATTGAGCATCAGCTGGCGCGCTGCCTCCCGGAAGGCCGCGTCCTGCATACACTCATTAATATGGGCAAACCCGGCGAGATAACCTAAATAGGCGAGGAAGGAGTGGCTGCCGTTAAGCATGCGCAGCTTCATCTGCTCCCACGGCTGCACATCTTCCACCAGCTGCACGCCTGCCGTTTCCCACGCCGGACGCCCGGCGACAAAGTTATCTTCTATTACCCACTGAATAAATGGCTCGCAGCTGATGGCGCAGGGATCGAAGACGCCGATTACGTCGGCAATCTCCGCCAGCGACTCGTCGGTCGCCGCCGGGACAATGCGATCGACCATGGTGGCCGGGAAGCTGACATGCTCCGCTATCCACTGTGCCAGCTCCGGCGAGCGGGTTTGCGCCATCCCGAGCACGGCGTTTTTCACCACGTGGCCGTTGTCAGGAATGTTGTCACAGGAGAGCACGGTAAAGGGCGGCAGCCCGCGTTCGCGGCGGCGGTGCAGGGCTTCTACCAGAATGCCCGGTGCGGAGTGCGGCTCGTGCGGGTATTTCAGATCGTGCTCAATACGCGGCTGGGTGAGATCAAGTTCACCGCTGGCCGGATCGATGCAGTAACCCTTTTCGGTGATGGTCAGGGAGACAATCGCCACCTGCGGCTCGCAGAACTTCTCAATAATCGCCGCCAGCGTGTCGAGTTTGGCATTCAGGCACTCGTTGACCGCGCCAATAATAATCGGCTTATTTCCGTCCGCGCCTTTCTCCAGCACCGTATAAAGATGTTCCTGCTCGCGCAGCTGCGACATTAAAACATCGCCGCTAAACAGGCTGATTTCGCAAATGCCCCAGTCGCCTCCTTGCGCATTCAGCACCCGGTCGGTTAATAACGCCTGATGGGCGCGGTGAAAGGCACCAAAACCGAAGTGAACGATGCGCGAACGGAGCTGGCTGCGATCGTACTGAGGCTGTTGCACCGAAGCGGGCAGCATGGCGGAGGCAATTGTTTTCATCTCTATACACCTGATTAACCAATAATTAACAATAGCAGTGTAAAGTTATATGACAGCAAAAAGAATTGGTATGCCTTAAATATCCGGGGAATGTGAGCTGGATCAATCATTGCTGTGGCAGGATTTGACCGCTTTCCATAAGCATGTATGGTAGTCGTCATGTTTCACGCGGTATTGGTATAACAACTTTTTTGAGGGGAAGACGATGGAACAAACCTGGCGTTGGTATGGGCCGAACGATCCGGTTTCTCTTGATGATGTTCGTCAGGCAGGCGCGACCGGCGTGGTCACCGCTCTGCACCACATTCCGAACGGCCAGGTGTGGCCGGTGGAAGAGATCAAAGCCCGCCAGGCCCTGCTGGCTGAAAAGGGGCTTTACTGGTCCGTTGTCGAAAGTATCCCGGTACATGAAGAGATCAAAACCCACTCCGGCGACTGCGACAAATG
This sequence comes from Kosakonia cowanii JCM 10956 = DSM 18146, assembly GCF_001975225.1. Classification (NCBI taxonomy): domain Bacteria; kingdom Pseudomonadati; phylum Pseudomonadota; class Gammaproteobacteria; order Enterobacterales; family Enterobacteriaceae; genus Kosakonia; species Kosakonia cowanii. Next base: position 4,363,150 of record NZ_CP019445.1, on the reverse strand, counting down.
GATTGCCAACTATCAGCAGAGCATTCGTAACCTCGCCGCCTGCGGGATTGATACCGTCTGCTACAACTTTATGCCGATCCTCGACTGGACGCGCACCGACCTGGAATACCAGTTGCCGGATGGTTCACGCGCGCTGCGCTTCGACCAGATAGCCTTTGCCGCGTTTGAGCTGCATATTCTTAAACGCGAAGGGGCGCAGGCCGATTACAGCGAAGAGGAGCAGCGCCAGGCGCAGGCCTATTTCAATGCGATGAGCGATGCGGAAGTGGAAAAGCTGACGCGCAATATCATTGCCGGTCTGCCGGGGGCGGAAGAGGGCTATACGCTGGATCAGTTTCGCGCGCGTCTGGCGGAGTATGACGGCATCGACAAAGCACAGCTGCGCGAAAATATGGCCTGTTTCCTGCGCGCCATTGTGCCGGTGGCGCAGGAAGTGGGCGTGCGGCTGGCGGTTCACCCGGACGATCCGCCGCGTCCAATCCTCGGTCTGCCGCGCATTGTCTCCACCATTGAAGATATGCAGTGGCTGAAAGAGGCGGTGGACAGCATCAACAACGGCTTCACCATGTGTACCGGCTCCTACGGCGTGCGGGCGGATAACGATCTGGTGCGGATGATCGAGACCTTCGGCGATCGCATTCACTTCACCCATCTGCGCGCCACCTGCCGCGAAGAGAACCCGAAAACCTTCCACGAAGCGGCGCACCTGCAGGGCGATGTGGATATGGTGTCAGTGGTGGCGGCAATCCTTAGCGAAGAGCAGCGTCGTAAGAAAGCAGGCGATCTGCGCCCGATCCCGTTCCGCCCGGATCACGGTCACCAGATGCTTGACGATCTGCATAAGAAAACCAACCCCGGTTACTCGGCGATTGGCCGCCTGAAAGGGATGGCGGAAGTGCGCGGCGTTGAGCTGGCGCTGAAGAAGACGCTGTTCCGCGACCTGCTGTAATAGCCGCGGGTAAATGCTCTGCTCGCTTTTGCGGGCGAAAAAAAAGCCTCCATGCGGAGGCTTTTTTATTTAATCAGCGCGGCCCATATAGCGGCGCTCTTCAATATGAATGCGGATCTTCTCGCCGGTGGTCAGGTACTCCGGCACCTGCACCACCAGGCCAGTGTTCAGCGTGGCAGGCTTGGTACGGGAGCTGGCAGATGCGCCTTTGATGCCCGGTGCGGTTTCAACGATTTCGAGATCCACGGTCTGCGGCAGCTCGAGCGCCAGCAGCTGGCCATCCCACAGCAGCACCTGCATATCCGGCATGCCACCTTCCGGAATAAACAGCAGCTCATCTTCAATCTGATCTTTGGTAAAGGTATAGGGCGTGTAATCTTCTTTATCCATGAAGACATATTCGTTGCCGTCTACATAGGAGAAGTCAACGAAACGGCGGTTCAGGGAGACGGTATCAACAATGTCGTCGCCTTTAAACGCTCTTCAACTTTCAGGCCGGTGCGGACATCAGCAAAGCGCATTTATACAGCGTTGCTGCGCCACGGGCGCCGTGACTGAATATCAATGCTTTACAATCAGCAGCTTGCCGTTGTAGCCATACCTTTTTTGATTTCGTTCGCTCCTTGGCATTGCCCAGGTTCCTGTAAAAAAGAAATTCACCACAAATATCGCGACAAACTACTCGCGAGGGCCTTTCAGGCAAGGGGAATTGCTGAGTTTTGCGTTGCATGGGTAAAAGATGATAGCGTGCCCGGCAGCGTGCTATTTCAGCGCGCCGACGCCAATAAGAGAGCCGCTATGCACTGCCGCCCGGACTGCGGAGCCTGCTGTACCGCCCCGTCCATTACCAGCCCGATCCCCGGCATGCCCAACGGTAAACCGGCCAACACGCCCTGCGTTCAGCTTGATGAACATCAGCGCTGCAAGCTTTTTGGCTCACCGTTGCGACCAAAAGTGTGCGCCGGCCTGCAGCCAGGCCTGGAGATGTGCGGTTCAACGCGCGAACAGGCGATGATCTACCTCCTCGATCTCGAACAGCAAACCGCGCCGTAATTCCTTTCAAAGCTGAACAGGCTGAAGGCGATAAGCTGACGGCCAAATCCGCGTCAGCAAATTTCCCTTAACGGACTGTAAAATGTGCAGTGCCTCAAAATTCTTAAATGCCAAATGAGAGATTTCTTGATCGTCGGGCAAAAAAGGTCAAGACTCCTTGAAACGTTTCAGCGTCATCGCATTGTCTCTGAACCACGGCGGTGACGTAACCTTTCTTATGTAAGCTGAAACGATTCAATTTCAGCGGGAGACGAGTCACATGTTCCAGTTATCCGTTCAGGACATCCATCCAGGCCAGCAGGCCGGTAATAAAGAAGAGGCCATCCGCCAGATCGCGGCGGCACTGACCGAAGCCGGCAACGTGGCTGAAGGCTACGTCAATGGCATGCTCGCACGCGAGCAGCAAACCTCCACTTTTCTTGGCAACGGCATCGCCATTCCGCACGGCACCACCGACACGCGCGACCAGGTGCTGAAAACCGGCGTCAAAGTGTTCCAGTTCCCGCAGGGCATTCTGTGGAGCGAAGGGCAGGTGGCTTATGTTGCCATCGGTATCGCTGCCAGCTCTGATGAACACCTCGGCCTGCTGCGTCAGCTGACGCACGTGCTGAGTGATGACGCCGTCGCCGCGCAGCTGCAATCCGCGACCACCGCTGAAGAGCTGCGTGCGTTGCTGATGGGCGAAAAGCAGAGCAGCGCGCTGAAGCTGGATAACGAAACCCTGTCGCTGGACGTCAACGCCAGCTCGCTGATGATGCTGCAGGCGCTGAATGCCGCGCGTCTGAAAGAGGCGGGCGCGGTAGACAGCGTCTACGTCACCCGTGCTATTAACGAACAGCCGCTGAACCTCGGCCAGGGCATCTGGCTGAACGACAGCGCCGAGGGCAACCTGCTGAGCGCTGTTGCCGTCAGCCGTGCCGCCACGCCGTTTGAAGTAGAAGGTGAAAACGCCGCCGTGCTGGTGAGCGTCGCCATGGCCGATGAGCAACCCGTTGCTGTGCTGAAGCGCCTGAGCGATCTGCTGCTGGCAAATAAAGCTGACCGTCTGCTGAATGCCGATGCCGCCACGCTGCTGGCGCTGCTGACCAGCGACGACGCGGTCACGGACGATCTGCTCAGCGAAGAGTTTGTCATTCGTAACGAGCACGGCCTGCATGCCCGCCCGGGCACTATGCTGGTTAACACCATTAAACAGTTCAACAGTGAAATCACCGTCACCAACCTCGATGGGTCAGGCAAACCGGCAAATGGCCGCAGCCTGATGAAAGTGGTTGCGCTGGGCGTTAAGAAAGGACACCGCCTGCGCTTTACCGCACAGGGCGAAGATGCTGAACAGGCGCTGAAAGCGATTGGCGACGCCATCGCAGCGGGCCTGGGAGAGGGAGCGTAAATGAGCAGAAGAGTCGCAACAATTACTTTAAACCCGGCCTACGATCTGGTGGGTTTCACCCCGGAAGTTGAGCGTGGCGAAGTCAACCTGGTGCGCACCACCGGGCTGCACGCCGCCGGTAAAGGGATCAACGTCGCCAAGGTGCTGAAAGATCTGGGCATCGATGTCACCGTGGGCGGTTTCCTCGGTAAAGATAACCAGGACGGTTTTCAGCAGCTGTTCAGCGAGCTGGGCATTGCCAACCGTTTCCAGGTGGTGCAGGGGCGTACGCGTATCAACGTTAAGCTGACCGAGAAAGATGGCGAAGTGACCGACTTTAACTTCTCCGGTTTCGAAGTCACCCCGGCCGACTGGGAGCGTTTCGTCGCCGACTCGCTCACCTGGCTTGGCCAGTTCGATATGGTCTGCGTCAGCGGCAGCCTGCCGTCCGGCGTCAGCCCGGAAGCCTTTACCGACTGGATGACGCGCCTGCGCAGCCAGTGCCCGTGCATCATCTTCGACAGCAGCCGTGACGCGCTGGTCGCCGGGCTGAAAGCCGCACCGTGGTTAGTAAAACCTAACCGCCGCGAGCTGGAGATCTGGGCCGGTCGTAAACTGCCGGAATTGCAGGACGTTATTGAAGCCGCTCACGCGCTTCGCGAGCAGGGGATCGCCCACGTGGTGATTTCGCTGGGCGCAGAAGGGGCGCTGTGGGTCAACGCTTCGGGTGAATGGATCGCCAAACCGCCGTCAATGGAAGTGGTAAGCACCGTTGGCGCAGGGGATTCGATGGTTGGCGGCCTGATTTACGGCCTGCTGATGCGTGAGTCCAGTGAGCACACTTTACGCCTGGCCACCGCTGTCGCTGCACTGGCGGTCAGTCAGAGTAACGTAGGGATTACCGATCGTACCCAGTTAGCCGCGATGATGGCGCGCGTTGACTTAAAACCCTTTAACTAACAGCAGGAGAGGCATAATGAAAACGCTGCTGATCATCGACGCTGAACTCGGACAGGCCCGTGCCTATATGGCAAAAACCCTGCTGGGCGCGGCGGCGCAAAAAGCGAATCTGCAATTTGTTGATAACCCAGGCGACGCGGAACTGGCGATCGTATTGGGAAGCCAGCTGCCAAACGACGCGGCGCTGAATGGGAAAAAAGTCTGGCTGGGCGATATCAATCGCGCGGTCGCGCACCCGGAGCTGTTCCTGAGCGAAGCGAAGAACCACGCCGCGCCTTACAGCGCTCCGGCTGCTGCACCTGCGGCGGCGGCTCCGGCCGCTGGGCCGAAACGTATTGTTGCCGTGACCGCCTGTCCGACCGGCGTCGCGCACACCTTTATGGCGGCAGAAGCTATTGAAACCGAAGCGAAAAAACGCGGCTGGTGGGTGAAGGTTGAAACGCGCGGCTCCGTGGGCGCAGGCAATGCCATCACCCCGGAAGAGGTTGCGCAGGCGGATCTGGTTATCGTTGCGGCGGATATCGAAGTGGACCTGGCGAAGTTTGCGGGCAAACCGATGTACCGCACCTCGACGGGTCTGGCGCTGAAGAAAACGGCGCAGGAGCTGGATAAAGCGGTAGCGGAAGCAAAGCCGTATCAGCCATCCGGCAAAGGGCAGTCTGAATCTTCAGAAGGCAAAAAAGAGAGCGCGGGCGCCTATCGTCACCTGCTGACCGGCGTCTCTTACATGCTGCCGATGGTGGTGGCGGGCGGTCTGCTGATTGCACTCTCCTTTGCCTTTGGTATTACCGCGTTTAAAGAAGAGGGCACGCTGGCGGCGGCGCTGATGAAGATCGGCGGCGGTACGGCGTTTGCGCTGATGGTGCCGGTACTGGCGGGCTTTATCGCCTTCTCGATTGCTGACCGTCCGGGTCTGACGCCGGGTCTGATCGGCGGTATGCTGGCGGTGAGCACCGGGTCTGGCTTTATCGGCGGTATCATTGCCGGTTTCCTTGCCGGTTACATCGCGAAAGCGATCAGCAAAGGCTTTAAGCTGCCGCCAAGTATGGAAGCGCTGAAACCGATTCTGATTATTCCGCTCTTCTCCAGCCTGATTGTTGGCCTGGCGATGATCTACCTTATCGGTACGCCGGTAGCGAAAATCCTGGCGGGTCTCACCTCCTGGCTGCAAACCATGGGCACGGCGAACGCCGTTCTGCTGGGCGCGATCCTCGGTGGCATGATGTGTACCGATATGGGCGGTCCGGTGAACAAAGCGGCCTACGCCTTTGGTGTCGGGCTGCTGAGTACGCAAACCTACGCGCCGATGGCGGCGATTATGGCGGCCGGTATGGTGCCACCGCTGGCGATGGGTCTGGCGACGCTGGTTGCACGCAACAAGTTCGACAAAGGTCAGCGTGAAGGGGGCAAAGCGGCGCTGGTGCTGGGTCTGTGCTTTATCTCTGAAGGCGCGATTCCGTTTGCGGCGCGCGATCCGATGCGTGTTATTCCGTGCTGTATTGCCGGTGGCGCGCTGACGGGTGCCATTTCGATGGCGATTGGCGCCAAACTGATGGCACCGCACGGTGGTCTGTTTGTGCTGCTGATCCCGGGTGCTATCACTCCGGTGCTCGGTTACCTGCTGGCGATCGTTGCCGGTACGCTGCTGTCGGGTCTGCTTTATGCCCTGCTGAAACGTCCGGAAACGGAAATGGCCGCGAAAGTTGCCTAAGCCGTAGAAACAGAAAAAAGGCCGCTCAGCGGCCTTTTTTTATGCCCGCAAAAGGGCAGGTTTTTGTAGGCCTGATAAGCGCAGCGCCATCAGGCATAACGCCATTGCCGGATGGCGGCTGACGCCTTATCCGGCCTACGGTTTGCAGAGGATTTTGCTTTTGTAGGCCTGATAAGCGAAGCGCCATCAGGCATAACGCCATTGCCGGATGGCGGCGAACGCCTTATCCGGCCTACGGTTTGCAGGTGATTTTGCTTTTGTAGGCCTGATAAGCGCAGCGCCATCAGGCATAACGCCATTGACGGATGGCGGCGAATGCCTTATCCGGCCTACGGCTCGCAGGTGATTTTGCTTTTGTAGGCCTGATAAGCGCAGCGCCATCAGGCATTGCGACTTTGCCGGATGGCGGCGAACGCCTTATCCGGCCTACGGCTCGCAGGTGATTTTGCTTTTGTAGGCCTGATAAGCGCAGCGCCACCAGGCATAACGGCATTGCCGGATGGCGGCGAACGCCTTATCCGGCCTACGGCTCGCAGGTGATTTTGCTTTTGTAGGCCTGATAAGCGCAGCGCCATCAGGCATTACACTCTTGCCGGATGGCGGCTAGCGCCTTATCCGGCCTACGGGTGGGGGATGGTTTGGTGTTGTAGGCCTGATAAGCGCAGCGCCATCAGGCATAACGGCATTGCCGGATGGCGGCATATGCCTTATCCGGCCTACGGTTCGCAGGGGATTATCCGGCGGTGGTTTCCGCGTACTGCTGCGCTTTAAGCCAGGCAATCTCTTCCACCCAGATATCCGGGTTAACGGTCTCGAGGATCAGCGGAATGCCGTCGAAGCGCGCGTCGCGCATGATCCAGCGAAACGCATCGTGGCCGATGTTGCCTTCACCGAGGCTGTGATGGCGGTCAACCCGGCTGGCAAAACCACTTTTTGCATCATTCAGGTGCATTCCGCGCAGGTATTTAAAGCCCACCACGCGGTCAAACTCGGCAAAGGTGGCGGCGGTCGCCTCTTCGCTACGCAGATCGTAACCGGCAGCAAACGCATGACAGGTATCAATGCAGACGCCAACGCGGGTTTTATCTTCAACCCCATCGATGATTGCCGCTAAATGCTCAAACCGGAAGCCGAGGTTGCTGCCCTGACCCGCGGTGTTTTCGATCACGGCGGTGACGCCTTCGGTCTGCGCCAGCGCAATGTTGATGGATTCGGCAATGCGCGCGAGACACTTCTCTTCCGGGATCTGTTGCAGGTGGCTGCCGGGGTGGAAATTGAGCAGCGTCAGCCCAAGCTGCTGACAGCGGGAAAGCTCATCAATAAACGCCTCGCGTGATTTTTCCAGCGCCTCTTCCACCGGATGACCGAGGTTAATCAGGTAGCTGTCGTGGGGCAGGATTTGCGCCGGGGAGTAGTTGTGCGTTTCGCACGCGGCTTTAAACGCATCAATCGTTTCCGTGGTTAACGGCGCGGCGCGCCATTGACGCTGATTTTTGGTAAACAGCGCGAACGCCGTTGCGTCCAGCTCGGCGGCGCGGATGGCCGCATTTGCGACGCCGCCTGAGGCGCTAACATGCGCACCAATGTATTTCATAAACACTCCTGTTGAGACCCGCCGGGGGAAAACCGACATCATAGCGGGTCTGCAGGGCAGAGATGTAGTGCTTTATGCCATCACCGTGTGAACCAGCAGATTGATAGCGCCGCCGCCGACAATCAGCCAGATAAAGAGCAGCAGCCCCATCACCAGCGGTTTCGCTCCGGCGTTTTTCAGCGCACTGATATGAGTAGTCACGCCCAGTGCTGCCATCGCCATCGCCAGCAGCAGCGTATCCAGCGTGTTGAGCATATTCACCGCTGCGGGCGGCAACAGGTGAAAGGAGTTAAATACCGCCACCGCCACAAACCCCAGGGCAAACCACGGGATCGTCACCTTGCTTTTCTCGTTACCCTCTTGCGGGCTGAGCTGTTTCACCCGCGCAGCCAGCAGCAGTAAAAAGGGAGCCAGCATCATCACGCGCAGCATTTTCGCAATTACTGCCGCGTTCTCTGCCTCCGGGCTGACGGCGTGACCGGCGGCGACCACTTGCGCCACTTCATGCACTGTCGAGCCAATCCAGATGCCATAGGTTTGTGGGCTGAACCACGGCGCAAGCAGCGGCCATAGCGCCGGGTAGATAAAGATCGCCAGCGTGCCGAAAATCACCACCGTGGCGATGGCTACGGTCACTTTGCTTGCCTCCGCTTTTACTACCGGCTCCGTTGCCAGCACCGCCGCCGCGCCGCAGATACTGCTGCCCGCGCCAATCAGCCAACTGGTTTTTTTATCCAGCCCGAAAACTTTTTGCCCCAAAAAACAGGCCAGCATAAAGGTGCTGGAGAGGGTCAGCACATCAATCAGCACGCCGCTGACGCCCACGTCAGCAATCTGCGAAAAGGTCAAACGAAAGCCATAAAGAATAATGCCGAGCCGGAGCAGATGCTGTTTGGCAAACAGCACGCCGCCGTCGCAATGGCGATGCAGTGCCGGGTAGAGCGTGTTGCCCAGCACCATGCCGAGCAGGATCGCCAGCGTTAACGCGCTCAGGCCAAGGCCAGCAACAGCGGGCAGGGAGCCCAGCCACAGCGCCGCCGCAGTAATCGCGCCGCTCAACAGCAGGCCGGGCATCACGCGCCAGACGCGCGAGTGATGAGAGTGTAATGTGATGTCGGTCATAGCCTTCTCCTCTTGTTGCTGAAAAGGGTACGGCGCGCTGGCTTAAAGGTAAAATTGATTATATATTTATAATTAATCTTTATAAGTGGTAAGCGACTCCCTATGCACATAACCCTGCGCCAGCTTGAAGTGTTTGCTGAAGTGCTGAAAAGCGGCTCCACCACCCAGGCCTCCCAGCGTCTGGCGCTGTCGCAATCTGCGGTGAGCGCCGCATTGACGGATCTGGAAGGCCAGCTTGGCGTGCAGCTGTTTGATCGCGTCGGTAAACGTCTGGTGGTGAATGAACACGGGCGGCTGCTCTATCCGCGCGCGCTGGCGGCGCTGGAGCAGGCCAGCGAAATTGAACAGCTGTTTCGCGAGGCCAATGGTGCTATCCGCGTCTTCGCCAGCAGCACCATCGGTAACTACATTCTGCCGGAGGTCATCGCCCATTACCGGCGTGATTTTCCCGAGCTGCCGCTGGAGTTAAGCGTCGGCAATAGCCAGGATGTGATCACCGCCGTGGCCGATTTTCGCGTTGATATTGGGCTTATCGAAGGGCCGTGCCATGCAGCGGAGATCATTGCTGAACCCTGGCTGGAAGATGAACTGGTGGTGTTTGCGCCGCCTTCCTCGCCGCTGTTGCAGCGGGAGGTGACGCTGGAAGCCCTTGCCGCTGCGCCGTGGATCCTGCGCGAGCGCGGCTCCGGTACCCGCGAAATCGTCGACTATCTACTGCTCTCACACCTGCCGCAGTTTCAGCTAGGCATGGAGCTTGGCAATTCAGAAGCGATTAAACATGCGGTGCGCCACGGGCTGGGCATCAGCTGCCTGTCGCGCCGTGTGATTGCCGAACAGCTGGAAACCGGCACGCTGGTGGAAGTCCCGCTGCCCTTACCCCGCCTGGTGCGTACCTTGTGGCGCATTCATCACCGCCAGAAACATCTCTCCAGCGCGTTGACCCGTTTTATTCGCTACTGCGATATCTGATTGCACCATCAGCAGGCACCTGCACCGTTTTAGGGGTGCAGGCCTCCTCCCGTTTACCCGCACTCCCGCTGAATAAGGCACTGGCTTCGTTGGCACATTAGTTGCAAAAAGTGATTCAAAGAATCTTTTGTTTCATGGGCGATGAGGTGTTGAGATGAAAAAGTGGATGATGGCGACGGCCAGTGCAGCAGTAATGATGATCTGTTCCGCCCAGGCGCTGGCGGATCAGTTGCAGGATATTCAGCAGCGCGGCGTGCTGCGCGTGGCCGTCCCGCAGGATTTCCCGCCGTTTGGCTCGGTAGGCACCGATTTGCAGCCGCAGGGCTACGATATCGACATGGCTAACTACCTGGCGAAAGGGATGAAAGTGAAGCTGCAACTGGTGCCGGTCACCAGCGCAAACCGTGTGCCCTACCTGCAAACCAACAAAGTCGATTTGGTGATCTCAAGCCTCGGTAAAAACGCCGAGCGCGAGCGGGTAATCGATTTTAGCCGCGCCTATGCGCCGTTCTTCCTCGGCGTCTTTGGTCCGAAAGACGCAACCCTTGCCGATGCGAAAGCCCTGAGCGGCAAAACCATCGGCGTCACGCGCGGCGCGGTGGAGGATATGGTGCTGAGTGATATCGCGCCAAAAGATGCCCAGGTGAAGCGCTATGAAGATAACAACACCACGCTCTCGGCCTATCTTTCCGGCCAGGTTGCCTTCCTTGCCACGGGCAACGTGGTAGTGGCGGCAATTGCCCGCCAGAACCCGCAACACGCGCCGGTAAGCAAATTTATGCTTAAAGACTCTCCCTGCTTTATCGGGCTGATGAAAAACCAGCCGGCGCTGAAGGCCGAGGTCGATAAGCTGGTCGATCAGGCGCAGAAAGAGGGCACGCTGAACAGCTTCTCGCAGAAGTGGATGCAGGCACCGCTGCCCGCAAACTTTGGCGCATAAGCGATGACGGTGACGCTTGATTTCGCCGCGCTCTGGCCCTTCTGGCCGGAACTGCTGGCCGGATTGTGGACAACCATCACCCTGACGCTGCTGGCAACGGTAGGCGGCGTCGCGCTTGGCATCCTCGGCGCGGCGCTGCGCAGCGGCAAACCGGGCGTGCTGCGCACGCTGTGGGGAATTTATGTTGAGGTGATCCGCAATACGCCGTTTGTTGTGCAGCTCTTCTTTATTGTTTTTGGTTTGCCGGGGCTGGGGCTGAAACTTACCGCCGGGCAGGCGGCGCTGCTCGCCATGCTGATTAACCTCGGCGCCTACAGCACGGAGATTATCCGCGCGGGCATTCAGGTGACGCCAAAAGGGCAGTGGGAAGCGGCGCGCGTACTTGGCCTGACAAAGGTTCAGACCTTCCTGCGCGTAGTGCTGCCGCCCGCGCTGGCGCGGATCTACCCGGCGCTGGTCAGCCAGTGCGTGATGGTAATGCTCGGCTCGTCGGTGGTGTCGCAGGTCTCTTATGAGGAGCTGACCTTTATGGCGAACCTTATTCAGTCGCGCACCTTTTTAAGTTTTGAAGTCTATTTCGTCACCACGCTGCTCTACCTCGCGCTCTCGCTGCTGATGCGCCAGGCGCTGCTGGCGATTGGGCGCAAATGGTTAGGGAGCGGAGCATAATGAGTACCTTTACCGACTGGGATATTGTGCGCAACCTGCTGCTGGCCGCCCGCTGGACGGTGCTGCTCTCGCTGATTGCCTTTTTCTGCGGCACACTGGTCACCCTACCGCTGCTAATGGTACGCCTTGGCCGCTGGCGCTGGCCGCAGCGTTTTGTCAGCGCCTATGCCGCGCTGTTTCAGGGCACGCCGCTGCTGATGCAGCTGTTCCTCGCCTTTTTTGGCCTTGGGCTGTTCGGCATTGATGTCAGCGCCTGGACTGCCGCCACGCTTGCTTTAACGCTCTTCACCAGCGCCTTTCTGCTCGATATCTGGTACGGGTCGATTCGCGCCCTGCCAAAAGGGCAGTGGGAAGCCAGCCGCTGTCTCGGGCTGAGCTTTGGTCAGACGCTGTTTCGCGTTATCGCTCCGCAGGCAATCCGCATTGCCATTGCGCCGACGGTGGGTTTTTCCGTGCAGGTGGTGAAGGGCACGGCGCTGGCGTCAATTATCGGTTTTGTCGAGCTAACCAAGGCGGGCACCATGCTGAACAACGTCACCTTTGCGCCGTTTAAGGTCTTCGGCCTCGTCGCCGCGGGCTACTTCCTGCTGTGTTATCCGCTGTCGCGCTACAGCCGCTATCTGGAGAAAAAGTTCCATGCCGCTCATGACCATTAATGATGTTCAGAAATATTATGGCGACAACCATGTGCTGAAGGGCGTAAGCCTGGATATTGAGATGGGCGAAGTGGTGTCGATTATCGGGCGCAGCGGCTCGGGCAAAAGCACCCTGTTGCGCTGCATGAACGGGCTGGAGGGCTACCAGGATGGCAGCATCAAACTCGGCGGCATGACGGTGACCGACCGTGAATCGCAGGCGCGGGAGATCAGCCGATCCGTCGGGATGGTGTTTCAGAGCTTCAACCTCTTTCCGCACATGACGGCGCTGGAAAATGTGATGCTGGCGCCGCGCCGGGTGCTGAAAATGCCAGCTGAAGCCTGCCGCGAGCTGGCGGTGGAGATGCTGGAGAAAGTCGGGCTGGGCGATCGCATCGATTATGCGCCGTCCAGCCTCTCCGGCGGTCAGCAGCAGCGCGTTGCCATTGCCCGCGCGCTGGCGATGAAGCCGAAAGTGTTGCTCTGCGATGAGATCACCTCCGCGCTCGATCCCGAGCTGGTCGGTGAAGTGCTGCGCGTGCTCGAAAAGCTTGCCGCAGAAGGGATGACGCTGATTCTGGTCACCCATGAGATGAATTTCGCCCGTGAAGTGGGCGATCGGGTGGTGTTTATGCATCAGGGCAAAGTGTGGGAGCAGGGGGCGAGTAAAACCTTCTTCAACCAGCCACGCACGCCTGAGTTACAGCAGTTTATCGCTTCGGTACGCGGTCTCGCCTGACCGCGCGTTTTCGCCTCGCAACATCCTCCATTCACTGCTTTACTTATAATTCGCGGCCAATTATGAAGGTCTCTAATAAGAGACCTTTTCCACCGGAAGGGCCGCGTTTCGTCTGCTACAATCGCGCCTCATTTTTTGGATGGATAGCTTTTTCTTATGGTTTCCGAAACAAAAACCACAGAAGCGACCACGCTTCGTCGTGCACTGAAAGCGCGTCATCTGACGATGATCGCAATTGGCGGCTCCATCGGGACCGGTCTGTTCGTCGCCTCCGGGGCGACCATCTCCTCAGCGGGGCCGGGCGGCGCGCTGCTCTCCTATATGCTGATTGGCCTGATGGTCTATTTCCTGATGACCAGCCTTGGCGAACTTGCCGCCTTTATGCCGGTTTCCGGCTCCTTTTCGACCTACGGGCAGAAATATGTGGAAGAGGGCTTCGGCTTCGCCCTCGGCTGGAACTACTGGTACAACTGGGCGGTAACCATCGCCGTTGACCTTGTCGCTTCCCAACTGGTGATGACCTGGTGGTTCCCGGATACGCCGGGCTGGATCTGGAGTGCGCTCTTCCTGGTCGTGATCTTCCTGCTTAACTACATCTCGGTGAAAGGCTTTGGCGAAGCGGAATACTGGTTTTCGCTGATCAAAGTGACCACTGTGATCATCTTTATCATCGTCGGTGTGATGATGATTGTCGGCATTTTCCAGGGGGAAAAACCGGCGGGCTGGAGCAACTGGAGTATCGGCGATGCGCCGTTTGCCGGCGGTTTCTCGGCGATGATTGGCGTGGCGATGATTGTTGGCTTCTCCTTCCAGGGCACCGAGCTTATCGGTATCGCGGCTGGTGAATCGGAAGATCCGGAGAAGAACATTCCGCGCGCGGTGCGTCAGGTCTTCTGGCGAATCCTGCTTTTTTACGTCTTCGCGATTTTGATTATCAGCCTGATCATTCCCTATACCGATCCAAGCCTGCTGCGTAACGACGTGAAAGATATCAGCGTCAGTCCGTTCACGCTGGTGTTTCAACATGCTGGCCTGCTTTCGGCGGCGGCGGTGATGAATGCGGTGATCCTGACGGCGGTACTCTCGGCGGGCAACTCGGGGATGTATGCATCGACCCGTATGCTCTACACGCTGGCCTGCGACGGTAAAGCACCGCGCATCTTCTCTAAACTGTCGAAAGGCGGCGTGCCGCGCAACGCGCTGTATGCCACCACGGTGATTGCCGGTCTCTGCTTCCTGACCTCGATGTTTGGCAACCAGACGGTCTACCTGTGGCTGCTTAACACCTCCGGTATGACGGGCTTTATCGCCTGGCTGGGCATTGCCATCAGCCACTACCGTTTCCGCCGCGGCTACGTTGCGCAGGGCCACTCGCTGGATAACCTGCCGTACCGCTCCGGTTTCTTCCCGATTGGGCCGATCTTCGCCTTTGTGCTCTGCCTGATTATTACCCTTGGGCAGAACTACCAGGCCTTCCTCGAAGACTCTATCGACTGGGGTGCGGTAACGGCGACCTATATCGGCATTCCGCTCTTCCTGGTGATCTGGCTGGGCTACAAGTTCAGCAAAGGAACGCGCTTTGTGCGCTACAGCGAGATGGAATTCCCGGAACGCTTTACCAAATAACGCCTGCTTGACGCCCTCTGCTCAGAGGGCGTTTTTTTATCCCTCTCTTCCACTTTTCCCTTCCGCTCTTTACATAACTTTAAGTTCTCGAAATTGATAATCATTCTCGTTTACATTAAGGTAAGCGCCTGAAAAGAAAGGGAACCCGGCGGAATTCACGCGCCTGATGTTTCCGCAATCAATAACGCTGCCGTCAATGTAACGGGCGCGGTTTTGCAATACGTGAGCAAATTTTTCAATCTTTTTCAGACCTCATGGAGTTACGGAATGTTTACCTTGAATCCCATTATGCGGGGAGGCCTCTGTGCGTCCGCGTTAACGCTGGCGCTGCCGGTGATGGCCGCCGCAGGGGAGGGTGAAACGCTGGTGGTGACCGCTTCGGCCAGCGAGCAGAACCTGAAAGATGCGCCCGCCAGCATCAGTGTTATCACGCAGCAGGATTTACAGCGCAGGCCGGTGCAAAACCTGAAAGATGTGCTGAAAGAGGTGCCCGGCGTGCAGCTCACCAATGAAGGGGATAACCGCAAAGGCGTCAGCCTGCGCGGGCTGAACAGCAGTTACACCCTGATCCTGATTGATGGCAAGCGCGTCAACTCGCGCAATGCCGTCTTCCGCCACAACGATTTTGACCTCAACTGGATCCCGGTAGAAGCGATTGAGCGCATTGAAGTGGTGCGCGGCCCGATGTCGTCGCTGTATGGCTCCGATGCCCTCGGCGGCGTGGTGAATATCATCACCAAAAAAATCGGCCAGCGCTGGAGCGGCTCAATTACCGCGGATACCACCATTCAGGCGCACCGCGATCGCGGCGATACGCAAAATGGACAGTTCTATACCAGCGGGCCACTGATTGACGGCGTGCTCGGGCTGAAGGCCTTTGGCGGCGTGGCGAAGCGCGAAAAAGATAGTCAGCAAGCGTCGCAAACCGCCGCCAGCGGTGAGTCACCGCGCATCGAGGGCTTTACCAGCCGCGATGGCAATGTTGAACTGGCCTGGACGCCAACCAAAGATCACGACTTTACCGCTGGTTACGGTTATGACCGCCAGGATCGCAACTCTGATTCACTCAATAAAAACCGCCTCGATCGCCAGAACTACTCGCTGGCGCACAACGGGCGCTGGGGCAGCGCTAACAGCGAGCTGCGTTTCTACGGCGAGAAGATTGATAACAAAAACCCCGGCAACGCCAGCGCTATCCGTTCGGAAAGCAACACTGTGGATGGCAAAGTAGTGCTGCCGCTGGGCGAGATTAATCAGTTAGTCACCCTTGGCGGGGAGTGGCGTCATGACAAGCTCAGCGATCCCGTTAACCTGACCGGCGGCAACAGCAGCAAAACCTCTGCTAATCAGTACGCGCTGTTTATTGAAGATGAGTGGCGCATTGTCGAGCCGCTGGCGCTGACCACCGGCATTCGCATGGATGACCATGAAACCTATGGCGATCACTGGAGCCCGCGCGCCTATCTGGTGTGGAGCGCCACCGATACCATAACGGTGAAAGGGGGCTGGGCAACGGCCTTTAAAGCGCCGTCGCTGTTGCAGCTAAGCCCCGACTGGGCGACCAACTCCTGTCGCGGCGGTTGCCGGATTGTCGGCAGCCCGGAGTTGAAACCGGAAACCAGCGAAAGCTTTGAACTGGGGCTTTACTACAGCGGCGAAGAGGGCTGGCTGGAGGGCGTTCAGGGCAGCGTTACCGCCTTCCAGAACAATATTGAGGATATGATCAATATCAGCCGCACTCGCAGCCTGACCGAGGCGCCGGGCTACCCTAACTTTGTCGGCTTTGAGCGTAACGCCCAGGGCGTGCGGGTGCCGGTATTCCGCTATTACAACGTTGATAAAGCACGTATTCAGGGCGTAGAGACGGAGGTGAAAATCCCGTTCGATGAAGCGTGGAAGCTGACCCTGAATTACACCTATAACGACGGGCGCAATCTGAGCGGCGGTGGCAATAAACCGTTGCAGGATCTGCCATTCCACACCGCTAACGGCACGCTGGACTGGCAGGCTAACGACGCGTGGTCGTTCTATGTTTCGGCGAACTACAGTGGCGAAAAACGTTCGGTGTCACAGGGCGCAACGCCGGGCGGGTATGTTATCTGGAATGCGGGCGGCGCATGGCAGGCGACGAAAAACGTCAAACTGCGCGCGGGCGTGCTCAACCTCGGCGATAAAGATCTTAGCCGGGATGACTACAGCTTTAACGAAGATGGACGTCGCTACTTTGCGGCGATTGATTACCGCTTCTGATGAGAGACCCCGGCGCGAAAACGCCGGGGTGACGCTTAGCGGAAGAGGTGCTGCGCATGGAAGCGCAGATGATCTTCAATAAACGAAGCGATAAAGAAGTAGCTGTGATCGTACCCTGGCTGAATGCGCAGGGTCAGCGGCCAGCTTTTCTGCCGCGCCACTTCTGCCAGCCGCGCCGGCTGCAATTGATCGGCGAGGAACTGATCGCTATCCCCCTGATCGATAAGGGTCGGAATGGCGTCACCGTCGCCGCTTTCCAGCATCAGCGCGCAGCTGTCCCACTCGCGCCACTGGCTGGCATCCTCACCTAAATAGGCAGTAAAGGCTTTCTGCCCCCACGGCACCTGCAGCGGGTTCACAATCGGCGCGAAGGCGGAGACGCTGGTGTAACGGCCGGGGTTTTTCAGTGCCATGATCAGCGCGCCGTGGCCGCCCATGGAGTGACCGCTGATCGCCGCCTGGGTGCTGACGTTAAACTCGCTCTGGATAAGGGCCGGGAGTTCGTCGCGCAGATAATCAAACATCCGGTAGTGCGTGGCCCACGGCTGCTGCGTGGCGTTAAGATAGAAGCCGGCCCCTTTACCCAGATCGTAGCTGTCGGCATCAGCCACCTCATCGCCGCGCGGGCTGGTGTCCGGCATCACCAGCACAATGCCCAGTTCAGAAGCGACGCGCTGCGCCCCGGCTTTGGTGGTGAAATTCTCATCATTGCAGGTCAGGCCGGAGAGCCAGTAAAGCACCGGCGGGCGCGCATCGCTACGCTGCGGCGGTAAAAAGATGCTGAACGTCATGGCGCAGTTCAGGACGCTGGAGTCGTGACGCCAGCGCTGCTGCCAGCCTTCAAAACAGCGGTGCTCTTCGAGCAATTCCATGCGGGGCTCCTCAGGTTTCACAGAGATAAACAGAGTGATAACCCTGCATAATACAGATAATTCACGCCGCTGTGAGTAACTTTCACTTCCGCACTTGCGCAACATACTGCATCATAAACATAACTTTACATTAACATTTGGAGGCGGAGATGGCGTTACGCGTCGCGCTTTGCGGTTTTATCGTACTGGTGGTGGTGATGGGTATTGGCCGCTTTGCCTTTACCCCGCAGGTGCCGTTGATGATCCGCGACGGCCAGCTCACCCTCACCAGCGCCGGGCTGGTGGCAGCCATTAACTACCTGGGTTATCTGCTCGGTGCCTGGGATGCGATGCGCGCGAAGCGGCATATCGAAGTGCGCCTGTGGCTTGGCATTGGCGGCGCGGTGCTGCTCACCTTCCTCTCTGCGCTGGCAGACAACGCGCTGCTGCATGGTGCGATTCGGCTTATTATCGGCGCGATGAGCGGCTGGGGAATGGTGCTGATTGCCGCGTGGACCAATGAGCGGCTGGCCCATGCCGGAAAGCCGGGCCTCAGCGCGGCGGTGTTTGCCGGGCCGGGCGCGGGCATCGCGTTAAGCGGATTGCTGGCGGTAGCGATTCAGGCCAAAGGCTTAAGCGCTGCGTCAGCATGGCAAGTTTATGGCGTGCTGGCGCTGCTGCTGGTGGCGCTGATTGCCCGCTACTTACCGAAGCCCGGTGAGTGGCACCGCCCGGAGGTGAAGACGCAGCCTCTGCACCTGACCACCGATCTGAAACGGCTGGTCTGGAGCTACAGCCTGGCCGGGTTTGGCTATATTCTGCCCGCTACCTTTTTGTCGCAGATGGCAGCGCTGCGCTTTCCCGGCAGCCTGTTTGCCCAGTTTGTCTGGCCGGTTTTCGGCCTCGCGGCAGTGATCGGCATTGGTCTCAGTATTCTGCTGCGCCACTGCGGGCAGAGCCATCAGCGGCTGGCGATAGTCCTCTGGTTGCAGGGCGCGGGCGTGCTGGCAGCCTGGCTTCTGCCGGGGTTGAGCGGGCTGGTGTGCGGCGCGGTGCTGGTCGGCGGCGGTTTTCTCTGCGCAGTGCAGCTTTCACTGCTCTATGGTCGCGAGCTGGCACCCTATCACGCGCGTTATATGGCGGGCCTGCTCACCACCGGCTATGCCGTCGGGCAACTGGTCGGCCCGATGACCTCTGCGCTCTCGACCTGGCTTACCGGACGCCTTGAACCGGCGCTCGGCATTGCGGCGGTTGCGCTGGTAATTGGCGGTGTTCTGGTGTGGAAACGTCGCGCCTGAAAGGCAGCGGCAATTTCAATAATTATCCCCGGCGGGCTGGATTATGTGCGCGACCTCACGCACAATGTTGCCTCACTTCGCCGCAACACGCGAAGCACGCCATACCTGCAGGAGAAGAAGAAAATATGTCATCACTCAGTAAAGAAGCGGCGCTGGTGCACGAGGCGCTGGTTGCCCGTGGTCTGGAAACCCCGCTGCGCCCCCCGGTGCAAATGGATAATGAAACCCGTAAACGCCTTATCGCCGGCCATATGACCGAGATCATGCAGCTGCTCAATCTCGATCTGAATGATGACAGCCTGATGGAAACGCCGCATCGCATCGCCAAAATGTATGTCGATGAGATCTTCTCCGGCCTCGATTACGCCAATTTCCCGAAAATCACCGTCATTGAAAATAAGATGAAGGTCGATGAGATGGTGACCGTGCGCGACATTACGCTCACCAGCACCTGCGAACACCACTTTGTCACTATCGACGGCAAAGCGACGGTGGCTTACATCCCGAAAGAGTCGGTGATTGGCCTGTCGAAAATCAACCGCATTGTGCAGTTCTTCGCCCAGCGCCCGCAGGTTCAGGAACGCCTGACCCAGCAGATCCTCACCGCGCTGCAAACCCTGCTTGGCACCAATAATGTCGCGGTATCGATTGATGCGGTCCATTATTGTGTGAAAGCGCGCGGCATTCGCGATGCGACCAGTGCGACCACCACCACCTCGCTCGGTGGCCTGTTTAAGTCGAGCCAGAACACCCGCCAGGAGTTCCTGCGCGCCGTTCGCCACACTAACTGATTGCAGGAGCCGCCGACATGGGAAGGAGCGTCACGCTCGATTTTATCCGTGGCCTCGCCATCCTCGGCATTCTGCTGCTCAATATCACCGCCTTTGGTCTGCCGAAGGCGGCCTATCTCAATCCCGCCTGGTATGGCGACATCACCCTGCATGATGCCTGGACCTGGGCGCTGCTCGACCTTTTTGCGCAGGTAAAATTTCTCTCGCTGTTCGCCATTCTCTTTGGTGCCGGGTTACAGATGCTGCTGCCACGCGGCAAGCGCTGGATCCAGTCGCGCCTGACGCTGCTGGTGCTGCTCGGTTTCATTCACGCACTCTTCTTCTGGGAAGGCGATATTCTGCTGGCTTATGGCCTGGTGGGGCTTATCGGCTGGCGAATGATTCGCGATGCGCAGAGCGTGAAAGCAATGTTTCATACCGGCGTGGTGCTCTATCTCATCGGCATTGTCGTCTTGCTGCTGCTGGGCGCCATCTCCGGTACGACGCCGAACAACTTCTGGCTGCCGGACGCCGCTAACGTGCAGTATGAAGCCTGGTGGCGCACCAGCGGCACGCTGATGGAGGGGTTGAGCAACCGCAGCGATCTCTTGTCAAACGCCTTACTGGCGCTCGGCGTGCAATATGGCTGGCAGCTGGCCGGGCTGATGTTGATTGGTGCTGCACTCATGCGCAGCGGCTGGATGAGAGGGCAGTTCCCGCTGCGCCACTACCGGCGCGTCGGCGCCGTGCTGGTGGTGACGGGAATGGCAATGAATATTCCCGCCATTGTCGCCCAGTGGCAACTGGGCTGGTCGTACCGCTGGTGCGCCTTCTTTTTGCAGGCCCCGCGCGAGCTGAGCGCACCGGTGCAGGCCATCGGCTATGCGTCACTGGCGTGGGGCTTCTGGCCGCAAATCTGCGCCAGCAAACTGGT
Source organism: Kosakonia cowanii JCM 10956 = DSM 18146 (assembly GCF_001975225.1). Taxonomy (NCBI): domain Bacteria; kingdom Pseudomonadati; phylum Pseudomonadota; class Gammaproteobacteria; order Enterobacterales; family Enterobacteriaceae; genus Kosakonia; species Kosakonia cowanii. Next base: position 4,342,711 of record NZ_CP019445.1, on the reverse strand, counting down.
GAGCGCAATCGCCTGCGTCGGGCGCATGGCGCTCACTAACTATCTGTTGCAAACCCTGATCTGCACCACGCTGTTTAACCATTTCGGTCTGTTTATGCGCTTTGACCGCCTGCAACTGCTGGCGATCGTCCCCGCCGTCTGGGCGGTTAATATCCTCTTCTCCGTGCTGTGGCTAAGGCGTTTCCGCCAGGGCCCCGTCGAATGGCTATGGCGACAACTGACCGCCCGTGCGGCGGGCAGCGCATTACCGCCTACAAGCAGATAACGATCTGGATCACAATCGTTAACAAATGCGATGTAACCGTTTCCATTGATGTGATGCCTCTCACGTAGCAAAGCCACCGCGACTGCCAGAATAGCCTCCTTACTTTACCCAGGGGGTGCCTGTGACGTGCCGCCATTCAGACAAGGTGGGAAAAAATGATCACCATTCGTGACGTTGCCCGTCATGCGAACGTCTCCGTCGCGACGGTTTCCCGCGTACTCAACAACAGCGCCCTGGTCAGCCAGGAGACGCGCGAAACCGTGATGCAGGCTGTTGCCCAGCTGGGTTATCGCCCGAACGCCAACGCCCAGGCGCTGGCGACGCAGGTGAGCGACACCATCGGCGTGATCGTGATGGACGTCTCCGACGCCTTCTTCGGTGCGCTGGTCAAAGCGGTGGATACCGTCGCGCAGGAACATCAAAAGTATGTGCTGATTGGCAACAGCTACCATGAGGCGGAAAAAGAGCGGCACGCCATTGAGGTGCTGATACGTCAGCGCTGTAACGCCCTGATTGTGCACTCAAAAGCGCTCAGCGATGAAGAGCTGACGGGCTTTATGGAGCAGATCCCCGGCATGGTGCTGATCAACCGCGTGGTGCCCGGTTACGCCCACCGCTGCGTCTGCCTTGATAACGTCAGCGGGGCGGTGATGGCGACGCGCATGCTGCTGAATAATGGCCATCAACGCATCGGCTACCTCGCCTCCAGCCATCAGATAGAAGATAACGATTCACGCCGAGAGGGCTGGTTCCGCGCACTGGAAGAGCAGGGCATTGCCGCGCCGGACAGTTGGGTTGGCACCGGTTCGCCGGATATGCAGGGCGGGGAGGCGGCGATGGTAGAGCTGCTGGGTCGCAATCTGCAATTGACCGCCGTTTTTGCTTACAACGACAGCATGGCAGCGGGTGCGCTGACGGCGCTGAAAGACAACGGCATTGCGGTGCCGCAGCATCTGTCGCTGATTGGTTTCGATGATATCCCCATTGCCCGTTACACCGATCCGCAATTAACCACCGTGCGCTACCCTGTGGCGTCAATGGCACGGCTGGCAACGGAGCTGGCGCTACAGGGGGCGGCGGGCAAGCTCGATCCGCAGGCCGCACACTGCTTTATGCCTACGCTGGTACGTCGTCATTCTGTGGCGTTGCGACAAAGTGTGGCGCCGATCACTAACTCGTAATGCGTCGCGATGTAACCGTTTTCAATCTGTGAGTAAATTCACAGTATCTTAACAAGGCGCTGACTATGATGTCAGCGTTTTGGAAGCTGAAACACGATGTAACGGTGAGTATTCATTTTTAATGAGACGTTCACGTAAAAGCATCGGATAAAGCGATCTTCTGGAGCGTTACCGAACACGGACGATTGAATTTTTTTAGCGTGAACGTCGGGTGTCAGTAACCTCTTCTTAACATACTGACCCGCCGAGCACTATTCACAAGCACTACCCTGCATATAATAAAACCGGAGATACCATGAATAAGAAGGTGTTGACTCTGTCTGCTGTCATGGCAAGCATGCTGTTTGGCGCAGCCGCACACGCAGCGGATACCCGTATTGGTGTGACCATCTATAAATATGACGACAACTTCATGTCCGTTGTGCGTAAGGCGATTGAGAAAGACGGTAAAGCAGCACCGGATGTTCAGCTGCTGATGAACGACTCCCAGAACGACCAATCCAAACAGAATGATCAGATCGACGTCCTGCTGGCAAAAGGGGTTAAAGCCCTTGCCATCAACCTGGTTGACCCGGCTGCGGCGGGCACGGTGATCGAGAAAGCGCGCGGCCAGAATGTGCCTATCGTATTCTTCAACAAAGAGCCTTCCCGCAAAGCGCTGGATAGCTATGACAAAGCTTACTACGTCGGCACCGACTCCAAAGAGTCCGGCGTGATTCAGGGCGACCTGATTGCCAAACACTGGGCGGCTAACCCGGGCTGGGATCTGAACAAAGATGGTCAGATTCAGTTCGTGCTGCTGAAAGGCGAGCCGGGCCACCCGGATGCTGAAGCGCGTACCACCTACGTGATTAAAGAGCTGAACGATAAAGGCATCAAAACCCAGCAACTGGCATTAGATACTGCAATGTGGGACACCGCCCAGGCGAAAGACAAAATGGACGCGTGGCTCTCTGGCCCGAACGCTAACAAAATCGAAGTGGTGATTGCCAACAACGATGCGATGGCAATGGGTGCGGTTGAAGCGCTGAAAGCCCACAACAAATCCGCGATTCCGGTATTTGGCGTCGATGCACTGCCAGAAGCGCTGGCGCTGGTGAAATCGGGCGCGATGGCCGGTACCGTGCTGAACGATGCCAACAACCAGGCGAAAGCGACCTTCGATCTGGCGAAAAACCTTGCTGATGGCAAAGGTGCGGCAGATGGCACCACCTGGAAAATTGAGAACAAGATTGTCCGTATTCCTTACGTCGGCGTTGATAAAGACAACCTGGCGCAAATTACCGGTAAATAAGATTTAGTTCGACCGTTCTCACTGGGCGTATTGTTTAATACGCCCTTTTATAAAAATGATATGCCAGGCCAACAAGGTAGAATTATGGTCAGCAATAATACTCAGTCGTCAGGTGAATTCTTGTTGGAAATGAGCAATATCAACAAGTCCTTTCCCGGCGTAAAGGCGCTCGATAATGTCAATTTAAAAGTCCGTCCTCACTCTATTCATGCATTGATGGGTGAAAACGGTGCGGGTAAATCGACATTATTAAAATGCCTTTTTGGGATCTACCAAAAAGATTCCGGCAGCATTCTATTTCAGGGTAAAGAGATCGATTTCCACTCCGCTAAAGAGGCGCTGGAAAACGGTATTTCGATGGTGCACCAGGAGTTGAACCTGGTATTACAGCGTTCGGTGATGGATAACATGTGGCTCGGGCGTTACCCGACCAAAGGCGTGTTTGTCGATCAGGATAAGATGTACCACGACACGAAAGCCATCTTTGATGAGCTGGATATTGATATCGATCCCCGCGCGCGAGTCGGGACATTATCCGTTTCCCAGATGCAGATGATCGAAATTGCGAAAGCATTCTCCTATGACGCCAAAATCGTCATTATGGATGAGCCGACCTCATCGCTGACCGAAAAAGAGGTCAACCATCTGTTTAAAATTATCCGCAAGCTGAAAGAGCGTGGCTGCGGTATTGTTTATATCTCGCATAAGATGGAAGAGATATTCCAGCTGTGCGATGAAATTACCGTTCTGCGCGACGGGCAGTGGATTGCTACCCAGCCGCTGGAAGGGCTGGATATGGATAAGATCATCGCCATGATGGTCGGCCGCTCCCTGAACCAGCGCTTCCCGGACAAGCACAACACGCCTGGCGAGACCATTCTGGAGGTGCGTAATCTTACCTCCCTGCGTCAGCCGTCGATCCGTGATGTGAGCTTTGATTTACGCAAGGGCGAAATTCTCGGTATTGCCGGGCTGGTGGGCGCGAAACGTACCGATATCGTGGAGACGCTGTTTGGTATCCGTGAAAAATCGGGCGGCACCATTAAGCTGCACGGTAAGGCGATTAATAACCATACCGCCAACGAAGCTATTAATAACGGCTTTGCCCTGGTCACCGAAGAGCGCCGCTCAACCGGTATTTATGCCTATTTAGATATTGGATTTAACTCATTAATCTCTAATATCCAGAATTATCGTAACAAAGTGGGCTTGCTGGATAATAGCCGCATGAAGAGCGATACCCAATGGGTTATTGACTCGATGCGGGTAAAAACGCCTGGCCACCGCACGCAGATTGGTTCCCTTTCCGGCGGTAATCAGCAGAAAGTGATTATTGGACGCTGGTTGTTAACCCAGCCGGAAATTTTAATGCTTGATGAACCGACGCGCGGTATTGACGTGGGTGCGAAGTTTGAAATTTATCAGCTGATTGCTGAGCTGGCGAAAAGAGAGAAGGGGATCATTATTATCTCCTCTGAAATGCCTGAGTTGTTAGGCATCACTGACCGTATTCTGGTAATGAGCAATGGCCTCGTCGCTGGAATTGTTGATACTAAAACGACAACGCAAAACGAAATTCTCCGTCTTGCGTCTTTGCACCTTTAAGATCAGGGGCTCCTCATGAGTGCGTTAAATAAAAAGACTTTTCTCACTTATCTGAAAGATGGCGGTATTTACGTCGTTCTTTTAGTGTTGCTGGCCATTATTATTTTCCAGGACCCTACGTTCTTAAGCCTGCTGAACTTAAGTAATATTCTGACCCAGTCTTCGGTGCGTATTATTATCGCGCTCGGCGTCGCGGGCCTGATTGTTACCCAGGGCACCGACCTCTCTGCCGGACGTCAGGTCGGTCTGGCGGCGGTAGTGGCGGCTACGCTGCTGCAATCGATGGAGAACGCCAACAAGGTGTTCCCGGAGATGGCAACAATGCCGATTATCGTGGTGGTGCTGATCGTCTGCGTTATCGGCGCGATTATCGGCTTAATCAACGGTATTATCATCGCTTACCTCAACGTGACGCCGTTTATCACCACGTTGGGTACGATGATTATCGTGTACGGTATCAACTCCCTGTACTACGACTTTGTCGGCGCATCGCCAATCTCGGGCTTCGACAGCGGCTTCTCCACCTTTACCCAAGGCTTTATTGCGCTCGGTAGCTTCCGCCTCTCTTACATCACCTTCTACGCGCTGATTGCCGTGGCGTTCGTCTGGGTGCTGTGGAACAAAACCCGCTTCGGTAAGAATATTTTCGCTATCGGCGGCAACCCGGAAGCGGCAAAAGTTTCTGGTGTGAACGTCGCGCTGAACCTGCTGATGATCTATGCCCTCTCCGGCGTCTTCTACGCCTTCGGCGGGCTGCTGGAAGCGGGCCGTATTGGCTCGGCGACCAACAACCTCGGCTTTATGTATGAGCTGGATGCGATTGCCGCGTGCGTGGTGGGCGGCGTCTCCTTCAGCGGCGGTGTTGGTACCGTGCTGGGCGTGGTGACCGGTGTGATCATCTTCACCGTTATCAACTACGGCCTGACCTATATCGGCATCAACCCTTACTGGCAGTACATCATCAAGGGCGGGATCATTATCTTCGCCGTGGCGCTGGACTCCCTGAAATACGCGCGCAAGAAGTAATCCTTCTGTGCTGCTCTCAAGCCCGCCTTGTGCGGGCTTTTTTATTGTTCTGCTATTAGAAAACTTCATCTATTCGGCATGGAGAAATCCGGCGTCGCTGCTACGCTTTATGTAGTCCCAACGTTTATAAGGAGATTAGGAT